>CAYVFO010000155.1:0-5768 GCA_964450975.1 uncultured Elusimicrobia bacterium | reverse complement strand
ATCACATCCTGCGCGGCGTCGAGGACGCCGCGCAGGATGTGATAGCGCACGCCGGGCAGGTCCTTGACGCGGCCGCCGCGGATCATGACGATCGAGTGCTCCTGCAGATTGTGGCCGACGCCCGGGATGTAGCCCGTGACCTCGATGCCGTTCGTCAGCTTGATGCGCGCGATCTTGCGCAGGGCCGAGTTCGGCTTCTTGGGGGTCGTGGTCTTCACGAGCGTGCAGACGCCCCGCTTCTGCGGGCACGACTGCAAGGCGGGAGCCTTGGGGCGCGAGCGCTTCTTCGAGCGACCGTGCCGAATGAGCTGACTGATCGTAGGCATGACTCTATCTCTCCTTACTGCTGCGACGCCTGCGCGGCTTGCGCGGCGAGCTCCATGAGCTTTTGACGGGCCTGGAGACCGGTACCGGCCGGGATCATGTGGCCGATGATCACGTTCTCCTTGAGGCCCTTCAGGTAGTCGATCTTGGAGGTCGTCGCGGCCTCGGTGAGGACGCGCGTCGTCTCCTGGAAGCTGGCGGCCGACACGAACGAGCTCGACGCCAGGGACGCCTTGGTGATTCCGAGGAGGACGGGCTCGGCCTGAGCCTCTTTGCCCCCCTTCTCCTTCGTCTTGCGGTTCTCGTCGGCGAAGTAGAACCGGTTGACGATCTCGCCCTTCAGGAAGGGCGTGTCGCCGGAGTTGACGATCTTGACGTTCTGCAGCATCTGGCGGACGATGCACTCGATGTGGCGGTCGGAGACCGTCACGCCCTGGAGCCGGTAGACTTCCTGGATCGCGTTGACCAGGAACTCCTGGACTTCCTTGATGCCCTTCACGTGAAGGACGTCGTGCGGGTTGATCGCGCCGTCGGTGATGGCCTCGCCGACGCCGACGCGGTCGCCTTCATAGACGACCAAGTGCTTGCCCTGCGGAATGAGGTACTCGCGGACCATGTCCGTCTCCTCGTTGCGGACGGAGACCTGGACGAGGCCCTTCGCGCCGATGCCAAGGCCGACGACGCCCTCGATCTCGGAGATGACGGCCGGGTTCTTCGGCTTGCGCGCCTCGAAGAGCTCGGACACGCGCGGCAGGCCGCCCGTGATGTCCTTGGACTTGGTGACTTCCTGCGGGATCTTCGCGAGAATGTCGCCGACGTGGACCGACTGGCCCTCGGCGGCGAGCAGGATGGTGTCGGTCGGCAGCGGGAACACCGCGACCTCCTTGCCTCCCTTCTCGACGACGACGCGCGGGTTGAGGCGCTTGGCCGCGCCCTCGCCGCGCTCGCCGCGTCGAGCTTCCTGCTCGATGATGCGGCGCTCGACGATTCCGGTGATCTTGTTGAGGTCGGTGCGCAGAGAGACGCCCTCGCGGACGTCCTTGAGCGTGACGGAGCCGTCGTGCTCGGCGACGATCGGCATCGTGTAGGGGTCCCACTCGGCGATGAGGGCGCCGCCCTCGATCTTCGCGCCGTCCTTGAGCTTCAGGCGCGAGCCGTACGGAACCTTGTGCACTTCGGCGAGGTCGCCCGCGCCGTGCACGAACGCCATACCCGCGCGGGAGACCACGACGACGTGGCCCTCGCGGTTCTCGATCGTGCGCACGTTCTTGAGCTCCACCTTGCCGCCCTTGACCGTGACGGCCTGGGAGCGCTTGGAGACGCGGGACGCCGCGCCGCCGATGTGGAAGGTGCGGAGAGTCAGCTGAGTGCCGGGCTCGCCGATCGACTGCGCGGCGATGATGCCGACGGCCTCGCCGACCTCGACCATGCGGCCGGTCGCGTTGTTCATGCCGTAGCACTTCGCGCAGACGCCCTGACGGGCCTCGCAGGTGAGGACCGAGCGGGCGCGGACCATCTCGAGGCCGGCGGCCTTGATCTCGGCCTGCGCCTCGGGGTTGACGAACTCGCCGGACTCGACGATCGTCTTCTCCGTGGTCTTCTTGCCGTCGGCGACGGTGACGACGACGTCCTCGAGCACGACGCGGCCGAGCAGGCGCTCGTCCAGCGACTCGATGATTTCGTCGCCGGCCGTGAGGTTGCCGAGGCGAACGCCGTTGATGGTGCCGCAGTCGTCCTCGGTGATGACGAGGTCGTGCGCGACGTCGACGAGACGGCGCGTGAGGTAGCCGGCGTCCGCGGTCTTGAGCGCGGTGTCGGCGAGACCCTTGCGGCCGCCGTGAGTGGAGATGAAGTACTCGAGGACCGTGAGGCCCTCGCGGAAGTTCGACACGATCGGCTGCTCGATGATTTCACCGACGCCGCCGGTCAGCTTCTTCTGCGGCTTCGCCATGAGGCCGCGCATGCCCGCGAGCTGGCGGACCTGCTGACGGCTTCCGCGCGCGCCGGAGTCGGCCATGAGGAAGACGGTGTTGAAGCGCGGCTCGCCGGTCTTGAAGAGCTTGCGCTCGTCGTCCTTCATCGAGTCGAACATGACGTCGGAGATGCGCTCCGTCACGTGCGTCCAGATGTCGATGATCTTGTTGTAGCGCTCGGACTCGGTGATGACGCCGTTCTTCGCCTGCTGCTCGATCATCTTGACCTTGCGGCGGGCTTCGGTGATCTCGTCCTTCTTGATCTTCGGGATGTGCATGTCCGAGACCGAGATGGACAGGCCGGCCGCGGTCGCGTAGCGGTAGCCCATGTTCTTGAGATCGTCCAGCAGCTGCACGGTGCGGAAGTGGCCGAGCTGCTTGTAGCAGCGCTCGACGAGCAGCGAGAGATCCTTCTTGCCCTGGGGCTTGTTGATGTAGCGGAGCTCGGTGGGGACGATCTCGTTGAAGAGAGCGCGGCCGACGGTCGTGAAGTCCTTCCACAACTTCGGGTTCTCGCGCTCGCCCTTGGCGAGGCCTTCCTCGACGATCTCATTGACGCCGCGCAGCTTGATGCGGGCGTGCAGGTCGACCTTGCGGTTCTGGTAGGCGGTGACGACCTCGGAGGAGTCCGAGAACACCATGCCCTCGCCCTTCTCGCCGGCCTTGTCCTTGGTGAGGTACGCGAGGCCGAGCACCATGTCGTGCGACGGAACCGCGATCGGCTTGCCCGAGGCGGGAGACAGGATGTTGTTCGACGCCATCATGAGGAGCTTGGCCTCGAGCTGCGCTTCCTGAGAGAGCGGCACGTGGACGGCCATCTGGTCGCCGTCGAAGTCGGCGTTGAACGCCGCGCAGGTCAGCGGGTGCAGCTGGATCGCCTTGCCCTCGATGAGGACGGGCTCGAACGCCTGGATGCCGAGGCGGTGGAGCGTGGGGGCGCGGTTGAGGAGAACCGGGTGGTTCTTCGTGACGAACTCGAGGATGTCCCAGATCTCCGGGCGCACCTTCTCGAACATGCGCTTCGCGGCCTTGAGCGTGAGGCTCTCGGTCTTCATGAGCTCGCGAATGATGAACGGGCGGAAGAGCTCGAGGGCCATCTCCTTGGGGAGACCGCACTGGTTGAGCTTGAGGTTCGGGCCGACGACGATGACGGAGCGGCCCGAGTAGTCCACGCGCTTACCGAGCAGGTTCTGGCGGAAGCGGCCCTGCTTGCCCTTGAGGATGTCGGACAGGGACTTGAGCGGGCGGTTGCCGGCGCCGACGACCACGCGGCCGCGCGCGCCGTTCTCGAACAGCGCGTCGACGGCCTCCTGGAGGAGGCGCTTCTCGTTGAAGATCATGACCTCGGGCGCGCGCAGCGCCTCGATGTGCTTGAGGCGGTTGTTGCGGTTGATGATGCGCCGGTAGAGGTCGTTGAGGTCGGAGGTCGCGAAGCGGCCGCCCTCGAGCGGAACGAGCGGGCGAAGCTCGGGCGGGATCACGGGCAGCTGCGTGAGGATCATCCACTCGGGCGCGTTGCCGGAGTCGAGGAAGCCCTGCAGGATGCGCAGGCGGCGGATGAGCTTGGAGCGCTCCGCCTCGGACGTGACGTTCTGGAGCGTCTCGATGATCTGAGCCGACTCCTCCTTGGGCTTGACCTTGGAGAGGAGCGTGTGGATCGCGCCGGCGCCGATGTCCACCTTGAGCTTCGAGCGGAACTCGTTGCGGGCCTTGCGGACCTCGTCCTCATTGAGGAGGTCGCCGGACTTGTAGACCGTGCGGCCGTTGGAGTCGACGAGATCGTCGAGGACGATGTACTGCGCGTAGTAGACGACGCGCTCGAGATCGGACGTCTTCATGTCGAGGACGATGCCGATGCGCGAGGGAGTCTTCTTGAGGAACCAGACGTGCGCGACGGGCACGGCGAGCTCGATGTGGCCCATGCGCTCGCGGCGCACCTTGGACTCGGTGACCTCGACGCCGCAGCGGTCGCAGACGATGCCCTTGAACTTGACCCAGCGGTACTTGCCGCACGCGCATTCGAAGTCGCGCGCGGGTCCGAAGATGCGCTCGCAGAACAGACCGTCGCGCTCGGGCTTGAGCGTGCGGTAGTTGATCGTCTCGGGCTTCTTGACCTCGCCGTAAGACCACTGAGTGATCTGTTCGGGAGAGGCGATCGAGAGACGGATCGAGTCGAAATCGAAGAAGTCGAGGGAGTCGGACTTCCTCTTCTTCTTGCCGCCGAGCGAGAGCTTCTTATCCTGGGTCGCGATGAAGGCCATGGTCGTTATTTCCTCGCCGCTTCTTTCTCGTCTTCTTTCGCCGCCTTCGCTCCGTCAGCGGAGCCGTTGGCTCCGAGCTTGAGGAGTTCGACGTTGAGGCCGAGCGCCTGCAGTTCCTTGACGAGGACCTTGAAGGACTCGGGGACGCCGGGCTGCGAAGGCGCGTCGCCCTTGATGATCGCCTCGTACATCTTCGTGCGGCCCTGGACGTCGTCGGACTTGACGGTCAGGAGCTCCTGCAGCATGTAAGCCGCGCCGTAGCCCTCGATCGCCCAGACTTCCATTTCGCCGAAGCGCTGGCCGCCGAACTGCGCCTTGCCGCCGAGCGGCTGGCGCGTGATGAGGCTGTACGGTCCCGTCGAGCGAGCGTGGATCTTGTCCTCGACGAGATGGTTGAGCTTGAGGATGTACATGTAGCCGATGGAGACCTTCTCGTGGAAGGCCTCGCCGGTGCGGCCGTCGTAGAGCGTGATGCGGCCGTCGTCCGTGGGCAGGTACTTCTCGGGAACGCCCTGCTCCTTGAGGTGCTTCTTCGCCTGGCGGACGGTGTCGTGGATCTCTTCCTCGGTCGCGGAGTCGAAGACGGGGTTGATCGTCTGGACGCCGAGGGTCTTGCCGGCCCAGCCGAGCATCGTCTCGAGCAGCTGGCCGACGTTCATGCGCGACGGGACGCCGAGCGGCGAGAGGACGACGTCGAGCGGGGTGCCGTCCGGGAGGAACGGCATATCCTCTTCCGGCAGGACCTTCGCGACGACGCCCTTGTTGCCGTGGCGGCCGGCGAGCTTGTCGCCGACCTGGATCTTGCGGCGCGACGCGATGTAGACCTTCACGACCTTGTTGACCGTGACGGCCAGATCGTCGCCCTGCTTGACGTTCTCCTTCTCGCGGGCGGCGTCGTTGCGCAGCTTCTCGTCCATCGCCTCGTAGAACAGCTCGAGGCGCTCCTTCTCGTCCTTGCGCTTGGCGGCCGAGACGTTCTCGAGCGCTTCGAAAGATTCCTTCTTGTGCTGCTTGAGGGTCTGGAGGTCGGCGTCCAGCTTCTCCTGGATCGCGTCGAGGCGCTTGCGCTCCTCGCCCTTCGCGAGCTTCTCGCGGCGGACGAACACGCGCGTCGCGATGACCTTGCCGGTCACGCCCGGAGGAACGCGCAGAGACGCGTCCTGGACGTCCTCGGCCTTCTTGCCGAAGATGACCTTGAGCAGGCGCTCTT
>CAYVFO010000154.1:0-5847 GCA_964450975.1 uncultured Elusimicrobia bacterium | reverse complement strand
CCCTTCGCGGCGCGGTCGAGCTCGGGGCGCGACATGTACTGCAGAGTCACGCCCGCGTCCTTGGCGAGCTTGATCACGCGGCCGATCTCGGGGTGCTGGAGCTCGTGCTCGATCCACACCTCGCGGACGTCGTACGGCGTCTTCGCGAGCGCGGACGTCACGGCCTCGAAGCCGGCGACCCAGCGCGTCTCGGAGGTCTTGGGGCGCGATTCGTCCTCGGCGCCCTCGGCGTGATCGCCGTGGCGCGGCTTGTCGAAGCGCTCCTGCTTGCCGAACTTCTTCCCGAACTTCTTGCCGCCGAATTTCTTGCCGCCGCCCTGATGGCCGCCGCCCTTCTGTCCGCCGCCGCCTCTGTTGCCGCCGAATTTTCCGCTCACTTTTTGACCGCCTTGGACCCGTCCTTCCCGTCCTTCACGAGCCAGCCGAGGTCCTCGATCTGCTTGCGGATGCGGTCCGACTCGGCGAAATCCTTCTTCGCCTTGGCGGCCGCGCGGCTGTCGATCAGCGCCTGCACGTCGGCCGGAACGTCGGCGGCGGCCTCGGGCTTGAAGAGCCCGAGCGCGAGCACGCCTTCGGCCTCGTCGAGGAACGTCCTCTTCGCGCCGGCGGGGAGGTCCGACTTGAGCGCGTCCCAGACGACGGCGAGGGCCGCGGGGCCGTTCAAGTCGTCGCCGAGCGCCTCCTTGAAGCGCGCGGAAAACGCCTCGGCCCCGGGCTTCGGCGCCTCGGAGGCGACGGCGAGCGCCGCGTCGCGCAGGCGGCGGCGCGCGGTCTTCGCCGAGTCGAGCGACTCCCACGTGAAGTCGAGCTGCTTGCGGTAGTGCGCGGTGTAGCAGAGGTATTTGTAGTCGAGCGGCGAATAGCCCTTCTCGGCCAGGTCCGCGAGCTTCACGAAGCCGCCGGCCGACTTCGCCATCTTGGCGTTGTTCATGAGCAGGAACTCGCCGTGCATCCAGATCTTGGCGAACGGCTTGCCGGTCGCGCCTTCGGACTGCGCGATCTCGTTGGTGTGGTGGACGGGCACGTGGTCGATGCCGCCGCAATGGATGTCGATCGAGTCGCCGAGGATGGCGCGAGCCATCGCCGAGCACTCGATGTGCCAGCCGGGGAAGCCCTTGCCCCAGGGCGAGTCCCACTCCATCTGGCGCTTGGTCCCGGCGGGCGAGAACTTCCACAAGGCGAAATCGGTCATGCGGCGCTTCTCGGGGTTCTCGTCGACGCGCGCGCCGGACTTCAGGCCCTCGAGGTGCTCCTTCGTCATGAGCTTGCCGTAGTCGGGCAGCTTCGCCGTGTCGAAGTAGAGGCCGTCGGAGGTCTTGTAGACGAACCCCTTCTTCTCGAGCTCCGCCACCATCGCGATCTGCTGCGCAATGTAGCCGGTCGCGCGCGGCATCTCGTCGGGATCGGTCAGGCCGAGCTTCTTCCAGTCCTCGAGGAAGGCCTTCGTGTAGAACTCGGCGATGTCCCACGCGGTCTTGCCCTCGCGTGCGGCGCCGACCTCCATCTTGTCCTCGCCCTCGTCGCCCTGGCTCGTCAGATGGCCGACGTCGGTGATGTTGAGCACCCGCTTCGGCGCGTATCCGAGCAGCTTCATCGTGCGGACGAGCAGGTCCTCGAAGATGTACGTGCGGTAGTTGCCGACGTGCTGGTAGTTGTAGACGGTCGGGCCGCAGGTGTAGAGCGACACGGCCGGCGGGGCCGAGGGCGCGAGAGCGTCCTTCGACCGCGTCAGGCTGTTGTAAAGACGGAGGGGCTGAGGGGCCACGGACCTATTCTAGAACATATGGCGTGTACCCGATTTAACGTCTACACTATGTTCGTGAGACGGCTCCGCGGCCTGCTTCCCATCCTCCTGTTCCTCTCGGGCGCGTTCCCGTCGCGGGGCCTGTATTTCCTGCTTCACGACGGCGCGCGCACCGGCATTCACCGCACGCGCCAGCCCGCGCTCGACAAGCCCGCGAGCCGGACCACCCGGCTGTCGCCGCCGAAAGCGGCCCTGCCGAAGCGCCTCTCCAAGATTCCCCGCGCGCTCAAGGAGACGCCCGACGTCTCCGCGCCGGCGCTGGCGGCCGTCGCCGCGCCGAGCCTCCATCCGAATACGGCGCGCATCGCCCGCGCCGTCGCCGCCCCCCCTCTTCTCCGGCCGTTCGCATCCGCCGCTCCCTCCAGCCGCGCCCCGCCCGTCCCGGCTTAAGTCCGCCGGGACGTGATCCGCGCCCTTCCGGGCGCCCATTGGGGATTCCATGAGACATTTTACGCTCGCCGTTCCATTGCCGTCGCCGCTCGCCCGCTCCGCGAACCTCCTCCCGACGGAGGCGGCGCCGTGACGCGCGTCACGACGCGCCTCGTCGTCTCGCTCGTCCTGTCGGCCGCGTTCGTGTCGGCGGGCTGGACCTGGCTCGCGGCGCGACGCGAGCGCTCCGACATGGTCGCGCTGCGCGCGGCCGAGGGCAAGCCGCCCTATCACGACGAGGCGTTCGTCGAGGCGCGCGTGCGAGAGGTCTGGCGGCGCGGCTTCTTCCGCCTGCTCTCGCAGGTCCTCCTGATCGCGGGCATCACGTTGTGGATCGTGCGCTTCGACATCCTCGCGCCGATCGAGCGGACCGCGGAGTGGATGCGCCTGCAGCGCTCGGGGCTCGGCGGCGGCCGGGCGCCGCCCGCGGGCGGGCTGCTCGCGCCGCTCGCCTCCGAAGCCGCGCATCTCGCGCGGAGCCTCGACGCAGCGCGCGCCGCCGCCGAGGAGGAAGCGCGGCTCCGGCACGCGGGCCAGTCTCTGTGGACGCCGGAGCGCCTCAAGGAGCACGCGCGCGAGCGCCTGCGCGGCCGCCCGATGGTCGTCGTCGCCAACCGCGAGCCGTACCTGCACGTGCGGGACGGCGGAGGCGTCCGCGTGCTGCGCCCGGCGAGCGGCCTCGTTTCCGGCGTCGAGCCGATCCTCAAGGCGTGCGGCGGCACCTGGGTCGCGCACGGCGCGGGAGAGGCCGACCGCGAGACCGTCGACGCCGCCGACCGCGTGCGCGTCCCGCCCGAGGAGCCGTCCTACACCCTCAAGCGCGTCTGGCTCACGCGCGAGGAGGAGTCGGGCTATTACTACGGCTTCGCCAACGAGGGGCTATGGCCGCTGTGCCACATCGCCCACGCGCGCCCGCAGTTCCGCGCCGCGGACTGGGCGCAGTACCACGCGGTCAACCGCAAGTTCGCCGACGCCGTGCTCGCGGAGATCGACGGCGTCGTCGAGCCGTGCGTGCTCATCCAGGACTACCATTTCGCGCTGCTGCCCCGGATGATCAAGCAGGCGCGCACCGACGCGCGCGTCTCGCTGTTCTGGCATATCCCGTGGCCGAACCCCGAGGCGTTCGCGATCTGCCCCTGGCAGCGCGAGATTCTCGACGGCATGCTCGGCGCCGACGTGCTCGGCTTCCACATCCAGTATCACTGCAACAACTTCCTCGAGACCGTGGACCGCGCGATCGAGTGCCGCATCGACTGGGAGCGCTTCGGCGTACGGCGCGGAGAGCACACGACGCTCGTAAAGCCGTATCCCATCAGCGTCGCGATGGAGGAGAACGCGGGAGAGGCTCCGTCGAAGGCGGAGCTCCTGGGCTCGATCGGCGCGCGCGGCGCGATCCTCGCGCTCGGCGTGGACCGGCTCGACTACACGAAGGGCATCCTCGAGCGCTTCCTCGCGGTCGAGCGGTTCCTCGAGCAGAACCCCGCGTACGTCGGGCGGTTCACGCTCGCCCAGCTCGGCGCGCCGAGCCGCACGACGATCCCCCGCTACCGCGACCTCGTCGACGACATCCAGCGCGAGGCGCTCCGGATCAACGCGCGCTTCCAGACCTCGGCGAGCCGCGGCTGGCGGCCGATCGCGCTGGCGGTCGCGCACCACGAGCGCACGGAGATCGCGCGCTGGTACCGCGCGGCGGACCTCTGCGTCGTCACGTCGCTGCACGACGGCATGAACCTCGTCGCGAAGGAATACGTGGCGAGCGACCGGACCGAACCAGGCGCTTTGATCCTCTCGCGCTTCACGGGCGCCTCGCGCGAGTTGCGCGACGCCTTGATCGTCAACCCGTACGACGTCGAGCGCGTCGCGAGCGCGCTGCGCGAGGCCGTCGAGATGGAGCCCGACGAGCGCCGCCGGCGCTGGGAGGGCATGCGCGAGGCGGTGCGCGAGAACAACATCTACCTCTGGGGCGCCCGGCTCGTCGAGGATCTGGGGCGCGTGAGGACGCGCGCCTAGCCTTGCGGCCCCTCGGCGGCCCGACTATACTCCGAGGGTGAGGGCCCTCCTCCTCGCCGTCTGCCTCATCGCCCCCGTCCGCGCCGACGACTACGAGCCCGACGGGCCTCTCATGCCGCCGGCCGTCCCCCAGGATTCCGACGACCTCGCCGAGGTGGACGCGAGAAACAGAGACGCCCTCGAGGCCGGCGATCAGCCCGAAGAAGACGAAAACGTCGAGGTCGAGCCCGGCCGGCCGCAGGGCGGCGCCCCCGGCGCCGGCGCGCCCCGAGCCGCCGGCGGGACGACCCCAGACTCGACGGGCGGCGGCTGGTTCAACAGCGCGGGCGGCGGCTACACGCCCTCGACCTCCGGGGGCACGACGACGGGCACGCCGGCCGCCCCCTCCGCGGTCAAGAAGACGAAGGCCGCGGCGAAATCGCGCGGCTCCTCCGCGAACAAGGCCGCCTCCAAGATGGCGCAGCAGATGAAGGCGATGACCAAGAGCAACGCCGACCTCGCCGCCGGCCTCGGCGGCGCCGGCAAGGCCGCCGATCTGCTCGGCGGCCGCGGCGGACTCGGCCCGGCCGGCGCGCTCAAGCCGGGCGCGCCCGGCGTCGCGACTCCGGGCGAGTTCCTCCCCGCTCCCGGCGCGCCAGCGGCGCCGGGCCCGTCGGCGGGCGAGATCTCGTCGTGGATGGGGCCGTACTCCGATCTGCTCGCGTCGCGCGGCCTCGTCGCCGACCGCGCGCCCGACGGCTCGCTCCGCTTCCGGCGCAAGGACGGCGGGCCCGCGACGAAGGAGGAGATCGCGGAGCTCAAGGCCGCCGCCGAGAGGGAACCCGGCGCGCTCTCGAAGTATCCGCAGTTCTTCCAGGCGATCTCGCGCTCGGACTACGACAGCCTGCGCTCGGAATTCTCGAAGAACCCGGACCGGCCGCAGTTCAAGGACGTCGGCATGACGAAGGACCAGCGCCAGGACCTCGTCTGGAGCAAGTCCTGCGACAAGCTCTCGGGCGATTGCAACAAGCACGCCGAAGAGGCGAGCTACAAGAAGAACGATTTCGTGAAGCCCGGCAGCGCGCGCATGATGTGGAAGAGCCTGCTCGAGGCCGCGGGCTACGGCGACGAGGACGAGGAGGAGACGGAGACCGCGGCCGCGCCGGGACGCGCGCGCCCGACGGTCCCGAACGAGGTGCTCGAGGGCGGAGACGAAACGGCGCATCTCGCCAACCAGACCGTCGCGGCGGGGGCGACTCCCGTCGCGGCCGCGAAGAAGGCGGAGGCGCCTCAGTCGGCGCCGGCGCGCTTCTTGGCCAAGCTGCCGGCGATGCTCGGCTTCGGCGGCGGCGAGGAAAAGGGCGCCAAGCGCGCGCCCATCGGCTGGATCATCGGGCTGGCCGGGCTCGCGGCGGCGCTCGCCGCCCGCAAGCTGCTCGCCTAGGCGGCTCTACTTCTTCGCGTCGCCGAGACGGATCGAGGAGTCCGTCGCCTCGACGATCGCCTCGCGCTCGGCCTTGAGCGCCTTCGCGCACGCGCCCGAGTGGCCCTCGTCGACCGCGGCGAGCACGCCGAGCGCGTCCTGGCGGCTCGTCGTGGCTTTGCCCATGCCCATCATCGCCTTC
>CAYVFO010000153.1:0-5886 GCA_964450975.1 uncultured Elusimicrobia bacterium | reverse complement strand
GTCGAGAGGACGTAGTTCGCCGTCGTCGAGACGAGGCCGATGCCGAGCACCGCCGGCGCGGACAACGGGTGGCCGAGCAAAGCGAGGACCGCGGAGAGCGCGAGGCCTCCCATCGCGTGGCTCGCGAGCGCGAAGACGAGCGCGAGGGCGGCCCAGCCCCAGCTCAAGCCCTCGGCGGCGGCGCGGACCTCGTCGATGCGCGAGCCCACCACCCAGCCGAGGAGGACGAACGCGGCCAGAGCGCCGAGGACGACGACGGCGCGTCCGCCCTTCACGGCCGGGGCTCGGTCGATTGCGCCGGATCGGGAAGCGGCTCGGGCGGAAGCGCGATCGCGCCCGTCGACGAGAACGAGATCGCGTACGACAGAGCCTTCTCGTTGTCCTCGGCGGTCGCCTTGCCCTGCAGCACCGCGAGGAGCGCGCGCGCGGTCGCCTCGTCGGGCGCCTTCGCCGCGAGCGCGCCGGACTTGTACTGGCCCATCAGCGCGGAGACGCCGCGCGCCGCGCCGTAGGCGCCCGCTCCGAGCGCGAGGCACAAGAGCGCGGTGGCGCCCCAGACGGCGGGTACGGCGCCCGCGGGCTTCTCCGGCGACGGCGACGCCGTCTTGAGATCGGCGGCGAGGCGCGCGAGCGCGACGAGCCCGAACGGCGCCCAGAACGGCGCGATCAGCCAGCCGATCCACGGCAGCCAGCCGGGAGCCAAGGTGATGAGCCACGCGATCAGCAGCCGGACGAGGACGGCGCCGAGGTGAGGCCTCGATCGCGCCCAAGAGAGCTCGAGCGCGGCCATTCCCTCCGCCTCGCCGTCCATCTGGTAGAACGGCGCGAACGCGAGAAGCCCCGCGAGGACGAGGCCCGGCAGCACGAGCAGCACGAGCCCGCCCGCGATCGCGCACGTCGCGAGGCCGAAGACGACCATGAACGGCAGCGTCTTCTTCCAGCCGTACGAGAGCGCGTCGGAGGCGCCCGCGTCCGTCGTCGCGGCGCGCAGCGCGGCGGCCTGCGCCCACGTCGAGAGCCAGAGGCCGATGAGGAGCGCGGCGAAGGACGCGCCGCCCCAGATCAGCCACGGCGACGCGGCGCCGAGGAGCTGCGCGATCCCCGCCGGGACGAGCGGCAGGAGGACTCCGAACGCGGTGACGAGGCCGCTCACGCCGACGACGACCATGAGCGCGCCCCAGCGGCGCTTGAAGTCCGCCCAGGACGCGGAGAGCCAATCCTCGATCGACGGAAGCATCAGCGAATATTCCAACGCATCACATTTCTGTCCCTGAATAGGTCTGCAGGTGCAGGTCGATGCCCAATTCACCGATCTTTGAAAGCAGCTCCGACTTCAATTCTGGCCCGCCGCAAAACCCCTCTTCTGCGTTTGTGAAGTGCGCGCACCAGAAGAAGAGCTTCGCACCTTTTCCCCCAGCCGCCCTGATCTCGTTTATTTTTGGCGCGATTCGAGCAATTAAGTTCTCGATGTGGACCGCCAAGTCCGAGTTTTCCTGCGCCTTTGAGCGGATTTCCCACATAGAATCGGGCCATGTCTTATCTGCCGATTTACGATCTCCCTTTCTGCGCGTGGCATCTGGAGAAATCCCTGCCCTTGCCGACAAAGCGTCTGGATCAACATCGACTCCACTGACGCGGAAGCTCGCTTCGTAACGATGGGCTGTTATCACCTATGCCTCACGCCTGAAATATAGGCATTCATCTGAGCTTTTCAATCCAATCGGTATCCGTGCTATCAGTGACCAAAAGCCGCTCACCATACGACTCGAGATCGGCCGTCAACCAATTTTCTTTCGGTCTTAAAGCATGGAACCTCAATCCCGCACCGTCTTCATTGCAGCTCAGGATCAATCGGAATGTCTTACCATCCCCAACATCACGCAGCTTGGACCGCAGTTCTTTCGTCACCCCAAGCGCCGCGGCAAACAAATCATCACCGCTCAAGGGTTTAAGAAGATGATCGTCAAGACGGACATGATTGACGTAACACTCGTATCCAGTAGCATCCGGGAAATCCGAAATTTTCGAGTTCCCCGAACGGCGCGCCAATGACGACATCAGCAGTGCATCACCAGCGCGCTCGAGCTTTGAATTAAGAAGTTCGAATAATTCCTGCGTGAACGCCGCGCGGTAAGACTCGTCCTTTCCGGGAGGCAGCTGTTTGATGAATTGCCGCATTCTGCTATTCGCTCGCACGCTATCTCACTCCTAAATAGTCTCGAAGCGCTCGCTGTATGGCCCGTCCAAATCCAGGCTCGCTCAATTTATTATTCACCGAATTAGGCGCGTTCGGGAAATTGCCCTTCGCGGGATCATACAGGAATTTGTTCCCGTCGTTGTCTTGATAATGAATCTGTCCCGGACGTTTCCCTGGATTTGGATTTTCAACATCGATTCGTTCTTTCCCGACACCTCGCCAGAGCGTTTTACTGGTTACCTGAACGCCATTTTCACCGAGCATCCTCTCGTCGTTCGGTTTAACAGGCTTGCCAGCCTCACCGCCCACGGGTTCAGGCTCATCTTTACCCGACTGTTCAGACTTATTCGCGAAGTCCTTCTTCTCTTTTGTGCCGGCGTCTTTCGACTGAACGCAGCGCATTTTCTGTGGGCGCGATCGCTTGGATGGAGAAGGCGGACTCAATTGTCCAGGGCTGCCGGTGTTCCCACCTTCTCCATAGCCGATCCGGTTACAATCGTCTTCCCGAACATTTCGCTCGGAATATATTCTGCTTCGGCAACTGTCGACATTCTGGCGGCATTTTTTTGATTCTGCCTCAGCCTCAGCACATAGCCGCGCCAGCGCCAAGGATTCCTGCTCGGGCAGCCCGCCGCCACCTTGACCCGGAGTGCCACTCGGATTTTCCATGGTTGCAGCTTGAGGCTCGTAGCCATCCGGGCAAGCCGAATCGGTAACAATGAGTTCCTTGCTGTCGTTAAGCCCGCCGATCGACGCTCCAAGCGTCACGCGATCGCCCTCAACAACGACTTCAACAGGCTCGCTATCCGGGAACTCTTTATCCAGCCCAGGCGTGTCATTGCCGGCCTCAGGATGTTTCTCCGCCTCACGATCGAGAGCCGTATCCTGGTCGAAGGCCCGCCTCTCAACTTCCGAGTTTTTGTCCGCCTTGGCGGGCTTGGCGCGAATCCGGACCGGGGTCTTCAAGCCGAGCCTGCGTCGCGTCTCGTCCTGCAGTTGATCGAACGGAGTGTCGGAAGGTTGACGAATAGTACGGCAAGTCACGCGAGCGATGCCCGCCGAGTCGGTTCGAGCGGAAGGGCAGTCCAGGAGCCCCACTGGAACGACACTGAACGAGACCAGCTTGCCAACGGGCGAACCGTCCTTGCCCGCGAATCCGACTTCGGCGACGGCTTCGATCGTTTCGCCGAGGGCGAGGGAGGATTTCGAAACGCGCAGCGCTATGCTGCTCGGGCGGACCGGGTCCCTGGGCGGCTCTGGTTGGCGCGGCACGACCGGCGGCGCGCTCTGGACTGGAGCGCTTTGACGTCGATTGTCTGGAACGTACGCTTGGCGCTTGGGCGGCGACTTGAGCAGCTTGCCGATTAGCCCGAAGAATCCCATGACCGGCGCCATAAAGACGGGATAGCACTGCGTGGGCGGGCAGCCCGCGTAGGGATTGGGCGCGCTCGGCGTGTAGGACGGGCCCGCCGAAGAGCTCGGAGGCGGGCCGCAGCCGCGCACGTCCACGCATTTGCCGCTCGGATTCGTGTTGAAGTAAGAACCGGTCTCGACGATTCCGCCCGTCTCCTTGGGCGCGAAGGTCGCCGACGCCGTGAGCAGGGCCCCCGTACCCATCTCCTCAGAAGATGTGTCTACTTTTGTAGACAGCTCCTGGCGAGGGTCATCGAGCCAGCGGCGGACGCTCCCGATCTCGAAAGCCTCCCCGCGCCCGGCCACGACTCCGATCAATTGGCCCGCCGCATCGAACAACGGGGCACCGGCCTGAGCCTCGTCGATCGCGGCGTCCGCGCGCAGCCGGCCGTTCTCCGATCGGGAGAGTCCGCGCGTGACCGACCAAGGGCCTCCCTGGATGGGATGGCCGATGGAATAGGCGACCTGCTCGCTCACATTGGACTTCTCGGGCAACGCGAGCGGGACAAGGTCGGGAGCGGGTTGAACGGACAGCACGGAGAATACGGGGCCACGGCGCAAATAGCTCGCCGAGATACTCCGGCCCGACTTCGCGAACAGATCAGGCGTCTCGTATTCGTTCTCGGTCAGCTTGCCCGAGACGAGTACGATCGGTTTGCCCTCATGGATCAGGGCGAGGCCGGTACCGCGCGTCTCCCCCCAACGGACATCGATGACCGCTGCGGCCGGCAGTTCGGGCTCGCTCCACTTCACAGAGGACTGGGCCGAAGCCAACTGCTCGTACAGCGCCCCTCGAGCGCAATAGGCCTTGGCGCGCTCTACACCGAGCGTCTTCTCATCGGCCAGCAGGCGCGACGCGGCGCGCGCTTCAGCCAACGTCTTCAAGTACGAGAGCGGAGTCCACTCGCGAGCAGAAGCGGAGACCAATCCTGTCGAAGACTCGCCCGCTCGGGCACGCTTAAGTTCGGCCTTAAGCCACGGCGAGAGTTCCCCCGTCTTCGGATCGGCGAAGAGGCCGTCGGAGGAGCGCAGCAAGGCGCGGCGCTGGCCGCGCGCGCAGGTCTCGCCCTCGGCGTAGCGCAGCGCCCGCGTATAGTCGAGCACGGCCAGCGCGCGGTAGACGCGATCCAAGGTCTGCGCGCGGTCGGCCGGATTTTGGATCAAGCCCTGCGGCGCCGTGTACTCGACGAGCGCGGCGGTGTTCGCGTCGAGATGGGCGCGAAAGGTCTCATAGCCCAGCGCGATCGTCTCGAGCCGGCCGGCCAGCTTGCCGATGTCGGCGGCATCGAGTTCGCCCTCGCTTCCCGGCTCACCGCTCGATTCACGGGCGCTCGAAGCGGCGGGATCGGAGATTTCAGGAGCCGATTCCTGGCTCGCCAGGACATAGGCCAACGGATTGGCGGCGGCGCCGTCGACCAACAGGCACGACAGCAACAGAGCGAAGAACCGGCGCATTCACGAAGGGTAGCCCTTCCGCCCGAGGCGGTCAAGGAAGGTTTTGATGATTTTATGACAACCATTGACGCGGCCGCCGTCCGACCGCTACACTGGGCGGGTGAAGAAGGTGGTGGTCGTCGATGACGACGACGACATGCGCGAGCTCATGGCGATGCTCCTGCGCGGACGCTACGAGGTCTCGACCGCCTGCGACGGCGCCGAGGGTCTTGAGACCGTCCGCAAGGTCCGGCCCGACCTCCTCGTGCTCGACCTGCTGATGCCCCGCATGCACGGCTTCGAGGTGTGCCAGCGCCTGCGCGCCGACCCCGAGCTCAAGAGCACCAAGGTCCTCATCTCCTCCTCGAAGTCCTACCAGCACGACGTGCGCACGGCCGTCGAGGAGACCGGCGCCGACGGCTACATCGTCAAGCCGTTCGAGGTCGCCGAGTTCAACCGGCGCGTCGACGAGATGATCGCGATGCCGGTCCCCCCGAGATGAAGGTCAAGTTCTGGGGCGTCCGCGGCTCGATCGCCGCGCCCGGTCCGCGCACCGTCCGCTACGGCGGCAACACGCCGTGCGTCGAGCTCGAGGCCGGCGGCGAGACGTTCATCATCGACGCGGGCACGGGCATCCGCGAGCTCGGCTTCGACCTCATGAAGCGCGCCGCCGGAAAGCCGGTCACGGGCAAGCTCTTCATCGGCCACACGCACTGGGACCACATCCAGGGCTTCCCGTTCTTCACGCCGCTCTTTCTGCCGACGTCGAAGTTCCAGGTCTTCGGCATGCGCGGCACGAAGAAGCCGTTCCGCGACATCATGGCGGGGCAGATGGACTCGAC
>CAYVFO010000152.1:4356-5891 GCA_964450975.1 uncultured Elusimicrobia bacterium | reverse complement strand
ACTCCGCGGCGGCTCTGCGCCACAAGGCCTCGCGCTTCGACATGGTCCGGCCCGGGCTGGCGGCCTACGGCCTCTACGAGGGCTTCCAGCCCGTCCTCTCGCTCAAGTCGAAGCTCGTGTACGTGAAGACGCTCGCCAAGGGCGCCGCCGTCTCGTACGGCGCGACGTGGCGCGCGAAGAAGCCGACGCGCGTCGCGACCTTGCCCATCGGCTACGGCGACGGCTACCCGCGCGCGCTGTCCAACAAGGCGTCCGTGCTCGTCGGCGGCCGCCGCTGCCCCGTCGTCGGGCGCGTCACGATGGACCAGACGATGGTGGACGTGAGCTCCGTGCCGGGCGCGCGCGTCGGCGACGACGCCGTCCTCATCGGACGCCAGGACGGCGCCGAGATCCGCGCGGCCGAGCTCGCGAAGCTGTGCGGCACGATCCCGTACGAGACCGCGACCGCGATCTCCTCGCGCGTGCCGCGCGTCGGGGTGAACGGATGATCGCGGCGGCCGTCGGCGGCTTCGGCAAGTTCATCCTCGACACCGCGGAGGAGACGGGCCAGTTCGCGTTCCTCATCCGCTCGACGGCGTCGTGGATGCGGCGCTCGCAGATCGAATGGCGGCAGACTTTGATTCAGATGCTACGCGTGGGCGTCGAGTCCCTTCCCGTGACGTCGATGACCGCCTTCTTCACGGGCATGGTGCTCGCGCTGCAGACGGGCGCGTCCTCCAAGCACTTCTTCAACGAGCCTCTGTTCGTCGGCACGGTCGTCTCCTTCTCCCTCGTCATGGAGCTCGCGCCCGTCATGACCGCGATCGTCGTCTCGGGACGCGCCGGCGCCGCGATCGCCGCCGAGCTCGGCACGATGAAGGTCACCGAGCAGATCGACGCGCTCTATACGCTCGGCACCGACCCGATCCGCTACCTCGTGATCCCCCGCTTCCTCGCGTTCCTCGTCGTGCTGCCGCTGCTCACGGTCGTCTCCGACTTCACGGGCATCTTCGGCGGCTACCTCGTCGCGAAGGCGAAGTACCAGATCCCGGCGACCGTCTACTGGAACGACATCGTCAACAACATGGAGGTCCGGCACTTCGTGCACGGCTTCCTCAAGACCTTCGTCTTCGCGGCGGTCGTCAGCCTCGTCTCCTGCTTCAAGGGCGTGACGACGCGCGGCGGCGCGGAGGGCGTCGGCAAGTCCACGACCGCGGCCGTCGTCATCAGCATGACCCTCGTGCTCATCCTCGACTACTTCGTCACGGCGCTGCTCAACGCCTTCGGCATCACCTGATGATCGATGCCGAGGGAGTGGTCAAGAGGTTCGGCCCGCGCACCATCCTGCGCGGCATCGACCTGCGCGTCGAGACCGGCGAGACGCTCGTCATCATCGGCGGCTCCGGCTGCGGCAAGTCCACGTTCCTCAAGTGCGCGATCGGCCTCCACCATCCCGACGAGGGGAGGATCGTCGTCGACGGCATCGACGTCGCGCAGCTCAAGACCGAGCGCGAGATCGCCGAGTACCGCCGCAAGTTCGGCTACCTCTTCCAGGA
>CAYVFO010000152.1:0-4346 GCA_964450975.1 uncultured Elusimicrobia bacterium | reverse complement strand
GCCTGCGCTATCTGACCGACATCCCGACCGGCAAATACCGCAAGATCGCCTCGGACTGCCTCGCGCTCGTGGGCCTCAAGGATGTCGAGGACTTCAAGCCGGCGGAGCTGTCCGGCGGCATGAAGAAGCGCGTCGCCCTCGCCCGGGCCATCGCGGCCCAGCCTTCGTACATTTTGTATGATGAGCCCACGACGGGCCTGGATCCGATCATGACGGACGTCATCGCCGATCTGATCCTGGACCTGCAGAAGGAGCTCAAGGTCACGGCGATCATGGTCACGCACGACATGAAGTGCGCGTACAAAGTCGCCAGCCGAATCGCGATGTTCCACGAGGGCAGAGTGCTGCAGGTCGCGCACCCGGACGTCATCAAGATCACGGACAACCCCTACGTCCGCCAGTTCGTCGACGGCTTGAGCCAGGGCCCGATCAAGATGAAGCTCAAGGAATTCGAGGCCGACGACGCGCACGCCCACGCCGGGGGGAAGAAGGCCTAAATGTCCCTCGAGACGAAAGTCGGCGCGTTCGTCCTGGGCGGCCTCGCCCTCCTCGCCACCGCGATCTTCCTTCTCGGCGACGTCACCTTCGAGAAGCGCTACACCCTCTACGCGCAGTTCTCCGACGTCGCGAACCTCTCGAAGGACGCGCCCGTCAAGCTCTCCGGCGTCGAGGTCGGCCAGGTACGCCAGATCGAGCTCGTGGACGGCGGCGCCCGCGTCATCATGTCGATCCGCAAGGGCGTCGACATCTACCAGGACGCGGTCTTCCTGATCGGCTCGACCGGCATCATCGGCTCGAAGTACCTCCAGGTCGACCAGGGCAAGCGCGCCTCCGGCGTGATCGCCGCCAACTCGACCGTGCGCGGCGAGGATCCCGTCTCCATCGAGAAGTCGCTGACGAAGGCGCTCGCGAAGGTCGAGAAGCTCCTCGACAGCCTGACCAAGGAAGGCCCGCGCGGCACCCTCGCCGACAACCTGACCGAGACCGTCGCGAACGTCCGCGAGATGACCGCGAACCTCAACGACCTCATCGAGACGACGAAGCCGAAGCTCGAGAGCGCTCTCGAGCGCACCGACGACATCACCCAGAAGCTCGACGCGTTGCTCGCCAAGTCCAACGTGATGATGGCGAGCATCAACGCGAGCTCCGGCACGGTCGGCGCGCTGATCCACGACGAGAAGATCAAGAACGACCTCAAGGAGACCGTCGGCACCCTCAAGGACACGTTCAGCCGCCTCAACCAGTTCAAGGTGTACTGGAACTACGACTGGCGCTACGAGCACGCCGTGCGCACCTCGCGCGTGGACATCGGCCTCAAGATCTCGCCGCGCGAGGGCCGCTACTACTACGTCGGCGGCTCGAACCTCGCCAATCTCAACGACGCCGCTCGAAACAACACGCCCGACTACGCGCAGCCCAACCGCATCGACGCGCTGCTCGGCTGGGAGAAGGGCTGGTACGACGTCGGCGTCGGCGTGATCCGCTCCGGCGGCGGCGGCCGCGTGACCCTCACGCCGTTCTACAAGGATCCTCTGCTCGGCCGCGTCTCCGTCATGGCGCAGGCGCACGACTTCGGCCGCAACCGCATCATCTCGGGGCGCCGGTTCGAGAAGCCCGCGTACGACCTCGCCGCGAGCGTGAAGATCCAGAAGCACGTCAAGCTCGGCGGCCGCGTCGAGGACATCGCCGAGGTCCCGCGCTACCAGACGTGGGTCAACGTCATGTTCGAGGACACGGACATCGCGTACCTCTTCGGCCTCGCCTCCTTCGGCGCCGCGGGCTCCCGCGGCCGCTCCAGCAACAAGTAGTCACCCGCGCTTGACGCGCCTTTGATGGCGCGGCGCTCCCGCCGGGGCTATCCTGTCGGTATGCGCCACTGGCTTCTCGCCGTCCTGCTGACCGCGCCGGGCTCCGCTCTCGCGTGGGAGGCGCGCGCCGACCGCGTCGCCGAGCGGCTGCGCGAGCCGCCCGGCCTGCTCCAGGCCCGCCAATCGCGCAGACCCGGCTGGTCGCGCCGCGTCACGAGCCCGAACCAGCGCGTCTCGTGGTCGGAAGACTTCGACGGGAAGACCTACGTCTTCGGCGTCGGCATGGCGCGCGGCATCGCGAGCTCGGGCCTCGACCAGGCGATCGCCGGCGACCGGGCCCGGGAGGGTATCGCCGACGTCGCCGGTCCTTCGCTGCAGGGCTCGACGATCGTCGACTGGTACCTCGCCCCGAACGGAGACCTGTACGCGCTCGCCGTCCTGATCCGCTGATTTCGAACACTTGTACTAATCCGGCAAATCGGCTATACTGGCGGCCATGGCCCGCCTGAAGACGCTGTACCGCTGCCAAGCCTGCGGACACTCCGCGATGAAGCCGATGGGACAGTGCCCCGGCTGCTCGGAGTGGAACACGATGGCCGAGGAGGTCGTCGAGTCCCGGCCCGGCGCCCTGACCGAGTCCGTCGCCGAGGCGCGCGGGCAGCTGACCTCGTTCTCCTCCGCCGTCACCGCGCTCAAGGACGCCAAAGAGGCGCCCGAGACCCGCACGGCCGTCGGCATGCCGGAGCTCGACCGCCTCTTCGGCGGCGGCGTCGTCCCCGGCCAGGTCGTGCTGCTCGCCGGCCCGCCCGGCATCGGCAAGTCCACCTTGATGCTCCAGGCCGCCGCCAAGCTCGCCGAGCGCGGGCCGCTGCTCTACGCCTCGGGCGAGGAGTCGCTCCGGCAGGTCTCGAGCCGCGCCAAGCGCCTCGGCATCTCGTCGGAGTCGCTCTACCTCGTCTCGGAGTCGTCGCTCGCGAAGATCCTCTCCGCGATGGAGCAGGTCAAGCCCTGGGCGATCGTGCTCGACTCGATCCAGACCGTCACTCATCCCGCGCTCGCGTCGGCGCCCGGCTCCGTCGGCCAGGTGCGCGAGTGCGCCGCCGAGCTCGTGCGCGCGGCCAAGGCGCGCGACACCGTCGTCTTCCTGCTCGGCCACGTCACGAAGGACGGCTCGCTCGCCGGCCCGAAGGTGCTCGAGCACATCGTCGACACCGTGCTCTACTTCGACACCGAGAACCACGATCTGCTGCGCGTCCTGCGCGCGCAGAAGAACCGGTTCGGCCCGACCGACGAGCTCGGCCTCTTCGAGATGGGCGAATCCGGCCTGCGCGAGGTGAAGGACGCGACCGCGTTCTTCGCCTCCGAGCTCGGCCGCACGTCGGCGCCCGGCCGCGCGATCTCCGTCGCCCTCGAGGGCTCGCGCCCGATGCTCGTCGAGGTGCAGTCGCTCGTCGTGCCGACCAAATACCCGCTGCCGCGCCGCATGGCGACCGGCCTCGACTTGAACCGCGTGCTCGTGCTCCTCGCCGCGATGGAGCGCCACGCGGGCCTGCGCCTCGAGGACCGCGACTGCTTCGTCTCGCTCGCGGGCGGCCTCCGGCTCAAGGATCCCGCGCTCGACCTGGCCGCGTGCCTCGCGGTCGCGGGCTCCTGGCGCGAGAAGTCCGTTCCCTCCGACATGGTTCTCCTCGGCGAGGTGTCTTTGCTCGGCGAGGTCGGCCGCGTGCCGCAGCTCGAGACGCGCTTGAAGGAAGCGGCGAAGGCCGGCTTCAAGCGCGCGATCGTGCCTTCGCGCGCCGCGAAGGACCTCCCCAAGACGCTCGGCATCTCCGTGCGCGGCGTCTCCGACCTCCGCGAGGCGGCCGAAGCCGCCTTCGGCCTCGAATAACGGCGTCACCCCGCCGTCCTATTTCGTAGAATAGCCCTATTCCCGTATACCTCCGTCGGAGGATCCATGTATACCATGCTGTTTAGAGTCGGAGTCGTCCTCGCCTGTCCCGCCATCGTCTACTTCGCCGGAATCGCCCCGAACGCCAAGGGCCTCGCCGTCGGCGCCGGAGTCGGCCTCGTCATCGTCGCCGTCGAGTTCATGGTCGCCGAGCTCAACCTGCTCACGCTCATCACCGGCGTGCTCGGCACGGCGGTCGGCATCATCGTCTCCCGCCTCGTCGACTACTCCGTCTTTCAGATCGGCAACGAGGACCTCTACAAGGTCTGGGACAAGTACTCCGTCCTCCGCTTCTTCGCGTTCGGCGTCCTCGGCCTCGTCATCGCGCTGCGCAAGGCGCCCGAGCTCGACGACCTCGACAAGGACCTGCTCAAGATGGGCAAGAAGCGGGGCTCGAACCTCAAGATTCTCGACTGCAACGCGATCATCGACGGCCGCGTGGCCGAGGTCGTCGAGACCCACTTCCTGTCCGGCACGCTCGTCGTTCCGCGCTTCGTGCTGACCGAGCTGCACCGGCTCGCCGACGCCGAGGACCCGATGAAGCGCGGAACGACGAGCGTGCCGGACAGGAAGTGGGTCTCGACGACCTC
>CAYVFO010000151.1:0-6165 GCA_964450975.1 uncultured Elusimicrobia bacterium | reverse complement strand
GCCGAGTTCACCTCGATCTCCGTCTCGACCAACCAGGTCCGCGTCGTCTTCGACGTCACCGAGAAGCCGAAGCCCGAGGAGGCGACGAAGCCCAAGCTCGTGACGCCTCCGACCGCGGTCGGCGGCGTGCTGCTGACGCCGACGGCCTGGCGCGGCGCCGGCCGTCATCTCGGCCCCGGCATGGCGCTCGACATCAACGCCGCGTACTTCATCGGCCGCCTCTACGGAAAGAACGACTATCCCGACTCGCCGCGCAAGACGAACTACATCGACCGCATCGGTCTCTGGACGCTCACGGCCGACGGCAAGATGCAGATCCAGTCCGAGAGCGGCTGGCGCCCCGCGGCGGCGGTCGGCGGCCAGGCGATGCTCGTCTTCCGCGACTCGCCGCAGCCGACGGTCAACACGCCCGCCGTGTCGGTCAAGATCGACGCGAAGAACACGCGCGTGCTCTCCGACGTCTATTTCGTGACCTCCAAGAAGTTCGGCCCGATTCGAACGAGCGCCGGCGTCATGCAGGGCACGATCGGCGACCTCGCCGCGATGATGTCGGAGTTCCTCTCGCCCGAGGCGCTGCGCTTCTACGCGCGCGACACGACCGGCCCTCTCGTCCGCTCCCGCACCCTTCCGTTCGCGAGCGCGTTCTACCTGATCAAGCCCGACTACCCGATCGGCGTCGAGGTCATGAAATTCAACGGCGCGGCCAAGAAGCCCATTCTCGTCAACTTCAAGCTCGGCCGCTTCCTCAAGATGAACTTCGACCTCGCGCTGCTCAAGTACCAGGGCGGATACGACGTCCTGGGGTTCTTCCAATTCAGATACAACCACTTCCCGAAGAACTGAACGCGCTGCGCGACCGCCTCGCGCGCCGGAAGCCCGCCGTCATCGAAGAGCCCGACTCCATCTCGACGGCCGTGGCCGCGATCCTCGTGCCGGGGGAGAACGGCGTCGAGCTGCTGCTTATCCGCCGCGCCGAGCGCGACGGCGATCCGTGGTCGGGCCACATGGGCCTGCCGGGCGGCCGCCGCGAGCCGGGCGACGCGGACCTGCTCGAGACCGCGCTGCGCGAGACGCGCGAGGAGATCGGCGTCGACCTGCCGAAGTCCGCGCTCGTCGGGACGCTCGACGACCTCCATCCGCGCTCGCCGACCTTGCCCAAGGTCGTGATCCGGCCCTACGTGTTCGCGCTCGAGAAGCGGCCGGACGCGAGGCCGAGCGAGGAAGTCGCGCAGGTGTGCTGGGTGAAGCTCGCCGATCTGCCGAAGTCCGCGGGCCGCGCCGCGGTGAAGATCATGGACAGCTACGTCGAGGTTCCGTGCTTCCAGTGCGCGGGCCTGCCCGACGGCCTCGTCGTCTGGGGCCTGACGTTCAGGATCTTGAGCGGGCTTCTGCCGGCCGCCTGACGCGTCCGCGCGCGAGCAGCGCCAGCCCCGCCGCGAGCCCCGCCGCCGCCGCGATATAGACGCCTTCCTTCGTCACCGACGGCGTCCGCGTGAGAACGCGGGTCCACGCGATGAACGGATTGTCGTCGAGCCAGCCGAGCCCGTCGCTCGGCCCGGTGCCGCGCAGCCAGTAGTACAGGAGGTCCTCGACGCCCATGAGGAACGTCAGCATCGCCGCGACCGAGCCGCGCCAGCGAGCGAGCAGCCAGCCGGTCAGCGCGAGCAGAAACGTCGAAACCGGGATGAAGTACAGCCACCACTTGAGGAGGGTGTAGCCGCCGATCGTGGTCTGGAACGTGTCCCACGGCACGCCTTGGCGGTTGAGCGGGTGCAGGATGCCCTCGACCACTCCGATATCGAGCACGGCGGTCGCGGCGGTCACGGCGAGGATCGGGGCCATGAGCTTGGCGGCCTTGGCGAGGCCGCGGCGCTCGGGGCGGAGAGGAACGGGCACGGAATCGGGAGTCGAAGCGGCGAGCAAGCGGGCGCCGTCGAACGAGGCCCCGGCTTTAACGGCAACGGCGCTTTGAAGGGCCGATGGAACGACCGGAACGGCCTTGACGGCCAACGTCGCGGACCCCAGCGGGTTTGGAATGAGAGACGGCGCGACCTGCAAAGAAGGAACGGCATGATTCGTCAGAACGGCGTTATTGGGCATCACGGGCCGCACGACCTGCGCCTGGGGGGTGAGGGCCAATAGAATGGGCACTTCCAAGACCATGCCCTAGAGTAGCACCGCGCGAGAAGGCGGTGTTAGGACCGAAGGCCTAGCGGCGGCCCGTCAGAAGTCCCATGTATTTCCTGGCTTGCGCGTGGTTGGGATCGAGCCGCAAGGCCTCGGAGAGGTGCTCGACGACCGCCGCTTTGTCCCGGTTCCAGTACAGCACGGCGAGGTCGAAGCGCGTCTGCGCGAGGGGGAAGATCGCCAGCGCGCGCCGGTAGTGAGCCTCGGCGGCGGCCCTGTCTCCGAGCTTCTCCGCCGCGACGCCGCGGTGCGTGGCGGCCTCGGCGGCCTGGCGCCTCACGGAGGCGACGACGTCGGGCAGCGAGCGGTACGCCGCGGCCTGCGCGAGCTTCTCCGCGAACAGCGACTCCGCGGCCTCGTACGTCGCGGCCGCGTCGGCGTAGAGGCCCGCGTTCGCCTGCAGGAAGCCGAGGAACAGCGCGGCGTCGGGGAAATTCCAGCTCGCGGCCCACGCGCCGGTCATCGCGGCCTCCGAGGCGGAGTAGCGGCCGGCGCGCTGCAGCGCCAAGCCCTCGCGGAACAGCGCCATCGCGCGGCTCTCGATGAGGTCGGCCGTGAAGAAGTCCTCCGCCTCGTCCACGCGCCCCGCGCCGCGCCGCACGAGCAGCTCGCCGGAGAAGGCGCTCTCCGCCGGCGCGCCCGACGCCGCGAGCAGCAGGCCGCGCGGCGCCGCGGCGGAGGCGACGGGCGCGGGCGGCTCGGAGTCCTGAGTGTAGAGCACGGGTCGCCCGCCCGCGCCGAGCGCGGCCCAGCCCTCGGGAGACTTGAGGCTCGCGACGAGCAGGTCCTTGTCCCGGCGTCTCCAGTCCGCGCGGTACCACGGGGCGCCGGCGAGGCCCTGCGAGACGAGGCGGAGGTCGGGGCGGCGCCCGGCGACCGTCTGGTAGTGCCACAGCGAGTAGAGCTGCACGTCCTTCTTGCCGACGACGACGGAGCCCGGCGGCGCCGCGCGGAAGACGTTCGCCGCGTAGTCGAGCGAGTGCAGATGCGTCCGGCGGTCCGCCTTCGCCGGCGCGCCGAGCAGCAGCGCCCAGCCCGCCGCGAGGGCCGGCGCGGCCCAGGCGGCCGCCGGCGCGCGCCCGGCGGCCTCGGCCGCTCCGCGCGCGAGCCAGAAGAGCAGCACGGCGTCGGAAAGAAGGTAGTGCGGGTCGAGGATCGCCGCGGCGTGCGGGTTCGGCGGCATGTTCGCGAGCAGGAGGAAGACCGGGCCCGCCCACCACCACGCCGCGAGCCGGCCGAGGAAGCGGGTCTTGTCCTCGCGCGCGTCCGCGGCGGCGCCCCAGACGGCGAGCAGGAGCAGCGGGCCGAACGCCTTGGCGAGGTGGGCGCCCCAGAGCCGCATGTTGTCGGCGAGCATCGCGGCGGGCGCGTAGTTGCGCGAGACGAGGTCGAGAGTGCCGCCGTAGCGCGTGCGCAGGATCGAGTCGAGCAGGTTCGCCGGCACGGCCGGATGGTTCCAGTCGAGCAGCGGCCCCGTCGCCGAGCGCACGGGAAGGTACAGGTAGACCGAGGCGCCCGCGAGGCCCCACAGCGCCGCCGTCCCGAGGCGCCGCCCCATGCCCTCGCCGCGCGAGCGCCGGACGACGGTGCCGGCGATCAAGGCCGCGGCGGGCAGGTTCGAGCCCGAGAGGACGGCCGCCGCGGGAACGGCGATCAGCGCGATGCCGGCCCAGACGTTGTCCTCGCCGGGCGAGAGCGGCCGCCGCGAGAGCGCGAGCCACAGGAGGCCGGGCGCCAGCAGGACGATGTCGAGGCGGTTCGTCAGGCACAGGCCCGCGAGAAAGCAGAACGCGGGCCACAGGCGCTCGCTTCCGTCCTCGGAGAGGCGCTCCGCGAGCGCGATCAAGGCGACGGCGCCCAGGATCCAGAGCGAGTACATCTCGGACACCTGCGAGACCGCCCAGAACGACGGGTTGAGCGCGAGGACCGCGGCGGCCGCGAGGGCGGGGCCCGTCCCGCGGCGCGCGCGCAGGAGCGCGAAGAGCAGAGCGCAGGCCGCGGCGCCCGCGACGGCGGAGAGCAGGTTGAGGCGGTAGGCCGGGTTTCCGAGCGGGAACAGAGTCGCGAGCTTGCCGAGCAGCACGTAGAGCGGATAGCTCGTCGGATGGGCGACGCCGAGCGTCGCGGCCGCGAGGGACATCTCGCCCGTGTCGCGCCAGGGAGCGAGAGCGGGCGGGAGCGCGCGCAGGTAGAGCGCGAAGACCGAGAGGAAGACCGCGATCGTCATCGCGCTCCCGCCCGCGCGCGCGCCTTCGCGGCCCACGCGCGCGAGCCGGCGTCGCCGAGCGCGGCGGCGGAGTCGAACGCGTCGGCGGACTCGTGCCAGCGCGCGGACGCCCACAGCAGGCCGCCGAGGGAGGCCCACGGACGCGGCGAGCGGGGCTCGCGGGCGATCGCCTCGCGGTACGCGGCCTCCGCCTCCTTCGCCTTGCCGGAGCGCTCGAGCGCCACGCCGAGATTGGCGAGAGGCTCGGCCTTGGCCGGCTCGACGGCGGCGGCGGCGCGGTAGAGCGCCTCGGCGGCCGCCCAGTCGCGGCGCTCGACGGCGCGGTAGCCGTTCACGCCGAGAGAATACGACACCGCCGGGAGCGTCCACAAGGCGTCGGGCGCCGTCTCCGCCGCGAGCTCGAGCCACGACGCGCCCGCGGCCGCGTCGCCCCGCGCGAGCGCGTCCGCGCCGCGCTGATACGGAACGAAGGCGGCGAGCGCGCGGTCGCGGTAGCGCGGCGAGCGCTCCGGGAGCCGGACGGCGAGCGTCTCGCGAAGCGCGGCGCTCTCGCCGGGCGTTCCCGCCGGACGCCGGAGAAGGCCCGCGGGCGGCAGGGGCGTCCCCGGCATGAGGTCCTCGTTGAGCGTCGAGTAGAGCAGCGGACGCTCCTTCATCCAGCGGCGCTCGACTTCGAGGCGGCGGACCTCCTTGGACTCCTTCGGCAAGGCGCGGAAATCGGCGCCGTAGCCGCCCGGGAAGACGACGCCGCCGCGGTCGCGCGGCTCCACGTCCGGACGCAGGCGGCCGCCCATCGTGAGGCTCATCAGCGAGTAGAAGGTGTCGTCGCCTCCGTCCATGACGAGGACGGCGTTCGGGGGGAGGGAGCGGAGGATGGAGCGGCCGTAGTCGTAGACGAAGTAGTCGTGACGGCGGGACGAATGAACGGCGCCCGGAATCAACGCGAGAACGGCGATGACGGGAACGAACCTCGGAAGAACCGAGAAGCCGGCGGCGAGGAAGGGGACGAGTCCCAGCAGCGGCAGCAGGAAGAAGCGCTCCAGCGCTCCGCTCGTTTGGGCATCGAAGCCGGGACGGCCGAGGAGAAGAAAAACGGGACCGGCGGCGATGAACCACGTCAACGGAACGGCGAACGGCAACGTCATATTGCTTCGCTTGTATTGCGATATGCCGAGCACGGCGATCAATGAGCCCGGAATTCCCACGGAGTGAAAGACGAAACGGAAGAAACGGCTGAGCTGAGCCCAAATCTCTTCGGGACCGAACGGCCTCGAGCCTTCGACCGTCAACGAGAACGTTCCGTAATCACGGCGAAGCAGCAGATGAACGAACGACGGCAGGTCCACGGCTTTGCCCCAGTTGAGCGGCGGATTCTTGAGCGCGCGGAGCGGGATCGTCAGATGAATCGCGAAGCCGGCGAGGGTTCCGAGCGCCGCCCAGCCGAGAGCCGGAGCCAAGCGTCCCGGAGCGAAGCGGCCCGCGACGAGCAAGGCCGGCAGCACCAGCACCAGAGTCTGATGCGCGCCGAGACCGAGGCCGAAGACGAGGCCGAGCGCGGCGGCGGGGCCGGGCTGGAGCAGCCGCTCGCCCGAGGCGGCGGCGATCCACAACAGCCCCGCCGCGGCCAGCAGGAACGGGGCGAACACCTCGGCGACCGCGCTCTGCTCGCGCCACAGCGGGCACAGGCCGAGGACGAGCACGGCGCCCAGGCGGGCGGGGAGAGCCGCGCCCGCGCGGCGGAGCGCGTCGCC
>CAYVFO010000150.1:230-6255 GCA_964450975.1 uncultured Elusimicrobia bacterium | reverse complement strand
CCGACAAGCCCGTGCTCGTGGACCTGTGGGCGCCGTGGTGCGGCCCGTGCCGCATGCTCGGCCCCGTAGTCGAGGAACTGGCGGGGGAGTACGAGGGCAAGGCGGTCGTCGCCAAGCTCAACACCGACGAGAACTCCGAGACGATGGCGGCCTACCGCGTCTCGGCGATCCCGACCTTGCTCTACTTCAAGAAGGGCAAGCTCGTCGACCAGACCGTCGGCGTGAAGACGAAGGCCGAGATCAAGGCGAAGCTCGACGCGCTGATCAGCGCGTAAGCGCCCAGAGCAGGCCGAGCTGGCCGGCGCACGTCAGAGCGCCGGCCAGCTTGAGCAGGCGGCGCTTGCGCGCGGCGAGATGCGCCTGCTCGAGGATGCGGCCGGCGAGATCCTCGTAGTACGGCGTGGCCGTGATGCCGCCGCCGAGGTATTTGTCGAGGCGGAAGATCAGCTCGCCGTGCGTGTACTTCGTCAGGTCCTCGGGCACGAGCAGGTTGTCGTCGGCGCGCGGCCTCGCGCGCTCCCGCTCGAGGTACGCGAGCGTCTTCGGCAGGCGCTCGAGCGGGATCAGCGAGAAGGCGCCGCACGCGAGCGCGGCGAGCAGCGGGACGGCGGCCGGAAGGCTGGGCCGGATCAGGCCGAGCTCCGCGGCCGCGAGCGCGGCCAGCGCGGCGCAGCGCGCGTCCGAGCCGTCCACCGTCTGCCGGAGGCTCTCCGAGATCAGCCAGAGGCGGCGCTCGGGCTCGGGGGAGAGATGCGCGGACACGCTCATGCCCCGACGATACCAAAGTTCCCGTTTTGATATCATCCGGTCATGAGCAACGCCCGCTTCTCCGTGCCCAAGCCCGTCAATGAGCCCATCCTCAACTACGCGCCCGGCAGCCCCGAGCGCCGCAAGTTCTTCGACCGCCTCAACGCGATGAAGGCCAAGCCGGTCGACATCCCGATGGTCATCGGCGGCGCCGAGATCCGGACGAACAAGAAGCACGAGATCCGCTCCCCCTACGACCACTCGCAGCTCATCGGCCGCTGGCACGAGGGCACGCCCGCCGACGCCAAGAAGGCGGCCGCCGCGGCGCTCAAGGCGCGCAAGGACTGGGCCGCGATGCCGTTCGCGGCGCGCGCGGGCGTCTTCCTCAAGGCCGCCGACCTGCTCGCCGGCGACTGGCGCTGGACGCTCAACGCGGCCACGATGCTCAACCAGTCGAAGAACCTCTTCCAGGCCGAGATCGACGCGGCGTGCGAGCTCATCGACTTCCTGCGCTTCAACGCCTACTACGCCGAGTTCATCTACTCCCAGCAGGTGGATTCCGCGAAGGGCATCTGGAACCGCCTCGAGTATCGCCCGCTCGAGGGCTTCGTCTACGCCGTCACCCCGTTCAACTTCACCGCGATCGCCGGCAACATCCCCGCGGCGCCCGCGCTCATGGGCAACACGGTCGTCTGGAAGCCCTCCGCGCACGCGATGTACTCCGCGCACTTCGTGCTCAGGCTCTTCGAGGAGGCGGGGCTCCCGCCGGGCGTCATCAACATGGTCACCGGCGATCCGCAGGCCGTCTCCGACGTCCTGCTCGCGCACCCCGATCTCGCGGGCGTCCACTTCACCGGCTCGACGTCCGTGTTCAAGGGCATGTGGAAGACCGTCGGCGCGAACATCGGCCTCTACAAGAACTATCCGCGCCTCGTCGGCGAGACCGGCGGCAAGGACTTCGTGCTCGCGCACGAGTCGGCCGACCCCGACGCCGTCGCGACCGCCCTCGTGCGCGGAGCCTTCGAGTACCAGGGCCAGAAGTGCTCGGCGGCCTCGCGCGCCTACATCCCCGCGGCGATGTGGCCGAAGGTCAAGAAGACCATGAAGGACATGCTCGCCCAGATCGAGACCGGCTCCCCCGAGGATCCGGGCAAGTTCGTCAACGCGGTCATCAACAAGGCCGCGTTCGACCGCATCAAGAGCACCATTGCGGCGGCGAAGAAGAACAAGGCCAACAAGATCGTCGCGGGCGGGACGTGCGACGACTCGACCGGCTTCTTCGTGCAGCCCACGATCATCGAGACGACCGATCCGAAGTCGACGACGATGTGCGAGGAGATCTTCGGGCCGGTCCTGACCGTCTACGTCTACCAGGAGAAGAAGTGGAAGGAGACTCTCCGCCTGATCGACGAGAGCACGCCGTACGCGCTCACGGGCTCGGTGTTCGCCCGCGACCGGCGCGTGCTCGTCGAGGCGGAGCAGGCGCTCGTCAACGCGGCGGGCAACTTCTACCTCAACGACAAGCCGACCGGCGCGGTCGTCGGCCAGCAGCCGTTCGGCGGCGCTCGCGCGTCGGGCACCAACGACAAGGCGGGCTCGTACCTCAACCTGCTGCGCTGGGTGTCGCCGCGCACGATCAAGGAGACCTTCGAGCCTCCGCGCGATTTCCGCTACCCGTTCCTGGGCCGCGACGCGGCCCCGCAGGGCGAGTGATGAAGGCCGCGGCTCTCGTCGTCCTAATCGCCTCGAGCGCTTCGGCGCAGGCGTGGAGCCGCTACGCGCCGTCGCGCGCGCCGCTGATCCGCGCCGCCTCCGCTCCCTGCGCGCGCGTCAACCCGGTGCACGTCCAAAACACGCAGGTTTACGCCGACGGCCTCGCGTCCGGCCTGTGCTACGTCTCGATCCAGCCGAACAACTCGACTGACCTCGTCTACCGCTCGCTCGCGTTCTTCAGCGGCGGGCTCATGATGGTGTTCAGCTCCTACGGCGCGGGCGACGACCCAGCGCTGACCTCCGCGCGCGAGTTCTGGTTCTTCCCGCGCCTCGCCGCGCCGACGGTCGCGGCCGACGCGGCGGCGGGGACCATCGCGGTGACCCTGCCCGACGGCGGCGTCGCGACGATCGACCCCGCGACCGCGCAGCTCTCCGCGCTCGATCGCGGGACCGTGCGCGTCGAGCCGCGCGTGGATCCGGCGCTGCGCGGAGGCGTCGAGATTCCGAGCTACCGCGGCCTGATCCTCGACGCCGGCTACCGCCGCGGCGAGAGCCCGTCGGGCCGCCCCGCGGCGTCCTCGACGTTCCGCGACGCCCAGGGACACTCCTGCGCGGTGAAGAACTCCGAGCTGTGGACGTATTCGGGCGGCGAGCATTACTTCAAGATGGACGACGCCGCCCTCTCGGCGTGGCTCAAGACGCGCTGCCCGGGCCTCGTCCCCGGCTTCTAGCCGATGGCGACGAGCCTGCTGGCGCTCCTCGACGACATCACGACGGTCCTCGACGACGTCTCGATCCTCGCGAAAGTCGCCGCGAAGAAGACCTCGGGCGTGCTCGGCGACGACCTCGCGCTCAACGCGCAGCAGGTCGCGGGCGTCGATCCCGACCGCGAGTTGCCGGTCGTCTGGGCCGTCGCGAAGGGCTCGATGTGGAACAAGGCGATCCTCGTGCCCTCCGCGCTGATCCTGAGCGCGGCCGCGCCGTGGGCCGTGACGCCGCTGCTCATGATCGGCGGCCTGTACCTGTGCTACGAAGGCGCTGAGAAGCTCGCGCACCGCATGCTCCACACCGACGCCGAGGACGAGAAGGCCCACGAGGCCCTCGTGAAGGCCGTCGCGAAGGGCCCCGAGGAGCTGCTGGCCTTCGAGGCCGGCAAGATCAAGGGCGCCATCCGCACGGATTTCGTGCTGTCCGCCGAGATCATCGCGATCACGCTCGGCACCGTCGCCGGTACCCCGCTCCTCACGCGCGCGGGCGTGCTGGCCGCGATCGCGCTGCTGATGACCGTCTTCGTCTACGGCTTCGTCGCCGCGATCGTCAAGCTCGACGACTTCGGGGCGAACCTCTCGCGCCGCCGCGGCGGCGCCGCGATGGGCGGCTTCATCCTCGCCTCCGCGCCGTGGCTCATGAAGGGCCTGTCGGTCGCGGGCACCGCCGCGATGTTCCTCGTCGGCGGCGGCATCCTCGCTCACGCGCTCCACGTCCACGGCGTCGTCTACGAGGCCCTCACCGGCCTCGTCGCGGGCGCGCTCGCGGTCGGCGCGGTCGAGGCCGTCCGCAAGCTCCGGCGATGATCGTCGGCCCGTACGACCTCACGCCGGAGCTCTTCTACACGCTCGTCGTCCAGACGCTCGACTCCTGGCGCGTCATCGCCTTCGGGGCCGAGCGCGCCCCGGGCGGGGGGACGCCAGATGAGATCGCGCGCGGCGTGCTCCGGCGCAACGCGGGCCCGGTCCTGCGCGCGGGCCACGGGCACTTCTGGCCGATGTGGCCCTCCGACTTCGGCAAGACGCTCGCCGGGGCCTGGGACGTCGTCGGCGGGGAGTACATCCGCCAGCAGACGGAGTGGATGACGCATGAGTCGGCCCGGCTCGGGCGCGCGACGAGCTGCTTTTCGGAGAAGCGCGGCTTCGACATGCCCTGGTGGCGCGGCGACAACCTGCCCTGGATCGTCTACTGCTGGTCGGAGATCAAGCGCCGAAGCGGCCGCGGTCCCGGCGAGAGCGAGACGAGGATGCTCGACAAGCTGATCGCGGACTACGAGACGAGGTGGCTCGAGCCGCGCGGCCTGCTTTCGGAAAGCGTGACCGGCGACTGGGTCGACACGATCCGCCGGCCGTCGTCGACCTACAACAACCTCTGCGTCCTCATGATGCTCCGGCGCGCCGGCGAGCTCGGCCTGCGCACGAAGAGCTCGCCCGACGCCTTTTCCGCGCGCCTCCTCGAGGACCGCTGGCGCGGCGACCGCTTCCGCGATCACGCGCGCACGGACGCGCTGAGCGTGGACGGCGCGGTGCTCGCCCTTTACCTCGGCTCCTTCGGTCCCGAGATCCTCGGCCCCGCGGCGGACCGTCTCGCGGCCGAGAGGCTCGACGAGCCCTGGCCGATGCGCTGCGCGGCCGGCGACTACGATCCATCGACCGTTCCGTGGATCACGCGCCTGGCGCCCGGCTATCACCGCGCGCACTGGCTCCACTTGGGCGGGATGTGGCTCAACGGGCTCAAGCGCCTCGGGCGCGACGTCTCGAAGGGCCGCGCCGCGGTGGAGTCCCTCATCGAGCGCCACGGCCACGTTCTCGAGGCGGTCGAGGCCGACGGCCGGCCCTACACGTCCTTCTTCATCTCGTGCGAGCGCGGCCTGTCGATGGCCGCGGGCCAGTACCTCGAGCTCTCCGGCCCCGGCGCCTAGCGCGCGGCGAGACGCGCGGCCGCGAGCACCGCGCATGCGGTGGTGACGGGGCCGACGCCGCCGGGCACGGGCGTGAGCGCGCCGGCGCGAGCGGAAACGCCGGGCGCCGCGTCGCCGGCGAGACGGCCGCGGACGACGCTGACGCCGGCGTCGAGCACGACCGCTCCGCGCTTGACCCACGAGGCCTTCACGAGGCCGGGCGAGCCGGCGGCGAGCACGAGCACGTCGGCCTCGCGGCAGAGCTTAGGGAGGCCCTTCGTGCGCGAGTGCGCGAGCGTGACGGTCATGTCGAGCGTCGAGAGCAGGTGCGCGGCGGGGCGGCCGACCGTCGCGGAGCGGCCGACGACGACCGCGCGCCGGCCCGCGAGCTTCGCGCCGGACGCGAGCGCCAGGCGCGCGAGCGCGAGCGCGGTGCACGGGGCGACGAGGCGCTCGGCCTCTCGCCAGGACTTCGCGGCGAAAAGGCGGCCGTACGCGGCGTCGGTGATCCCTTCCGCGTCCTTGGCGGGCGGGAGCGCGGACGCGAGGTCCTCGAGCGTCAGCCCGCGCGGGTAGGGCGTCTCGACGATCACGGCGTCGGCGCCGGCGCAGAGGTCGGCGAGCAGGCCGAGCGTCTTGGCGCGCGGGCCGGGCGAGAGGCGGTGGACGGAGGCGTCGACGCCGGCCTCGGCGCAAGCGCGCAGCTTGGCCTTCAGATACGAGCTCGCGGAGGCGTCGGCCGCGGCGACGATCGCCAGGACCGGCGCGCGGCCGCGCGAGCGGCGGACCTTTCCGGAGCGGCGGCGCGCCTCGGCGAGCAGGCGCTTGGCGAGCGCCTTGCCGTCCAGGAGCCGGGCGCTCACGAGAGGCTCCGCTCGAGGCGCTCGATCACGGCGG
>CAYVFO010000150.1:0-220 GCA_964450975.1 uncultured Elusimicrobia bacterium | reverse complement strand
CCGCTGCTCTCCGCCGCCAAGCGCGGCCCGAGGATCGCCTTCGCCTCCGTGCGGCGGCCGGCCGCGAGGTCCTGCAGCATCGAGTTGCGCTGGCGCGGCGCGTTGCGGCAGGAGAGCAGGAGTTTGTCGGCCATGTCCGGGTAGTCGAGCCGGTGGCCCGACGCCTCGGCGGCGCGCGTCGCCTCGGAGAGAGCCGCGAGCGCGATCTCGCGCAGCGCGG
>CAYVFO010000149.1:0-6262 GCA_964450975.1 uncultured Elusimicrobia bacterium | reverse complement strand
GTCCAGGGAAACGAGCGCGATCGTCGTCACCCCTCCCTCGGCGCCCGTCCCCGGCTTGCGCGTCTCGCGCAGGACGAGGACGCGCGCGTACAGCGGATCGTGGACGCCGGCCGGCTTGCGTCCCGTCGCGCCGAAGCCGGCGAGGAACGTGCGCTCGGTCGCGAGATCGGGCGTGATGTCGGCCTTGCCCGCGGCCGCCTCGAGGGCTCCGGCCGGAAGCGCCGCGGCCAGCAGCAGCGCGAGGATCACGGAGCGGCGAGGACCTTTTCGATCTTCTTGAACAGGCGCGCGGAGTCGAAGGGCTTGATCAAGTAGTCGTCGGCGCCCGCGCGGAACGCTTCCTCGACGTCGCCCATGCGGCCGAGGCCCGTGACCATGATGATCTTGAGCTTCGTCGTCTTGGGGTCGGCGCGCAGAAGCTTGCAGACGTCGAAGCCGGACATGCGCGGCAGCATGACGTCGAGCAGGACGAGATCGAACGTCTCCTTCCGGGCCTTCTCGACGCCGGCCGCGCCCTCGTTGGCGACGGCGGTCTTGTGCCCTTTGGCGGCCAGCAGCGCCGCGAGGTTGTCGGCGATCTCGACCTCGTCCTCGACGATCAGAATCTTCGACATCAGGCGCCCCCGTCCTTCGGCAAGGTCAAGACGATCTCCGAGCGGCCCTTCGCGCCGACGGCGAAGTCGAGGTCGCCGCCGATGAGGCGCGCGACCGAGCGCAGCAGGCCGAGGCCCAGCCCCGTCGCGGCGAGCACCTGGTCGTTGCGGTGGTGCGCCGGATAGTAGAGGTCGAGGCACGCGGCCGCCTGCTCGGGCGTCATCGCCGGGCCCTCGTAGGCCACGACGAACTCGACGCCGCGGCCGCCCGGGCGCGCCTTGAGCGAGATCGGACCCGAGGCCCGGAACTTGCGCGCGTGGAAGAGCATGCTCGACAGGCAGCGCGCCGCGCGCTCGGAGTCGGTGCGCAGGGCGGGCAGGCCCGCCGGGACGTCGGAGGAGAACTCGACCTGAGCCTGCTCCATGCCGCGCCGGATCGAGGCGAGCGCTTCCTCCGCGATTTCCGACGGGGAGACCGGCTGGGAGGCGACGCGCAGATCCTTGTGCAGCTCCATGTGGACGAAGTCGCGGATCTCGCCGACCAGGCCGTTGAGGCGGCCGACCTGCTCGCGCGTCATCTCGACCCAGGGCTTGAGCGCGGACGGCATCGGGCCGAACACCTCGGAGAGGAGGTTGAGGACCGTCATGTTGACGGCCGTCACCGGCGTGTTGAGCTCGTGCATCGCGAAGGAGAAGAGGCGGCCGAAGAGCTCGGCCCGCCGGCGCGCGTAGGCGGCGGCGGCCGTTCCGGCGACGATGGCCCCGATCACGAGGCCCGCGCCGAACGCGGCGGCGGGGCTCATTTCCCGCCGAAGACGACGCGCGAGGTCGCGCGGTGCTTCTTCGACAGCAGCACGTACGACTTCTCGCTGTCGGCGAGCATCTTGAGCTCGGCGGGCTTGAGCTTGCGGATGACCCGCGCGGGCGTGCCGACCGCGAGCGAGCCGGGCGGAATCTTCGCGCCGGCCATGACGACCGCGCCGGCGCCGATCAGCGAGCGCGCGCCGATCGTCGCTTCCATGACGATGGCGCCCATGCCGATGAGCGCCTGGTCGCCGATCTTGCAGCCGTGCAGGATCGCGCGGTGGCCGACCGTCACGCCCTTGCCCACGATCGTCGGGCTGCCCTCGCGCGTGTGGATGACCGTCATATCCTGGATGTTCGTGCGGGCGCCGATCTTGATCTCGTCGATGTCGCCGCGCAGCACGCAGCCGGGGAACACCGAGGCCTCGGGCCCCAAAGTCACCTTGCCGATGAGCTCGGCGGAGTCGTGCACGAACGCCGTGCGGTCGATCTTCGGCGCGCGGCCCGAGAAGGATCGGATCATGTGTTAGAATCTAGCACTCAAAAACCCCCCTTTCAATGGCGAAGGCCCCCGGACGGTCGACGGACTTCCTCGTGCTCGGCAGCGGCATCGCCGGCCTTCTCACCGCGCGCAAGCTCGCGCGCCTCGGGCGCGTCGTTCTGCTCACGAAGAAGGCCGCCGCAGAGTCCAACACGAACTACGCCCAGGGCGGCATCGCCGCCGTGATGAGCGAGCTCGACACCTTCGAGTCCCACGTCAAGGACACCTTGATCGCCGGCGCGGGCCTGTGCGACGAGACCGTCGTGCGCCTGACCGTCGCCGAGGCCCCCGAGCGCGTGCGCGAGCTCCAGGACCTCGGAGTGCGCTTCTCCGAGCGCCAGTCCGTGGTGGACCTCGGCCTCGAGGCCGGGCACTCCCATCGCCGCATCCTGCACGCCGGCGACATAACGGGCCGCGAGATCGAGCGCGCCCTCGTCGAGTCCGTCCGCTCCGACCGCGGCGTGACCGTGGTCGAGGACTCGCTCGCCGTCGACCTGCTCCTCGACAAGACCGGCGCCTGCCGCGGCGCCTACGCGATGGACCGCCGCTCCGGCCGCATCGAGCCCGTCACCGCGCGCGCGACCGTGCTCGCGACCGGAGGCGCGGGCAAGGTGTATCTGTACACGACGAACCCCGACATCGCCACCGGAGACGGAATGGCGATGGCCTGGCGCGCCGGCGCGACGATGGCGAACATGGAATTCGTGCAGTTCCATCCGACCTGCCTGTATCACCCCCAAGCGAAGAACTTCCTGCTGTCGGAGGCCCTCCGCGGCGAGGGAGGGCGCCTCCGTCTGAAGAACGGCACGGCGTTCATGCAGCGCTACGACCGCCGCAAGGAGCTCGCTCCGCGCGACATCGTCGCGCGCGCGATCGACGCCGAGCTCAAGCGGACCGGCGACGAGTGCGTCTATCTCGACATGACGCACCACAAGAAGGCTTTCCTCAAGGCCCGGTTCCCCAATATCTACGCCAAGGTGCTCTCGTTCGGCATCGACATGGCGGTCTCCCCCATTCCGGTCGTCCCCGCCGCGCACTTCTTCTGCGGCGGCGTCCACACCGACGCGCACGGCCGCACCTCGGTGCCGGGTCTCTACGCCGTCGGCGAGACGGCGCACACGGGCCTGCACGGCGCCAATCGCCTCGCGTCCAACTCGCTGCTCGAGGGCTGCGTCTTCGCCCATAGGCTCGCCGAGCATCTCGGCAGCGCCTCCGCGTGGCGCCCGAAGGCCCCCTTCAAGGCGCGGCCCTGGAATCCCGGCCGCGCCGTCACCTCCGACGAGGCCGTCGTCATCTCGCAGAACTGGGACGAGATCCGCCAGCTGATGTGGAACTACGTCGGCATCGTCCGCACCAACAAGCGCCTCGACCGCGCCCTCGCGCGCCTCGAGCTCCTCACCCGCGAGATCGGCGAGTACTACTGGGACTTCCTGCCCACCGCCGACATCGTCGAGCTGCGCAACATCGCCGACGTCGCGACGATGGTCATCCGCTGCGCGATCAAGCGCAAGGAGTCGCGCGGCCTGCACTTCACGCTCGACTATCCGAAGCCGCGGAAGGCGGCGAAGCGGGATACGCTGATCCGAAAGGACCGGCGCTGACGGCGCCGGCCCAGGCGAGCCCCGCCGCGCGGGCCGCCGCCTGGTTGTGCTCGCCGCAGAGAAGCCGGATGTTCCTGGAGTCGTCGGATCTTCCCCCTTTCGAGAACGGCCGGATGTGGTCGTATTCCAAGTTATCCTGGCACCCGCACACCGTGCCGTCGGACTCGCGCCAAGCGCAACGGCCGCCGTCTCGCTGCCAGACCGCGCTCTTCACCTTCGCCGGCACATAGCGGCTCGCGCTCCACGCCCTCAGGAACTTATCCGGCAGCCGCTCCGGAATGGATGCGCCGCTTTCAGCCACGGTCGACGCCGGGCGGTCGAGCTTTAACGTGAACTTTCTCTGCGGATCTTTGCGATCGAGAAAGATTTCCAGCGCATCGCGGAACACGTCCTCGAGCCGTCCCTCGGGATACTTGTGGCGCAACACCTGCCTCGCCCTGTCGATGAGCCCGGCCAGCGCCGCGGCCGCATCGAATCCAATTCGGACGCGGTCGATCGCGACGACGGCGAGCACCTGCCAGCCGCGATCAAGGCGCTCGGGCGCACCGGCCGCAATCGCGGGCCATTCCGGAGGCGCCATTCTTCCATCGCTCGAGGGATCGGCGAAAATGGCTTCTCCTGCGGCGGCGTTCGATGCTCCCTCTGTCCCAGATCCTTGCGGCGAAGCGAACGCCGAGAACGATTCCACGGCTGCAGGCGGCGCCTGGGAGACGAAGACTGCCTTGGTCGGCAAATGGCGGATGTCATCAGGCATCGGCGCCTGAGGATAGCGGGCGGCGATCAGAGCTTCCAGTTCCCGGCGAGTTTTTCCCTCAGCCGTCTTGAGCCATTCGGTCTCATTCTCTTTATCAAGCCACGGAGACAGGACCACCAAAGCCGAAATGGAAATCTTTTTCTTTTCCAGCGCCATTAGAGCCGCCGGATGCTTCAAGATCACTCTAGCCGCCCTAATGCGGCGGAAGGCTTCGTTATCATCAAAGCCGAGGGCATGGATGCAGTATTCATAAAGCGAACGGTAGCCCTCCTTGATGCATAAGCGCCTGTCGTCGAACTCGGCGACGCATCTCAGGAGCCGCAACTCGTTATGCCTGGCACGATCGGCGAGAAAGCGAATCTCGCGCAGGAGCTCGCCGTCGCCCATCGTTTTAAATTCGCCGCTGCCGTCGTGATCGTTCATGGATCCTCCGACACATCCGATTACACGCACCGGTGCGCGTGATTATCAGTAGTTGACTGTTTTCGTCGGCTATGCGTGCGACGGCCGACTCCACTCTCCATACGATCGACCCCACCCAAAAGTTCCATATCGTACACTTGTCCGATACGCCGATTATTGCTATAATGGACCACATGGACGCCATCCGCGTCGTCGGAGCCCGCCAGCACAACCTCAAGAACGTGTCTCTCGACATTCCGAGGGGCAAGCTGGTCGTGGTCACGGGCCTTTCCGGCTCAGGAAAGTCCTCCCTCGCCTTCGACACCCTCTACGCCGAAGGCCAGCGGCGCTACGTCGAATCCCTCTCCGCCTACGCGCGGCAGTTCCTCGAGCTGATGGACAAGCCGGACGTGGACTTGATCGAGGGACTCTCCCCCGCCATCGCCATCGAGCAGCGCAATCCGTCCCACAACCCGCGCTCGACCGTGGCGACCGTCACCGAGATCTACGACTATCTGCGCCTGCTCTTCGCGCGCGTCGGCCAGCCTCACTGCCCGAACTGCGGAAGCCGCATCAAGAAGCAGTCGGCGCAGGCGATCGTCGCCGAGATCCTGCGCGCGCGCGCCGGCCAGTCCGTCGCGATCTACGCGCCGCTCGTCCAGGCGCGCCCCGGCCTATACGAGGATCTCTACAAGCGGCTGCAGCGCTCCGGCTTCGTCACCGCGCGCACCAACGGGACGGTCCACGACCTCGACAAGCCGCCGAAGCTCGACCGCTACAAGAAGCAGACGATCGAGCTCTTCGTCGACAAGCTCAAGGTCTCCGCCGAAGAAAAGCAGCGGCTCAACGACTCGATCGAGATCGCGCTCAAGGAGTCGCGCGGCCTCGTCCGCGTCGAGCCCGCGAACGACCCGGCGGCCGGCGCGCTCCATTCCGAGCACCACGCGTGCCCCAAGTGCGGCCTCTCCCTCCCCGAAGTCGAGCCGCGCCTGTTCTCCTTCAACTCCCCGTACGGCGCGTGCGCCACGTGCGACGGCCTCGGCGTGCAGACGTCCGTCGACGAGGACCGGATCATCCCGGATCCCTCGAAGTCGCTCAACGAGGGCGCGATCGTCGCATGGGCGGACCCGGTCACCACGCGCACCAACCGCTGGAAGAAGTCCTGGTCCGGCTACTACTCCGAGATCCTCGAGCAGATCTGCGAGCAGTTCGGCATCGACATGGACAAGCCGTGGTCCAAGCTCTCCGACAAGGCGCGCGAGATCATCCTGCGCGGCGGCGGCACCTACACGCCGTCGTGGGCGAAGAACCCGCAGGAGTTCGAGGGCGTCATCAAGAACCTCGAGCGCCGCGCGCAGGAGTCGGAGTCGGACTTCGTCAAAGGCGCGATCGCCGAGCGCTTCATGGGACGCAAGCTCTGCCCGTCGTGCAAGGGCGCGCGCCTCAAGCCCGAGGCCCTCGCGGTCAAGATCGGCGGACTCGGCGTGCACGAGATCGTGAAGATGTCCGTCGAGAACGCGCGCGCGTTCTTCAAGGATTTGAAGCTGTCGGAGACCGAGAAGGCCAT
>CAYVFO010000148.1:4941-6338 GCA_964450975.1 uncultured Elusimicrobia bacterium | reverse complement strand
GCCGAGCGCTTCTTGAGCGGGGCGGGAGAAAGAGCGGGACCCTGGGGCGAGGACGGAACGGGCGTCTCATCGTCGAGGCCGTCCTTCGACGCGGCGCCGGACCAGAACGCCTCGCTCTCGGCCTTGAGGGCGGCCGGAGAGACGTCGGCTCGAGTTTCGGGGACGATCTGCTTGGAGGCCGCGGAGAGAACCGGCGTGAGCGCCTTCGCGACGACGGGCTTGGCGGCGACGGGCGCGATCGCGGCGGACTTAACAATGGAAGGAGCGGCGGCGACGGACAGCGCCGCGGGAGCGGCGACCACGGACAAGGAGGGGGCGGAAAGCGGAGAGGCGCCGAGGGTCAGGGACGGGGCCGAGAGCGCGCCGTTGAGCGCGGGGGCCGACAAGGCCGAGAAGCCGCTCAGGACGGGGACGACCGGCACGCCGGAAGCCGTCGCCGCGGAGGCGGCGGAGCGGACCTGGGCGGCGGAAGGAGAGACGAGCGCGGCGCACAGTACCAGCGAGGCGATCGGTCGGATTCTCATGGGTAAATTATATCAAGGGCCGCCGGAACGGCCCCAGGCATAAGGTCCCAGGTTCCGAGGGCATTGGTCCTACTAAAAGGCGCGGGGCGCGCGCCCGGAGGCGCGCGCCCCGATGAAAGCCGCCCGAGATGCCGTACAAGGGTTGAGGGGTGGCGGCTTTCACTCAGATTATAGCATAATCCCGTCATGAATCATTATCGCGCGCTCCGCCGCAGCCTCGCCAAGCGCCTCGCCGGCCACGGCGTGGTTCACCTGCAGGGAGGCAAGCCCGCGCCGCGCAACTTCGACGTCGAGTACCCGTTCCGCCAGAACTCCGACTTCCTGTATCTGACCGGCGTCGAGGAGTCGGGCTGCCACCTCGTGCTCGACGGCAAAACCGAGACTTTGCTCGTCCCGCGCATCGACGCGCACCACCGCGTGTGGGAGGGCTACGTGCCCGGCCCCGCTGAGGCGAAGAAGCTCTTCGGCGTCGACCGCGTCATGTACGCCGACGAGATCAAGAAGGTCCTCAAGGGCAGGCGCCCCGTTCCCGCGGCCGCTCTGCGCGACGCGCTCGACGAGCTGCGCGCGGTCAAGACCGAGGGCGAGCTCGAGCTCATGAGGCGCGCGAACAAGGTCAGCGGCGAGGCCCACCTCGCCGTCATGCGCGCCGCGCGCCCCGGCATGCGCGAGTACGAACTCCAGGCCGTGTTCGACGCCGCGTGCCTCAAGGCCGGCCTCAAGCATCTCGCCTATCCGTCGATCGTCGCGGCCGGCGTCAACGGCGCCGTGCTCCACTACCGCAAGAACGACGCTCCGCTCAAGAACGGAGACCTGCTGCTCATCGACGCGGGCGCCGAGCTCCGCGGCTACGCCGCGGACATCACGCGCACG
>CAYVFO010000148.1:0-4931 GCA_964450975.1 uncultured Elusimicrobia bacterium | reverse complement strand
CGTTCCCGATCAACGGCAAGTTCACGCGCCGCCAGCGCGACGTCTACTCCGTCGTGCTCGAGGCGCAGAAGCGCTGCATCGAGCGCGCGCGGCCCGGCGTCGTCTCCGCCGACCTCCACGTCTACTCCATGCGCGTCATCGCCGAGGGCCTCAAGTCTCTCGGCCTTCTCAAGGGCGACGTCGACGGGCTCGTCGAGGGCGGCGCCGTCCGGCTCTTCTACCCGCACGGCCTGACGCACATGCTCGGCCTCGACGTGCACGACGTCACCGGCGGCAAGAAGCGCGTCATGCCCAACCCGACGAAGGTGCCCGTGCGCTTCGTCGCCAAGCTCGAGCCCGGCTTCGTCATCACGATGGAGCCCGGCGTCTACTTCATCGACGCCCTGCTCAAGGATCCGGCCCTGCGCGCCAAGCACAAGGGGTCGGTCGACTTCCGCAAGGCCGAATCGTACCTCGACTTCGGCGGCATCCGCATCGAGGACGACATCGTGATCCGCGACGGCGCCCCCGAGAATCTGACGAAAGTCCCCAAGGAGATCGAAGCCGTCGAGGCCGCCTGTGCGCGCTGAGCCCATCGCCGCGCTGCTGCTCCTGTTGAGCGGCGCGGCGAGCGCCCAGGATGTCGGCGCCGACGTGCATTTCGCGGCCGGCCGCGGCGCGAAGTTCTCCGTCACGGCGCGAGGAACGGCTCCGGTGCTCTACGACAGCGGGCTCTCGGATCCGATTCCGGAATCCTGGGACGTCATGCTCATCCAGGGCGTCATGCCCGATCCCGCGGTCCGATTCGCGGCCATGCGCCCCGGCGGCTCGACGGTCTGGGTCGAGCTCCAGGTGACGCGCTTCCCCGACGGCCGCTTCTGGGCCAAGGGCCGCTTCCAGAAGGGCGCCGGACCCGTGCGGCTGCGCGCGCTCGACGCCGGCGTGTCGCGCGACCATGAGGTGACCGTCTACTCCGCCGAGGTGTTCGCCGACGAGCCCGCGGCGCCCGAGACGGGCTCGCCGCCGCCGGCGCGCGGTCCGCAGGACCCCGCCGCGCCCGCGCCTCCGACCCACGGCCGGGCGGAGTGGAACGCGAAGCCTCCGAAGGAGCCGTACTCTCCCGATCCTCTGCCGTGGCGCGTGACCCTGCACCACACCGACGGCCGCCGCACGACGGCGCTCGCCGACTCGCTCGCGGAGGCCGGCTTCATCCAGAACTTCCACCAGAACGGCCGCGGCTGGAACGACATCGCCTATCATTTCCTCGTCGACGCGTCCGGCAACGTCATCGAGGGCCGCCCTCTCGGCGCGCTCGGAGCGCACACGCTCAACAACAACGAGGGCAACGTGGGCATCGTTCTCCTCGGCACTTACCACGCGCCGCGCAACGACGCGGCGTCGCGCGCGCAGCTCGACGCCGTCGCTTCGATCGGGAAGTACCTCGTCGCGCGCTACGGCATCGATCCCGCCTCGCTCAAGGGGCACCGGGACTACAAGAAAACCGACTGCCCCGGCGATCTCGCCTACCCGAAGCTCGACGAGCTGCGCCGCGCGTTCGCGGGACTGCCGCCCCTGCCCTCGCCGTCGGCGCGCAAGCCCGCGCGGCCCGTGATTCTCCCGGCCGAGCGCCCCGACTTCGACGGTCAGCGCGCCAAGAGCAGCAGCGTCGCCGCGCCCAAAGCGACGCGGTAGACCGCGTAGGGCGTCAGCCCGCCGCGCGGCAGAAGCCGCAGGAAGAATCCGACCGCCGCGAAGCCCGCCGCGGCCGAGACCACGAGGCCCACGACGAACGGCCCCGTCACGTCCGCGGCGCCGAGATGCCGGAGCTTGAGCAGCGCCGCGCCCGCGACGATCGGCGTGGACATGAGGAAGGAGAGCTCCGCGGCCTCCTCCCGCGCCAGACCGAGCAGCAGCGCCGCGCTCATCGTGGCGCCCGAGCGCGAGACGCCGGGCACGAGCGCGAGCGCCTGCGCGCAGCCGACGAGCAGGATCGCGCGGAGGCCGGCCTCGCGCCATCGGCCCGCCCCGCGGCCGGCCTTCTCCGCCCAGACCATGACGCCGGAGAACGCGATGAGCATCGCCGCGGTCAGGCGGGGGTCGCGCAGCGCCGCGTCGGCCGCGTCCTCGAGGAGCACCCCCGCGGCGGCGGCGGGAACGCACGCGAGCGCGAGCAGGCCGAGCGTGCGCGCGTGCGCGCCGCGCGGATCGGAGGCGGCGCCGCGGACGAGCTCGAACCACTTCGCGCGGTAATAGAAGAGGACGGCGGCCAAGGTGCCGAGGTGGAGCGCGACGTCGAAGGTCAGGCCGGGATCGGTGAAGCCGAGCAGGCGCGGCGCGAGCGCGAGATGCGCCGAGCTCGAGACGGGGAGGAACTCGGTCGCGCCTTGGATCGCGCCGAGGAGCGCGGCTTGAGCGTACGTCGGCTCCGCGGTCATTCCGCGGAGGGGCGCGGCACGAGGGCCAAGTCGCGCGGGGTGATCTGCGCCGTGTCGCCTATCCACGGCAGGTTGCGCGCGCCGGCCTGCATGAGGAACTTGCGCTGCTCGAGGTCGGCCTTGCGCAGGGAGCTCGTCGAGTCGAGCTCGTCGATGTGCTTGCCGGAGTAGTCGTCGTGGATCACGCGCAGGAAGTAGCCCTCCTGCGGTCCGGCGGGAAGGGAGACGCGGTAGCGGCCGTTCTCGCCCGTCTCGGTCGCGCCGATCGTGCTCTCATCGGCGTCCACCCAGATCAGGCGCACGCCGTAGACCCCGCGCGTCGAGATCAGGTCGTAGACCATTCCCTCGAACTTCCATTGCGGCCCCTTGCGCGACGGCCGCGGGCGCACGACGGGCTGCTCGGGGTCGTTTTCCGGAGAGGGCGCGGGAGCCGGCTTGGGCTTCGGCTTCGCGGCCGCGGGCTTGGGCTTCGCCGGCGCGGCGAACACGGCCGTCGGGCGGTCGGCGGCCGGCTTTGCCGGCTCAGGCTTGGCCGCGGGAGGTTCGGGTTTGGGCTCCGGCTTCGGCTCCGGCTTCGGTTCCGCAACGGCGACCGGCGCGGGAGCGGGAGCGGGAGCGGGCTGCGGCGCCGCCGAAGGCGGCGGCGGCGCGGGGGAAACCGCGGCCGGCGCCGTGGCCGGTCCGGGCGGAATCACCGGCGTCGGCAGAACGGGGACGTCCTCGGACGGAGCGGGCGGGGGCGGCTGCTGAGCCGCGCCGACCTGCGCGCCGGACGACGAGAGGGGCTCGGGCTCGGGAAGAACGGGCGCGGTGCCGTTGCGGCGGCCGAACGGAGAGGCGCCGGTCGGAGCCTTCGCGGCCTGGGGATCCGGAGCCATGATCTGCCAGATCGCGATCACGCTGACGAGGCCGAGCAAGGCGCCGGCCGCTCCCGCGATGTGCACGGCGCTCGGGCGGACGGCCTGCTTCGGGCCGCCTTTGACGGGCGGCGCGGCCTTCGCGGCGGCCGGAGCGGGGCGCGGAGGGGGAGCCGGAGCTTCCTCCTCTTCCTCGACCGCCTCGGCGTCCGGCTCGGGCGCGGGACGCGGCTTGGCCTTCGGCTTCGGCTTGGGCTGCGGCGCTTCCTCCGCGACGGCTTCGTCGGCCTCGGAGGCGGCGTCCGTGTCGTCGGCCGCGCCGGGCAAAAACAGCGACTTGCCGGGCGGCGGCTCGTCGGGGCGCGCCTCCGGCTCCGGGGCGCGTTCGACGCGCTTGGGCGCCAAGGCGCCGAGGTCGAGATCCTTCTTCGCGGAGATCTCGCGCGCGGGCTCGGGAGCGGCCTCCTCTTCTTCCTCGGGCTCGCGCTTCGGCGGAGGCTCGACCGACTTCTTCTTCGGCGGCTCGGCCGGCTTCTTGGGGGCTTCCTCGGCGGGAGGCTCCTCGGCCGGCTTCGGCGGAGGAGCCGTCGAGAACAGGCTTTCGCCGGGCTTGGGACCCAGGTTGCGCGCGACGGGCAGAGCGAACGGGTTGTCGTCGGGCGGCGGCGCGTTCTTCGGAGCCTCCGGCTTCTTGGCCGCCGGCGCGTCGCCCGCGAGGTTGCGCGCGGCGGGCAGGGAGAAGCCTCCGGCCGCGGGCGGCGGAGCGGAGGGGGACGGCGGCTTAGCGGCGGGAGGCGGCGGAGCCTTGGGCGCGGCGGGAGTCCCCGGCGAGGCGGGCTTCATCTTCTTCTTGAGGACGAAGTCCCACCCGCACGCCTGGCAGAGCCGGGCGTCTCCGGGAACGGGCTTTCCGCAGCTGGGGCAACGGTCTGTCATCGATCGGTTCCGCGCGAGGGGTGAGCGCGGCGGAAACGATTCTACTTATTTTTCTCTCAGACGCCGTAGGTGCCGTCGCGACGGCGGCGGCTCAAGCCGACGAGATACGGCAGATCCGACTGGTAAGCGAGATAGCCGATCGCGAGCGCGGCCGCGCCGCGCAGACCGAGCGCGAGCCACCAGCGCCAGTCCTTCGGCTCGGCCGGCGCGTCCACGGGCAGCTCGTACTTGTGCTTGGCGCCCGGCAGGTACGTGTAGGAGAAATCCTCTTCCTCGGGACGCGGCGCGGCGCCGCCCGGGCGGTACGCCGCCGGGGATCCGCCCGCGGCGACCGCGCCGTCGGAGACTTCGCCGCCCTCGGCGGGCTTGGCGAGCGCGAGCTCGCGCGGCGCGAGCTTGGGGAGAGCGGGAGAGTCGCCCGCGCCGAGGCCCTTCATCGCGACCGGCGACCAGCTCGGCGCGTTCTGGCCGCGGTCCCGGGAGCCGTCGAAGCGCGAGGCGAGAGAGGACGCGGGCGCGTGGCCGCCGCCGAACGGGCCGTCGTTGGGCGCGACGTTCTGCTTGCCGCCCGTCGCGGGGATTAGCGGGCCGCTCACGCCGTCGAGCGGGCCGCGCAGGCCGGAGGGGGAGGCCGCGCTGATCCCGGGCCCGCCGCCGCCGTTGTTGCCGCCGAAGGGGTCGCCGTTGGCGCCGCCGCCCTCCGCGCCGGAGCCGCCGCCTCCGC
>CAYVFO010000147.1:2828-6360 GCA_964450975.1 uncultured Elusimicrobia bacterium | reverse complement strand
CGGGCCCCGGCTGCTCCTACGCGGACAACTGCGGCAAGCTCGTCCGCGAGCTCGCGGGCAAGTCGCCGCGCACGGCGTCGTTCAAGACGGTGATGGCGCTCGCGAGCCCCGAGGGCCCCGTCGAGTTCGCCGAAGGCCGGCTCGATGGAACCATCGCCGAGACGCCGCGCGGAACGGGCGGCTTCGGCTACGACCCGCTCTTCGTCCTGCCCGACGGCCGGACCTTGGCCGAGCTCGCGCCCGACGAGAAGAACGCGATCTCCCACCGCGGCCGGGCACTTCGCGCCATCCTCCCGCGTCTAATCGCTCTGGGTACGGAAACGGCGAACGGATGAACGGCTTGAACCACGAAGACGGAAAAGAACGGCGAAGAACGACGAAGAACGGAAACGGCTTCGAGGGAAACGGATTCATCGCCGTTAACCCTTCATCCGTATTCGCCGTCCTTCGCCGTCCTTCGCCGTCTTCGTGGTTTTCCGTTGTCGTCGCGCTCGTCGTCTTGGCCGTCTCCGTTTCTCACGCCGCGAAGACGGAGCCCGGGCAGGAGACGGTCTGGGACAAGATCATGGCCGCGCAGGCCGTGCGCGGCATGCGCCAGGGCCACAAGCATCTCGAGGAGAAGCGCTACGAGCTCGCGCTGCAGGAGATGCGCCGCGCGGTCGCGGCCGATCCGAGCAATCCGACGGGCCACATGCTGCTCGGCGTCGCCCAGTACTGGAACGGGCTCGTCGACGAGTCGATCGGCTCCTACAAGACGGCTCTCGAGCTTGACCCGAAGAGCGCGCAGGCCTACCTCCTGCTCGGCATCTCGCACGCGTGGAAGGGCGACGCGACCATGTCGGAGGCGTCGTTCCGCAAGGCGGTCGAGCTCGACCCCGAGCGCGCCGACGCGGTGATGAACCTGGGCTCGATCCGCGAGACGCAGGGCGACTTCCCGCACGCGCTCGAGCTCTTCCGCAGGGCCGTCGACCTCGACAAGAAGAACCCGCTCTACCGCTTCCAGCTCGGCCAGCTCTACCGCAAGCTCGGCCGCGACGCCGACGCCGCCGAGCAGCTGCGCGAGGCCGTGAAGCTCGAGTCGAACTACGAGGACGCGATGCTCGAGCTCGGCGCGGCCGAGGAGCGCCTGCACGACGACAAGGCGGCGATCTCGACGCTCAAGCGAGCCGTGAGCATCAAGCCCGGCGACGCGGTCGCGCGCATGCGGCTCGCGCGCCTGCAGCTCAAGGCCGGCGACCGCGCGAAGGCGTACCAGACCCTGCTCGGCGCGTTCCGCCTCACGCCCGAGGGCGGCGGCTCCGGTCTCCAGCTCTCCGTCGCCTACTCCGGAGGAAAGCGGCAGGCCAAGCCCGGCGAGGCGCCCGAGGAACCGAAGGAGCCGGAGCCCTCCGGCGACCCGCTCGCGGTGTTCGAGCGCAACCTCCGGCGCGTGCCGCTCGACCAGGGCGCGGTCATGCGCGTCGACGCGGTGTTCCTGCCGAAGCCGAAGCTCGTGAAGTCGGGGCCCGGCGAAGGCGGCCGCGGCGGCGCGAGCCTCAAGAAGGCGCTCGCGCGCGCGCACGAGGGCCCCGGAGACGCCGGCGCGCCGCAGGCCGTGCGCCGCGACTACTCTCTCAAGCCCGGCGACGCCGCCGCGCGCGAGAAGCAGGTCGAGCGCGTCATGGACGACCTGCGCAAGACGATGGCCGCCGCGCCCCCGGACAGCGACGCGCGCCTCGGCATGAACCTCACGTTCACGCGTCCCGTCGACGCGGGCCGCGGCGACGCCGAGGCCCCGCCGAAGGTGAGCTACCAGCCCCGCCAGGTCGGCAACGACATGGGCCTCTGGGTCATCGGCACGGGCTGGATGGCGCTCGTCGCCGAGGTGCTGCCCGACTCCGGCGAGAAGCCCGACCATCCCGACGACGCCGACTGGTGGACCGCGACGGGACTCGCGCACGCCGCGGTCGGCGAGGGCCAGCGCGCCGAAGCCGCGTTCCGCCGCGCGACCGAGCTCGACGCCCGGTCCGTGCCCGGCTGGCTCGGGCGCGGCGTGTCGGCCGTCATGAACGGCGACGAAAACGGGGCGGTCGAAGCGCTGCGCAAGGTGCTCGCGATCGATCCCAAGAACAAGGCCGCGAACGACGGGCTGAAGTGGCTGCTGCGTCCCGATTCTTCCGCGAAGACAGGAGACAAGAAATGAAGGCCGATGGACTCATGCGGTCGTTCGTGCGCCGGATCCACTTCGTCGGCGTCGGCGGCGTGGGGATGAGCGGCATCGCCGAGCTCCTCAACAATCTCGGCTACAAGGTCTCCGGCTCCGACGCGAAGTCGACGGAGACGACGCGCCGCCTCCAGGCCGCGGGCGTGAAGGTCTTCGAGGGCCACGCGGCCGCGCACGCGAAGGGCGCGCAGGTCGTCGTCGTCTCCTCCGCCGTCGCGCAGGACAATCCCGAGGTCGCGTGGGCGCGCAAGCACGGCGTGCCCGTCGTGCTGCGCGCGCAGATGCTCGCCGAGCTCTGCCGCATGAAGAAGACGGTCACCGTCGCCGGCTCGCACGGCAAGACGACCACGACCTCTCTCGTCTCGATGGCGCTCAAGGAAGCGGGCGCGCGTCCGACGATGATCATCGGCGGCCAGCTCAAGAACATCCACGGCAACGCGAAGCTCGGCGCGGGCGAGCACCTCGTCGCCGAGGCCGACGAGAGCGACGGCTCCTTCCTGTTCCTGACGCCGCTCGTCGCCGTCGTCACGAACGTCGACGACGACCACATGGACCACTACAAGACGATGGACGCGCTCAAGGCGGCGTTCGTCGACCACCTGCAGCGCCTGCCGTTCTACGGCGCCGCGGTCCTCTGCGCCGACGACGCGAACTTGATGGAAGTGCGCGAGCGCGTCACGCGCCACGTGATCACGTTCGGAATCGAGAAGGACGCCGACTGGCGCGCGAAGAACGTGCGCATGGGCAAGGACGGCTCGGCCTGCGACGTCTTCCACAAGGGCAAGAGGGTCCTGAGTTTGAGGCTCAAGGTGCCCGGCCGCCACAACGTCTCGAACGCGCTGGCCGCTCTCGCCGTCGGCCACTTCCTCGGCTTCGATCTGCGCAAGCTCGCGAAGGGCCTGGCCGAGTTCAGCGGCGTCGGCCGCCGCCTCGACCGCCTCGGGACCGCCGACGGCGTCGAGTTCGTCGACGACTACGGACACCATCCGACCGAGATCCGCGCGACGATCGCCGCGGTGCGGCTCTGGAAGGCGCGGCGCGTCGTGGTGATCTTCCAGCCGCACCGGTTCTCCCGCACGAAGCTCCTGCACAGGGAGTTCGGCCCGTCGCTCAAGGGCGCGGACAAGGCGTACGTCTGCGAAGTCTACGCCGCCGGCGAGAAGCCGATGAAGGGCGTGAGCTCGAAGCTGATCATCGACTCGGCCCGGAAGGCGGGCGTCGACGCCGTCCCGTTCCCCGGCGCGCTCGACGTCGCGCGCGACCTGCGGCCCGGCGACGTCGTGCTCACTCTCGGGGCGGGCGACGTCTGGAAGACGGGCGTCGATCTCC
>CAYVFO010000147.1:0-2818 GCA_964450975.1 uncultured Elusimicrobia bacterium | reverse complement strand
CCTGCGGCGCCGCCGCGGCGGGAGCGCCTCCGCCTACTAGGCGATGGGCGCCAAGCTCGGGCAGCACTTACTCAAGGACGAGGGCGCGCGCGACGCGGTCGCGTCGCTCGTCGCCGCGCGGAAGGGGGACAAGATCCTCGAGATCGGCCCCGGCCGCGGCGCGATCACGGGCCGCCTGCTCGCCTCCGGCGCGGCGGTGACCGCGGTCGAGCTCGACGACGTCCTCGCGGAGAAGCTGCCGGGCATGGTCGGCGATTCGCCGCTGCTCACGACGCTCAACGAGGACTTCCTGCGCCTCGATCTCGCCTCGCTCGGCCCGGGCCCGTGGCTCGTCGCCGGCAACCTGCCCTACGCCGTCGGCACGCCCATTCTGCAGAAGCTGCTGCTCTGGGACGGCTGGACCCGCGCGGTCCTCATGTTCCAGAAGGAGGTCGCCCTTCGGATCGTCGCGGAGCCCGGCGGCGCCGACTGGGGCCTGCTGGGGCTGTCGGCGCGCATCCGGGCGGACGCGGAGTTCGCGCTCGAGGTCCCCGCGCGCATGTTCATGCCGCCGCCGAAGGTGGACTCGGGCGTCGTCGTCCTGACCCGCCTCGCGAAGCCGCGGCTCGACGCCGGAGACGAGAAGAATTTCTGGCGGCTGGCCAAGCTCGCGTTCGCGCAGCGCCGGAAGATGGCCGCCTCGGTGCTCGCCAAGGCGCTCGGCAAGCCTAGAACCGAGGTCGAGGCGGCGTTCGCGGCGGCCGGCGTGCCCGCCGACTCGCGGCCCGAGCGCATCGGCTTCGAGGCGTGGGTCTCGCTCGCGCGCTCCCTGAAATGAGACGGGCGGTCCCGGCCGCCGCGTTCGCCGCGGCGCTGATTCCGTTTCTGCCCGCGCTCGGCGCCGGCTTCCTCGACTGGGACGACAAGATGACGCTCGTCTTCCACGACGCGTGGCGCGGCTTCGACGCCGCGCGCCTCCGGTGGATGCTCTCCTCGAGCTACTACGGCCCGTGGCAGCCGCTGAGCTGGCTCTCCTACGCAGCCGATCACGCGCTGTGGGGCCTGGACGCGCCCGCGTTCCGCCGCACGAACCTCGTCCTTCACGCGGCCGCCGCGGCGCTGCTCGCCGCGTGCGCGCGGAGGATCCTCGACGAGAAGCTTCCGAAGGCGCCGGAGCGCGCGCGAGCGCTCGGCGCGCTCGCGGCCGCGCTCGTCTTCGCGCTGCACCCGCTGCGCGCGGAGTCCGTCGTCTGGATCACCGAGCGCCGCGACGTGCTCTCCGGAGCGCTGCTCCTCGGCTCGCTTCTCGCGCGGCTCGAGAAGCGGAACCGGCTCGCGCTCGGCCTCTTCGCGGGCGCGCTGATGTCGAAGGGAACCGCCGTCGCGCTGCCGTTCTTCCTGCTCGCGCTCGAGCCGAAGAAGTGGAAGGAGCTGCTCCCGTACTTCGCGCTCGCGGGCGCGGCCGGCGCGGTCAACGTGGCCCTGCTCGGCGGCGCGAGCATGCCCGCGCCGTGGCTCGCGTGGTGGCAGAAGCTCGCGATGGCCGCGCACTCGGCGGGCTTCTACTTCGCGAAGACCCTCGCGCCCGTCGGATTGTCGCCGTACTACGCGCTGCCGCGCGACTGGGCCGCGGTCGCGCCCCGCCTCGCCGCGTACGGCCTGCTCGCGGCCGCCGTCACGGCGGCGGCGTGGGCCGGACGCAGGCGCGCGCCGTGGGCGCTTCCCGCGTGGCTCGCCTATCTCGCGGCGCTCGCGCCGGTCTCGGGGCTTCTGCCCTCCGGCGGGCAGCTCGCGGCCGACCGCTACTCATACCTGCCGTGCCTGCCGTTCGCCGTCGTCGCCGGCGGCCTCGCCGCAGCCTTCGCGTCCAAGCGCCCGCGCGCCGCGGCCGCGCTCGTCGCGGCCGCGGGCCTCGTCCTCGGAGCGGCGGCCTGGCGGCAGTCCGGCTATTGGCGGAGCGACGCGGCGCTGTGGACTCGCGCCGTCGAGGTCGAGCCGATGTCCTACCTGCCGCGCTCGAACCTCGCGATGGCGCTGCTCGCCGAGCGCCGCCTGAGCGAGGCCGTTCCGCAGTTCGCCGCCGCGATCGCGCTCGAGCCGCGCGACGCGCCCGCGCGCTTCAACCTCGGCTTGATCCTCCTCTCGCTCGGCGAGAAAGAGGACGGCCTCGCGCTGGTGCGCGAGGCCGTCAAGCTTCAGCCGTCGTTGGCCGAAAGGCTTAAAGTCCCGAAACCTTAGCGAGCAGGCGGCCGCTTTCGTCCTGCAGGTCCTGCGCGCGCCAGTCGAGGTCGCGCGAGTCGCGGTCGAGATCCATCGCCTCGAAGGTGAAGCCCGCGCGGCGGAAGTCCGAGGCCGCGAACCGCGCGTCGAACTCGAGCCAGTGCGTCTCGTTCTTGAGGCCCTGCGCGGCGTTCTTGAGGCGCTGCGCGGGAGCGACGAGCGCGTCGTCCTTGACCGCGCCCGCCGTCAGGTGGCGGAGGTCGTTGAGGCGCCAGTTCGCGTCGCGCGCGAGATTGCCGAGCTCGCGCGAGAAGCGCTGGACGTCCCAGCGCAGGTTCGGATCGGAGTCCGGGCGGCCGGGCTGCGGGCGCTGGTAGCGGCGCAGGCGTCCCTCGAGCCAGCGGAGGTCGCGGCGCAGGCGCGAGGCTTCCTGCTCGTAGCGCTGCAGGTCCCACGCGAGCGAGTCGATGCGCGGGCCCGACTGCACGACGACGTTCATGGTCTGCTCGGCGCGCATGGCCGAGATCGCGGCCTGCAGCTCCGCGGCCATGCCCTCGAACGAGACGGCGGCCGGGGCGAGGGCGACGGGGGACGCGTGGACGGCGGGGGCGAGCAGCGC
>CAYVFO010000146.1:4798-6390 GCA_964450975.1 uncultured Elusimicrobia bacterium | reverse complement strand
GATGCCGGACAAGGAGCAGGAACGAGCGTTCAAGCGCAAGTTCTTCTCCGAGGCGGTCGAGGTCGAGCCGGACGCCCAGGGCCGCATCCTGGTGCCGCAGTATCTGAAGGAGCACGCCGGACTCCGGTTCGACGTGCTGGTGCAGGGAGCGGGAAACCGCGCCGAAATTTGGGACGCGAAGCGCTGGGCGGCGTACGAGAAGAAGACGATCGCCCCGGCGTACAAGAAGATCGGAAAGAGCCTGGAGATATGATCTTGGAAGCGCCGCGCAGCTATACTCACGAACCTGTCCTCCTCGAGGAGACTCTTGCGCGCCTCGTCACGGACAAGGGGGGGCTCTATCTCGACGCCACCCTCGGTCTCGGCGGCCATTCCGAGTCTCTCCTCAAGAAGCTTTCGGCCCAGGGAAAGGTACTTGGTCTCGACGCGGATCCGGAGGCGCTGACCGAAGCCGGCCACCGGCTCGCAGCCCACAGCGGAAGATTCCGCTCGGTCCGCTCGAACTTCCGTTCCCTGGGCGCCGTTTTGGAGAACGAGGGCTTCTTCCCGCTCTCCGGCGCGCTGTTCGACCTCGGCGTCTCGTCGCTGCAGCTCGACAAGCCCTCGCGCGGCTTCTCCTTCATGCGCGAGGGGCCTCTCGACATGCGCCTCGGGCCCGACTCCTCGCTGACCGCGGAGCAGATCGTCAACCGCTGGCCCGCCGAGCAGATCGCGATGCTCCTGACCGAGTACGGCGAGGAGCCCGACGCCGAGAAGATCTCGAAGGCGATCGTCGCTCGCCGCGCCAAAAAGCCCTTCGCCACCACTTTGGAGCTGGCCGACTGCGTCGAGTCCGTCGTGCCGCGCACCGGGCACCACCCGGCGACGCGCACGTTCCAGGCTCTGCGCATCGCCGTCAACCAGGAGCTCGAGACGCTCACGCGCGGCCTCGAGTCCGTGATGCCGTACCTCAAGACGGGGGGAAGGCTGTGCGTCATCACCTTCCACTCCCTCGAGGACCGCATCGTCAAGAACGTCTTCGCCTCGTTCGTGGCGCAGGGAGTCTGCTCGCATCTCGGAAAGGGCGACGCGAAGTCCGCGATCGCTCCGACGGACGACGAGATCGCGCGCAACCCTCGGTCCCGCAGCGCCAAGCTGCGGGTCATCGAGAAGAGGCGATAGGGGGTACCCGCATGATGAAGAACACTTCGTTCCTGAGCGGTTCGAGCGTCGCGATGGCGGCTCTCACGAAGCTGGACACCACGGTGTCGTTCCTCATCGACCGCCGGCAGGTCGTGGCGGTCTCTCCGGTCGGGAAGGTGCACTCTCCCGGCTACGTGTGGCGCAACGTCTTTTTGAAGGGCAAAGGGGGCAGCAGACCCTAAATAAGGATTTGGCGGGGCGCCCTCTCGGCGGGGCGCCTCGCCATCGAATAAGGCGGCTCCCTCTCGGCGGGGAGCCGCCCCCGATCTCGAAGTTTGGAGCCCGCGGATATTGGCCGCACCGCTGGGCTCCGCCAGTAAAGCCGGCGCCCCTCTCGGCGGGGGTCGCCGGCCGTTTTAGGCGGCTCCCCTCTCGGCGGGGGAGCCGCCGCCCAATAGGGCGGGCGCCCC
>CAYVFO010000146.1:0-4788 GCA_964450975.1 uncultured Elusimicrobia bacterium | reverse complement strand
CGCCGAGAGGGGCGCCCGCCCGCCAATCTCCGGACAAGGAACTAATGGTATGATGGACGCGTTCATGGGATTCGATCCGCGGCGGGCCGCGAGATTCGCGGGGCTGGGAGCGCTGTTCATGTTCCTTTGCTGGCAGCACGTCCAGGCCACCCGCCTCGGCTACCGAGTCGAATCCCTGCGCAAAGAAGCGCGCGCCCGCCGCGGCCGCGTCGCCGACCTCCGCCTCAAGATGGAGGGGACCTTGTCTCCCGCCGCTCTCGCCTCGCGCGCGAACACGCGCCTGGGAATGATCCCCGTCTCGCCCGAGACTCTCCGCTCATTGTCCGGTCGCCCGGCCTCCGAGCCGGGACTGCTGCCCCGCCTCTGGGCGAGGGCCAACGTGCTCCCCGCGCGCAGCTAGAGGCCTCCCCATGGACCTGGGCTTCCGTCTGACCGTCGCCGCCACCCTGTCGATGGCGCCGCTGCTCCCTCTCGGAGCGCGGCTCGCCTATCTGCAGGTTCTGCGGCACGACGCGCTCGAGACGCGCGCCGAGGGCGAGTTCGCGCGCACCGCGCAGGACGCCGCGCCGCGCGCCGACATCCTCGACCGCCGCGGCCGCGTGCTCGCGACCTCGATCCCGTCGTGGTCGGCGTTCGTCGACAAGGCGATGGTCAAGGACGCCGCGGCGTTCGGCGCGAAGGCCGGCCCGCTGCTCGGAGTGCCCGCCTCCGAGATCGCCCGCAAGACGCGCGAGGCGCGAAGGTTCGCATGGCTCAAGACGAGCCTCACCGCCACGCAGCATCAGGCCGCCGTCGAGGCGCGCGTCGAAGGCCTCGGCCTCGTGCCCGCCCAGGACCGCGTCTACCCGAACGGCGACCTCGCCCGCTCCGTCCTCGGCCTCGTCGGCGCGGAGGCCAAGGGCCTCGCCGGGCTCGAGCTCTCGCAGGACAAGCGCCTGCGCGGCCGCGCGCGCAAGCTCGAGGTCATCCGCGACGGCCACGGCCGCACGATCTACAAGAGCGTCGCCGACCAAGGCGACGTCCCCGAGCCGCTGACTCTCACTCTCGACCGCACGGTCCAGTACCTCGCCGAAGAAGCGCTCGCGGAGGCGGGAGAGAAGAAGGCCTTCAGGGAGGGGATCGTCGCCGTGCAGGACCCGCGCAACGGCGAGATCCTCGCGATGGCCGCCTGGCCGCCGAACCCCCTGCGCAACCCGCTCGTCCAGGACGCCTTCGAGCCCGGCTCGACGTTCAAGGTCGTCACCGCCGTCGCGGCGATCGACGAGCGCGTCGTCCGCCCGGACGAGAAGTTCTCCGGCGAGGGAGGTAAGTGGCAGGTCGTCCCCGGAGTAACCATCACGGACCACGAGCCGGAAGGGGATATGAACCTCGCGCAGATCATGGAGCGGTCGTCGAACATCGGCGTCGCGAAAGTCGTCGAGCGCGTCGGAGCGGCGCGCTTCTTCCGCCTCGCGCGCGCGTTCGGCTTCGGCGCGAAGACCGGCGCCCCGCTGCCCGGAGAGAGCGCGGGCGAACTCAAGCCGCTGTCCGATCTCACGAAAGTCGGTCTCGCGGCCTCGTCTTACGGCTACGGCCTCGCGGTGAGCCCCCTGCAGATGCTCGGCGCGTACTCCGCGCTCGCCAACGGCGGCACGCTCTACGAGCCGAAGCTCGTGCTCGACGGCAAGCCGCCCGTGAAGGTGCGCCGCGTCGCCTCCGAGCGCGCGATCAAGGAGGTCGGCGCGATGCTCGAGGGCGTCGTCGACCGCGGAACCGCCGGATCGGCGCGCATTCCCGGCTACCGCGCGGCGGGCAAGACCGGCACCGCTCGCAAGATCGACCCTCTCACGAAGAAGTACTCGACGACCTCCTACACCGCCAGCTTCGCCGGCTATCTGCCCGCGTCGCAGCCCCGCTGGACGATCCTCGTGATCCTCCACGAGCCGAAGGGACAGTACTACGGCGGCCTCGTCGCCGCGCCGATCTTCTCGAAGATCGGGCGCCGCCTGCTCGCGCTCGAGGGCGTGCCGCCCGACCGACCCGCCGACCCCGCGCTCGGAACGGCGAGGCGCTAGGGAGGAGACGGATGACGCTCGCCGAGCTCCTGCGCGCCGCGCCCGCGACGCGCGTCGCCGGCCCCGTGGACCTCCCGATCTCGGGCCTCCGCCACGACTCGCGAGAGGTCGTCGCGGGCGACCTCTTCTTCGCGATGCCGGGCTCGAAGACCGACGGCAACCGCCACGCGCGAGAGGCGCTCGAGCACGGCGCGGTGGCCGTGATCTCCGAGCTCGAGCCTCCGCCGCCGCCCGCCGTCATCAAGGGCACGTGGGTTCAGGTCGCCGACGTCGCCGCGGCCATGGCGGGCGTCTCCGACGCGTTTTTCGGCCATCCGTCGGGCGCCATGACCGTCGTCGGCGTCACGGGCACCAACGGCAAGACGACGACCACCTACCTGCTCGAGGCGATCGCCGCCGCGGCGGGGGGAGTCCCCGCGGTCGCCGGCACGATCGAGAACCGCCTCGCGGGCAAGCGCCTCGAGAAGTCGGTCAACACGACGCCGATCTCGCTGTCGCTCACGCGCCTGATGGCCGGCTTCCGGGACGGAGGCGCGACGCACGCGCTGATGGAGGTCTCCTCGCACGCGCTCGAGCTCAAGCGCGTCGACGCGGTGGACTTCGACGCCGCGATCTTCCTCAACCTCACGCGCGATCACCTGGACTTCCACAAGACGGTCGACGCCTACTTCGAGGCGAAGTCCAAGCTCTTCGACCTGCTCGCGCGCACCGACAACAAGAAGCCGCTCAAGGTCGCGGCGCTCAACTTCGACGATCCGCGCGCGCATTATCTCGTGAAGAAGGCGATCGGCTGCGAGGTGATCCGTTTCGGCCAGACGGAGGCGGCCACCGATCTTCGAGGGCTGATCCGAAAGGCCGATCTGAACGGCAGCGACTTCGAGATCTCCTGGCGCGGCAAGTCTTACTTTTATCATGTCGGTCTTCCGGGGAAGCACAACATCGAAAACAGCCTGGCCGCCGCGGCGGCGATGCTCGGCCTGGGCGTATCCCCGGACGTCGTCGGTAAAGGCATCCGTTCTTTGAAGGCCGTCCCCGGCCGCTTGGAGCGCGTCGACGAAGGGCAGGACTTCCACGTGTTCGTGGACTACGCCCACACCGACTCCGCCCTGGAGACGATCCTCAAGCTCATCGGCTCTTTGCCCCACAAGCGCATCATCACCGTGATCGGCTGCGGCGGCGACCGCGACCGGACCAAGCGCGGCCCCATGGGCGTCGCGGCGTGCAGGGGGGGAGACCTCGCGATCTTCACCTCCGACAACCCCCGCTCCGAAGACCCGGCCGCCATTCTCGAGGACATCCAGGCCGGGGTTCGCGCCGCGGGGCTGACAAATTATAAGATCGTGCCGGACCGCGCGGAGGCGATCGCCGCCGCCGTCGCGGAGGCCCGCTCGGGCGACGCCGTCCTGATCGCCGGAAAAGGCCACGAGGACTACCAGATCCTGCGCGACCGCACGATCGCGTTCGACGACCGGGAAGCCGCTCGCGCCGCTTTGAAGTCCCTGAAATAATGAAGCTCGATCTGACGTGGGGAGAGCTGGCCCGCGCGGCCGGCGGACGCCTGATCAAGGGCGACGCCGAGGCCCGCGTGGACGCCGTCTGCACGGACAGCCGCAAGCTGCGGGCCGGAGAGGCCTTCTGGGCGCTCAAAGGCGAGAAGCACGACGCCCACGACCTGTTGAACGCGGATTTGGCCGCCAAGAGCGCCGGCTGGGTCGTCGCGACCGGGCGCCTGGCCAAGGACGCGCCGCGCCCCGCGCACGTCGTCGAGGTCCCCGACACTCTCAAGGCCCTGCAGGCGCTCGCGTGCGCCCACCGCAAGCGCTTCGACATCCCCGTCGCCGCGATCGTCGGCTCCAACGGCAAGACGACCACGAAGGAGATGCTCAAGTCGATCTGCGCGCGGGTCGGCCCCGTCTGCGCGACGCCGGGCAACTGGAACAACGAGATCGGCGTGCCGCTCTCCGTCCTCGAGCTCCTGCCGGAGCACCGCCACGCGATCTTCGAGCTCGCCGCGTGCCGGGAGGGGGAGATCGCCGAGCTCGCGCGCGTGGCGCTGCCGACGGTCGCGGTGCTCACGAACGTCGGTCCCGATCATCTCGAGAGCTTCGGCACCGTCGAGACGACGTTCCGCACGAACTCCGAGGTGCTCTCCTGCCTTCCCGACGACGGCCCCGCGGTCATCAACGCCGACGACCCGTGGCTCTCCGCGCTCGAGACGCGCCTGGGCTCGCGCGCGATCACCTACGGCGCCGGCCCGCGCTGCCGCGTGCGCATCGACGGCAAGGACGCCCTCATCGTCGAGCGCCACCGCATCCCGGTCAAGCTCCGCTCCTTCGGCGCCTACAGCCGCTACAACGCCGCCGCCGCGGCCGGCGCGGCTTCCGCGATGGGCATCGCGCCGGACGTCATCCGCGCCGGCCTCGAGGCCCACGCGCCCGGCATGCTCCGCCAGGAGCCGCTCCCGCACGCGAGCGGCGCGCTCCTGATGCTCGACGCGTACAACGCGAACCCCGCCTCGATGAAGGCCTCGATCGAGGCGTTCTGCGAGGAGTACGCGGGCCGCCCCAAGACGCTCGTGCTGGGCGACATGAAGGAGCTCGGCCCGGACTCGCCCAAGTTCCACCGCGAGCTCGGCGAGTGGCTCGCGACGCTCGACCTCAAGGCCGTCTACCTCGCCGGGCCCGAGATCAAGCCCGCGTACGAGGCGCTGACGACCCGCAAGACGAAGTTCTCA
>CAYVFO010000145.1:0-6545 GCA_964450975.1 uncultured Elusimicrobia bacterium | reverse complement strand
GTTAAGCGGAGCTTCGAGCGGCTGAAGTCAGCCGGCCACAAGCCCGAGCTCCCCGTCGTCGCCGCCGGGAAATCCGACGTCGGCCTTTTACACGGGGAAAATCACCTCGACTCGATCGCCAACGGCTCGTTCGAGGACGCCGACACCGGCGCGTTCCCCGGCATGGACGAGATCGCGCTGATCTCCCTGTCAGGCGCGCTCTCCGCCGCCGACGCGGCGATGAAGGGCGAGCCGTCGTTCTCGCTCATGCGCCCGCCCGGCCACCACGCGGGCAAGGACCGCGTCGCCGGCTTCTGCTACCTCAACAACGTGGCGCTCGCGACGGCGCGGCTGCAGAAGGCGAAGCCCGGGCTCAAGGTCGCGATCGTGGATTTCGACGTCCACCACGGCGACGGCACGCAGTCGCTCGTGCTCGGCCGCGAGAACACCCTCTTCCTCTCGGCGCATCAATACCCGCTCTACCCCGGCACCGGGCTCGACTCGCGCGCCAACTGCTGGAACCTTCCGCTCGAGGCGGGAACGGCCGAGGCCGCGTGGCTGCGGACCTTCGAGCCGGCGTTCGGCCTGCTGCTCGACTGGAAGCCCGACGTGCTCGCGGTGTCCGCGGGCTTCGACGCCTATAAAGAGGATCCCATCGCCGGCCTCAAGCTCGACTACGGCACGTTCCGCAAGATCGGCGGCCTGCTGGCCGCGACGAAGCTCCCCCGCTTCGCGACGCTCGAGGGCGGCTACTCCGAGGACCTCCCCCTCCTCGTCGAGTCCTTCCTCGACGGGTTCTTCTAAGAAAAACGGAAAAACACGAAGATTCAGGCGGGCCGACGCGCCAAGAACGGCGAAGACGGCGAAGAACGGCAACGGATTGAGGGTAACGGCGTACGGAGGCCATGGCCTTCGTTGCCGTATCATCTTCATCCGTTTCTTCGCCGTCTTCGCCGTCCTTCGCCGTCTTCGTGTTTATCCGTTTCCGTTCTCCGTTCTCCGTTCTTTCCGTCGCCGTTCTTCGTGTCTTTGTGTCTTAGTGGTTTGCCGTAGTTGCTAGAATCGGTCCATGCTCGACTTCGACCCCAACTCCGCGCCCGACGCCGACTCCGGCGTGTTCGGTCTGCCGCACGGCGAGAAGGACGCCGCCGTCGTCCTGCTGCCGGTTCCGTGGGAGGCGACCACGTCCTACGGCGGCGGCACCTCGAACGGCCCCAAGGCGATCCTCGAGGCGAGCGGCCAGGTCGACCTCTACGACGGCGAGGTGCTCAAGCCCTACGAGCCCGGCATCTGGATGGCGCCCGAGTCGAAGGAAGTCCGCGCCTGGAACAAGGAGGCGAAGGCCGCCGCGGCGAAGGTGATCGCGGCCGGCGGGCGCGTGAAGGGAAAGAAGCCCCTCGAGAAGGCGCTCGCGCGCGTCAACGCGCTCTCCGCCGACGTCAACGGCTGGGTCTACCGCGAGACGAAGGCGTATCTCGCCAAAGGCAAGATCGTCGGCGTCGTCGGCGGCGACCACTCCGTGCCCTACGGCGCGTTCCGCGCGGCCGCCGAGAAGTTCCCCGGCCTGGGCCTCCTGCACTTCGACGCCCACTCCGACACGCGCGACGCCTACGAGGGCTTCGTCCACTCGCACGCGTCGATCATGCGCAACGCGATGAAGGACGCCCCTCTCTCGAAGCTCGTTCAAGTCGGCATCCGCGACTACTGCGAGCAGGAGCAGCAGTTCATCGACGCTCTCGGGCCTCGCGCGAAGGTTTTCTTCGACCGCGATCTCGCCGCCCGCAAGTTCCGCGGCGAGCCGTGGGCGAAGACCTGCGAGGACATCGTCGCCGCCCTCCCCCAGGACGTGTGGATCACCTTCGACATCGACGGGCTCGACCCCGTCCTCTGCCCGCACACCGGCACCCCGGTTCCGGGAGGCCTGCAGTTCAACGAGGCGGTTCACCTCATCGCGCAGGTCGCCAGATCCGGCCGCCGCATCGCCGGCTTCGACCTCGTCGAGGTCGCGCCGGGCCCGAAGGGAGACGAGTGGGACGCCAACGTGGGCATGCGCCTCCTTTATAAGATGATCGGGTGGACCCTCGTGAGCCGCGGGCTGCGCCAGCCGCGATGAACGTCCTGGTCGTCATGGGCACGCGCCCGGAGGCGATCAAGCTCGCCCCGGTCGTCTTCGCCCTGCGCAAGCGCCGCGGCCTGCGGGTGAAAGTGTGCGCGACGGCCCAGCACCGCGAGCTTCTCGACGGCGCGCTCGAGGTTTTCGGCCTGAAGCCCGACCTCGATCTCGGCCTCATGCGGCACGGCCAGTCCCCCGCCGATTTCGCCGTGCGCGCCGAGAAGGCGCTGGACCGGGTCCTCGCCCGGACGAAGCCCTCGGTCGTCGTCGTCCAGGGCGACACGACCACCGCGCTCGCCGCCTCGCTCGCAGCCGCCCGGCGCGGGATCGCGGTCGCGCACGTCGAGGCGGGCCTGCGCTCCTTCGACGTGAGGCACCCTTTCCCCGAGGAGGCCAACCGCGTCGTCATCGACCATCTGGCCTCGCTGCATTTCCCCCCGACCGGCGTCGCCCGCGCCAACCTGGCCGCCGAGGGCATCGCCGGGAAGGGCGTGTCGGTCACGGGCAACACCGTCGTCGACGCATTCCGTTGGGCGAAGGGCCGGCTCGGTTCAGTCGCGAAAACTCCTGGAACGCGGACGATCGTGGCCACTTTGCACCGCCGCGAGAGCTTCGGCGCCCCCCTCGAGAAGACGTGCCGCGCGCTGCGCGCTCTCGTCGAGAGCCGCCCGGACCTGACCGTCGTCTTCCCCCTCCACCCGAACCCGAAGGCCCGCGACGCCGCGCGCCGGCTCCTCCGGCATCCGCGCGTGAAGCTCCTGCCGCCGCAGCCTTACCTGGAGTTCCTGCGCCTCGTGCGCGGCGCCGACCTCTTGATCACCGACTCGGGCGGGCTCCAGGAGGAGGCCGCGTGCCTCGGCAAGCCCGTGCTCGTCGCGCGCGAGACGACGGAGCGTCCCGAGCTCGTGAAGTCGGGCGCGGCGCGGCTCATCGGCCGCGACGGCCGGCGCCTCGCGCGCGAGGCGGGCCGGATCCTCGACGACGCGCGCCTGCGCGCGCGCATGGGCCGCGCGAAGAACCCCTACGGGGACGGACGCGCGGCCGAGCGGATCGCGGCCGCGATCGCGCGCTTTTAGAAAGGCCTACCCCAGTGGTCGGATCGCGGGGCCAGAATCTGCGCGAGCAGCCAGCCCAAGATTCCCGCCGTTCCGGTCGACAGGAACACCCCCGCGACCGGGTGGCCGATTTCGCCCGACAGCGCGGCGAAGAGAGCGTCTCCTCCCGACCCTGCCGACGGCATGCCGAGCCACCAATAAATTTTGAACGCGGTCAGGGTCGTCGGAAACCACGCCCCTGCTGCCGCGGCCTCCCAGATGGGACGACCGTGCTGCACGCACATCCAACCCGCGGCGAATGCGGCGACCCACGCGCAGAAGATGACGATTGAATCCACCGCCAGCCAGTAGCCTGCGAGCAGCGCCGCGAAATGCAGCATGAACGGCGTCCTCAGGACGGCCGCGCGAGCCGTGGGCCATCCGACGCCGCGGGCGTAAGGAAACCCGCTCTCCCACCAGAAGACTTTCATCGCTCCTCGAAGATCGAGTAGCCGAACTTCTTGATCCACCAGCGATCGAACCGCATCAGGCCGAAGCCCGCCGCCCCGGCGAGCGACATGAAGACGGCGACGCCGATAGTCGCCTCGTTCTGGATCCCCGTCAAGAGGTAGAGCAGGCGCGCGCCGGCCCCCCCCGCCGAGGGCATCCCGATCGCCCAGTACCATTTCGTCCACGTCATCAATGTCGGAAACCAGGCGGCGGCGAAGACCGCTTCCCAGACGGGGTACTTCATTTTCTCGGCGATGGAGCCCAGCGCGAAGGCCGGGATCAAGGCGGTCATAAAGACCATCCAGGTCTCGTCGGCCTCGACGAGCGCCAGGAACATCAGGAAGCCGTGCAGGACGAGCGGAAGGACGAGGTGGATGACGGGCCGCGACTCGAGAGGCCCGTACCGGCGGCTCACGCGCGCTCGAAGTAGCGGCCGCGCTCCCAGTCGGGGACCGCGCGGTCGTGCGCGGCCTGCTCGGCTTTGGCCGCGTGCAGGTAGTGCTCGAAGACCTCGGCGCCGAAGGCTTCCTTGGCCGCCGCGGACTTCTCGAAGAGCTCGATCGCCTCGTGCAAAGTCTTGGGCACGGGGGCGACCTTCGCCTTGTAGGCGTCGCCGCTGAGCTCGGCCGGCGGCTCGATGCGCTTCTCGATGCCGCGCAGGCCGGCCGCGATCGTCGCGGCGAAAGCGAGATACGGGTTGGCGTCGGCGCCCGGGATGCGGTTCTCGATGCGAAGAGAGTCCCCCTCCCCGACGACGCGGAAGCCGCACGTGCGGTTGTCGCGCGCCCACGCGATGCGCGTCGGCGCGAACGTCGCGGCCTGGTAGCGCTTGTAGGAGTTCACGTTCGGCGCGAAGAAGAGCGAAAACTCGCGCGCGTACGCCATCGCGCCGCCGAGGAACCAGCGGAACTCCTTCGTCGGCTTGCCCCCCGTCGAGAACGCGGACTTGCTGCCCGCCTTGTTCCAGAGGCTCGCGTGGATGTGGCACGAGGAGCCGGCGAGCTTGTCGCTGTACTTCGCCATGAAGGTCAGCGAGGCGTTCTGCTGCATCGCGATCTCCTTGGCGCCGTGCTTATAAAAGGTATGGCGGTCGGCCATCTCGAGCGGCGCGCCGTACTCGAGGTTGATCTCGTGCTGGCCGGGGCCCCACTCGCCCTTCGAGTTCTCGACGGGAACGCCCGAGGCCTCCATGAGGTTGCGGATCGCCCCGACGACGGGCTCCTCGCGCGTGCCCTGCAGAATGTGATAGTCCTCGATGTACGTGCCGTAGTGCTCGAGGTTCGTCCAGTTCTTCTTCTGCGCCGACTCGTAGGTCTCGCGCAGCAGGTAGAACTCGAGCTCCGAGGCCATCTTGAGCGACCAGCCCTTCTTCGCGGCGAGCGCGATCTGATCCTTGAGAATCTGGCGCGGCGCGACGGCGATCGTCTTGTCGTGCGAGGAGTCGAGCACGTCGGCGACGACGAGCGCGGTGCCCGGCAGCCACGCGGGCGAAAACCACGACGAGAAATCGGGGACGAGCGCGAAGTCCTGATAGCCCTTGTCCCAGCTCGTGAGCGCGAAGCCCGGGATCGGCTCCATCTCCATGTCGACGGTGAGCAGATACGCGCACGCGTGCGTGCCGTGCGAGGCGATCGCCTTCGCGAAGTGGCGCCCGGTGAAGCGCTTGCCGATCCAGCGTCCCTGCATGTCGGGCATCGCGAGGATCACCGTGTGGAATTTCCCCTTTTTGATGGCCGCGAGGAGCGGCGCGGCCGCGCGCGAGTCTTTCATGGTCGGAAGTGTAAGATAAAACCTCCCGGCTGTCCAGGCCTGATACGCGGAAGTAGCAAACAACACCAATCAACACTTAATACTATTAATAACTCTCTATCAACAATAGGCCTGGGTCTTGACAGTTTTTAGCGGACATGCTAGTATGAGTGGAGTTTTCACGAGTAAACATTTTCAGGGCCGAAAACCCTGTTTTCACGAGTAAACACACCCAAATGGCTGAAATCATCGCCGTCGCGAACCAAAAGGGGGGAGTGGGGAAAACCACGACCGCCGTCAACCTGTCCTCCGCTTTGGCCGTTTTGGGTCATGAGACCCTCCTGATCGACATGGACCCCCAGGGCAACGCCACTTCCGGGGTGGGGTTCGACAAGCACGAATTCGACCCCAACCTCTACGATGTCCTCGTGGACCTGCTGCCCCTGGAAAAAACCATCAAGCAAAGTCCCTTGGCCAAACTGTCCGTGGCGGGGGCGAACAACGACCTGGCGGGGGCCGAAATCGAGCTCGTTTCGGCCTTGGCGCGCGAAAGCCGGCTCAAAGGCGCCCTTTCGGCGGTCAAGAACAAGTTCGCTTACGTGGTCATCGATTGCCCGCCGTCTTTGGGCCTGCTGACCGTCAACGCCCTGAATGCGGCCGATAAAATCGTGATTCCCATTCAGGGGGAATACTATTCTATGGAAGGGCTCGCGCAATTCACAGGGGCTGTGGATAGAGTGAAATGCGCTCTGAACCCCAAGTTGGAGACCGAAGGGGGGGTTCTGACCATGTTCGACTCCCGGATGACCTTGTCCAACCAGGTCAAGGAGGAGGTGGCCAAGTTCTTCGGCCCCAAGATGTTCGCCTCCATCATCCCCCGCAACATCCGCCTGGCCGAGGCCCCCGGCTTCGGGCAGTCCATCTTCCAGTACGACGCCAAGTCTAAGGGCGCCGAGGCCTACATGGCCTTCGCCAAGGAATTCTTGTCTCGCCGCGGCCTGTCGGAGAAGCCGGCGCCGCTGACGCCTGAAACCACGGAGAACCCCGCATGAGCTCCCGCAAAGCCCTCGGCCGCGGCCTGTCCGCGCTGATCCTATCCGGACCCGCGCCCGTCCCGGCGCCCGCCGCGCCCACGCCCGCCCACCCGACCGACGGGGGGG
>CAYVFO010000144.1:5875-6565 GCA_964450975.1 uncultured Elusimicrobia bacterium | reverse complement strand
GTCGCGAGCGGCACCTACATCTTCGTGGTCAACACCTCGGCCGGCACCGGCCGCGGCCGGGTCTCGGTCCTCAGATGAGCAAGTATTTGCTAGCCTTCAACGCGACGAAGGGGAAGCCGGTCGCCGCGAAAGTGGAGACCGCCGACACCCCGGCGTCGCGGTCGAAGGGGCTGCTCGGGCGCGAGTCTCTGGGCGCGGACGAGGGGCTCTGGATCGTGCCTTGCCCGATGATCCACACCTTCTTCATGAAGTTCCCGATCGACGTGCTGTTCCTCGACGCGGACCTCACGGTTCGCCGCGTGATCGAGGACCTGCGCCCGTGGCGCCTGTCGCCGTGGGTCCTCTCGGCGTCGAGCTGCCTCGAGCTCAAGGGCGGAGTCCTCAAGGGTTCGGTCGCCGTCGGAGACAGGCTGGAGATGAGGCCCGCGTGAGCACGACCCCCGAGACCCAGACCCCGTCCTTCCTGACGCCCTCGGGCGTCGAGATCCGCCGCTATTACGGCCCCGACGAGACGCCCGTCGCCGATCCCGGCCGCGCGGGGGAGTTCCCGTTCACGCGCGGCATCCAGAAGACGATGTACCGCGGCCGCCTGTGGACGATGCGCCAGTACGCGGGCTTCGGCACGGCCAAGCAGACCAACGAGCGCTTCCGCTGGCTGCTCGAGCAGGGCCAGACCGGCCTCTCGACCGC
>CAYVFO010000144.1:4070-5865 GCA_964450975.1 uncultured Elusimicrobia bacterium | reverse complement strand
GACCTGCCGACGCAGATCGGCCTCGACGCCGACGACCCCAAGGCGAAGGGCGAGGTCGGCCGCGTCGGCGTGCACATCGGCACGATCGACGACATGGAGCAGCTGTTCGACTCCATTCCGCTCGACCAGGTCTCGACGTCCCTGACGATCAACGCGACCGCCTCCGTGCTCCTCGCGTTCTACGTCGCCGTCGCCAAGAAGCGCGGCATCCCGGCCTCCGCGCTCAAGGGCACGCTCCAGAACGACATCCTCAAGGAGTTCATCGCCCGCGGCACGCAGGTGTTCCCGGTCGCGCCGAGCCTCCGGCTCTGCGCCGACGCGATGGAGTGGTCGTTCAAGAACGCGCCGCAGTTCCACCCGATCTCGATCTCCGGCTACCACATCCGCGAGGCCGGCGCCGACGCGGTCCAGGAGCTCGCGTTCACCTTCGGCAACGCCGAGGTCTACGTGAAGTCCCTGCTCGACCGCGGAGTCAAGATCGACGAGCTCGGCCCGAAGCTCGCCTTCTTCTTCGGCTGCCACAACCACTTCCTCGAGGAGATCGCGAAGTTCCGCGCCGCCCGCGGCGTCTGGGCGCGGTACATGAAGGGCCTCGGCGCGGCCGACCCGAAGTCGCAGTCCCTCCGCTTCCACGTGCAGACGTGCGGCTCGACTCTCACGAGCCAGCAGCCGCACAACAACGCGATGCGCGTCGCGTGGCAGGCGCTCGCCGCCGTCCTCGGCGGCGCCCAGAGCCTCCACACGAATTCCTACGACGAGGCGCTCGCGCTCCCGTCCGAGGAGTCCGCGTCGCTCGCGCTGCGGACTCAGCAGATCCTCGCGCACGAGACCGGCGTGACCGACACGGTCGACCCCGTCGCGGGCGCGTTCGCCGTCGAGAACCTCACCGCCGACCTCGCCGCCCGCGTGGAGTCGAAGCTCGCGGACATCCGGACGCAGGGCGGCATGCTCAAGCTCGTCGAGACCGAGGCCGTCCAGCGCGAGATCCAGGAGACCGCCTACCGCTGGCAGCGGGAGGTGGAGGAAGGCCGCCGCAAGATCGTCGGCGTCAACTGCCTCCAGGTCGACGAGAAGGACTCGAAGAAAGCCAAGCGCCTCAAGGTCTCGCCGAAACTCGAGGCCGAGCAGGTCAAGCGGTTGAGGGCGTTTAGAAAGAAACGCGACTCGAAGGCCTCCGCCGCCGCGCTCGCGCGCCTCGAGACCGCCGCGAAGAGCCCGAAGGAAAACCTTTTCCCGCGCATACTCGACGCCGTCGAAGCTCGCGCGACCATCGGCGAGATCTTCGGAACCCTCCGCAGCGTCTTTGGAGAATACCATGGCGGTTAAAGGCCTTCAGCGCCGCAAGACGGTCCAGGAAGTCCTGACGGAGCGCAAGCTCCTCAGCGAGGAGCAGCTCAAGACCGCGACCGCGGAAGCCGCGAAGAGCGGCAAGAGCCTCCAGCAGGCAGCGATCGACGCCGGCATGATCGGCAAGGCCCAGGTCCTCAAGGCCCTCTCCGAGGACTGGCAGGTCAAGGCCGTCGACCTCCTGCTGATGGACGTCGACGCCGAGGTCGCCAAGATCATCCCGGAGGCCGTCGCGCGCCGCCACGTCGCGATCCCGTTCGCGAAGGAGGAGAGCGTGCTCTTCGTCGCGATGGCCGACCCGCGCGACTTCTTCGCCTCCGAGGACATCCAGCTGCGCACCGGCCTCGAGATCCAGCCCTATCTCGCGCTCCCGACGGACATCCAGGCCGCCCTCGACGGCGCGTACGGCCGCGGCGAGAGCGCCGCGCTCAACCGCCTCGTGGCGGAC
>CAYVFO010000144.1:3375-4060 GCA_964450975.1 uncultured Elusimicrobia bacterium | reverse complement strand
CGTCGCCAAGACCGAGGCGGAGAAGGTTCCGGACGGCGAGGGCATCGAGGTCCAGAAGGAGGCGCCGAAGTCGGACATCTCCGACGTCGACGCGTCCGCCCCCGAAGTCGAGAAGTTCGTCAACGCGATCATCCTGACCTGCATGTCGATGAAGGCCTCGGACATCCACATCGAGCCCTTCGAGGACCCGACCGGCAAGACGTCCAAGATCAACCTCCGCTACCGCGTCGACGGCATGCTGCTCCCCGGCACGTTCTCCGTTCCGTGGAGCTACCGCATGGCGATCGCGGCGAAGATCAAGATCATGACGAACTCGATGAACATCACCGAGCGCAGAATCCCGCAGTCGGGCCGCATCCAGATTCTCGCGCAGGGCAAGCCCATCGAGTTCCGCGTCGAGATGGTCCCGACCGTCTACGGCGAGTCGTGCGTCATGCGCATCCTCGACCGCGCCAGCGTCCAGGTCGACATCATGAAGATGGGCTTCCTCGAGGACACCCTCGGCAAGCTCCTCGGCCTGCTCAAGGGCATCGGCGGCAAGAAGAACTTCGGCCTCATCGTCGTCTGCGGTCCGACGGGCTCCGGTAAATCGACCACGCTGTACGCGTGCTTGAACCACATCAACCGCCCGGACATCAAGATCCTGACCGCCGAGAACCCCGTCGAGTACAACCTGGACGGCATC
>CAYVFO010000144.1:0-3365 GCA_964450975.1 uncultured Elusimicrobia bacterium | reverse complement strand
GCGAAATCCGCGACGAGGAGACCGCCCACATCGCGATGGAAGCCGCGATGACCGGCCACTTGGTCTTCTCGACCATCCACACCAACGACGCCGCGTCGACCATCTCGCGCCTGACCGACATGGGCCTTCCCGCGTTCATGGTCGCGACGACGGTCAAGGCCATCCTGGCCCAGCGCCTTTCGCGCCGCCTCTGCACGGCCTGCAAGACCCCGCACGACCCGAAGCCCGAGGAGATCAAGATCTTCGAGGAGAACAAGGTGGAGCTCCCGAAGGGCACGAAGATCTTCGGCCCGCCCGAGAGCGGCGGCTGCGACCAGTGCAAGAACCTCGGCTACAAGGGCCGCGTCGGCATGCACGAGATCCTGATCATGAGCGACACTTTGCGCGGCTACTGCCTCAAGGACGTCGCGGCGGACAACGTGCGCAAGGAGGCGATCAAGGAAGGCATGCGCCTGATCGTCCAGGACGGCCTCGAGAAGGTGAAGATGGGCCTGACGTCCTGCCGCGAAGTCCTCGGCGGGACGGAGTAAGCCATGGCCCAGACCAACGCGAACGCGGCCGGCCCGGACATGAACGTCGACCTCGCGCTCGAGCTCTTCTCGATCGCCGGGTCGCTCAACTCGACCCTCGATCTCGACTTCCTGCTCCAGAAGATCGGCGCGGCGGCCGAGCAGCTGCTCGACTCCGAGGCCAGCGCGATCATGCTCGTCACTGACGACAAGAAGAGCCTCTTCTTCCGCGTCGCGTCGGGCGAGAAGGCGAAGGCCCTCAAGACGATGACCTTGCCGATCGGCCAGGGCATCGCCGGCTGGGTGGCGCAGAACCGCCAGTCGCAGACCGTCAACGATACGAAGAGCGATCCCCGCTTCGCGGGCAAGTTCGACAAGGCGAGCGGCTTCACGACGCGCTCGCTGTTGTGCGTGCCGATGCTGTTCCGCGGCGAGCTCGTCGGCGTCGTCGAGGTGCTCAACAAGCGCTCCGGCACGTACACCGAGGGCCACGTCGGCCTCCTGTCCTCGCTCGCGAACCTCGCGTCGGTGGCGATCGTCAACGCGAAGATCATGGCCGAGCAGAAGAACTTCTTCTCGCACGTCCTCGAGCTGCTGACCGCGGCGATCGAGACCTCGCGCCCCGGCCTCGAGAACTACCCGGTCCGCGCCGCGAAGCTCGCGACGTCGATCGGCCGCGCGATGCAGGTCGAGGAGTACGACTACCGCATGCTCTACTACGCGGGCGTCCTCCACAAGATCGGCTTCATCGCGTTCAAGAACAACCGCCTGCTCGCCGACCTCGGCGTGACGTCCGCGTCGGAGGAGATGCTCCCGACCTTCTCGTCGCGCATGCTCGAGGGCATCAAGATGCTCGACGGCGCGGTCCCGATGGTCCGCCATCACAAGGAGCGCTTCGACGGCACCGGCTACCCGGGCAAGCTCAAGGGCGACGACATCCCGCTCGGCGCCCGCATCCTCGGCCTCGCCGTGAAGATGGAGGAGCTCCGCTCCGCCGGCCTGCGCGACGCCGCTCTCGGCGCTCAGGCGCTCAAGGAAGCCAAGGCCGGCTCCGGAACGTCCTACGACCCGAAAGTCGTGGACGCGTTTGCTGCCGTCCTAGAGTCTCAGGGAGGAACGCTCTGATGGACAAGCCGCTGCGCATCCTCATCGCCAAGCCCGGCCTCGACGGCCACGACCGCGGCGCGAAGGTCATCGTGCGCGCGCTGCGCGACGCGGGCTTCGAGGTCATCTACACCGGCATCCGCCAGACGCCGGAGATGATCGCCGCCGCCGCCATGCAGGAGGACGTCGACGCGGTCGGACTCTCGCTGTTGTCCGGCGCGCACCTGACGCTCTTCCCCGCGATCTGCCGTCAGCTCAAGAAGAAGGGCATGGGCGACATACTCGTATTCGGCGGGGGGATCATCCCCGAGGAGGACGTAAAGCCTCTTCAGAAGGCGGGCGTGGACCGCGTGTTCGGTCCCGGCACGCCGCTGTCGCAGATCGTGGACTACCTCAACGAGAAGCTCTCCGTTGCCCGCTAAGACCGCCCCGGCGGACCTCGTCAGGCGCGTCCGCAAGGGCGACCACGCGGCCGCCTCGCGCGCGCTCTCGATCGTCGTCGACGAGTCCGCGACCTCCGAGGCGCTCGCCAAGGAGTTCTTCAAGGCGTCGGGCTCCGCGCAGAAGATCGGCGTCTCGGGCCCTCCCGGCGTCGGCAAGTCCACTCTCACCGGCCGCCTCATCGGCCATTACCGCGCCAAGAAGCTCAAGGTCGGCGTCCTCATGGTGGACCCGTCCTCGTCCATCTCCGGCGGGGCGTTCCTCGGCGACCGCCTGCGCATCATGGAGCACGCGACGGACCCGGGCGTGTTCATCCGCTCGCTCGCCTCGCGCGGCATGATCGGCGGCCTGACTTACGCGATCTTCGGCGCGGTCCACGTGCTCGAGACCCTCGGCTGCGACAAGATCCTCATCGAGACGGTCGGCACCGGCCAGGACGAAGTCGAGATCGCCTCCGTCGCCGACACCGTCCTCTACGTGACGACGCCGTCGATGGGCGACGAGATCCAGGCGATGAAGGCGGGCGCCATGGAGATCGGCGACATCTTCGTCGTCAACAAGGCGGACCTGGCCGGCAAGGACAAGGCGGTCGCGGACCTCAAGGCCGCGCTCGGCCTCGGCCACTCGGCCGGCCAGGCGGTCAAAGCCTGGGAGCCGCCCGTGCTCGCGACCTCGGCCAAGGACGGCGACGGCATCGCCGAGCTCGCCGCGGGCCTCGAGGGCCACTGGACGCACCTCTCGAAGTCCGGCGAGGGCCGCGCGCGCCTCAAGCGCCAGCACGCCACCGAGCTCCAGTTCTGGATCCAGCGCCGCGTCATGAAGAGCGCGCTTTCGCGCGTGACCGACGCGCACCTCGAGAGCCTGGTCGCCCGCAAGACCGACCCCGCCTCCGTCGGGCGCCGCCTGCTGGGGGCCCGGTGAAGCTCCACCACGTCGGCGTGGCCGTGAAGTCCCTCGACGAGGCGATCGCGCGCCACGCGAAGCTCGGGCTCAAGCTCGCGCACCGCGAGGTCGTGGCCTCCCAGAAGGTCGAGGTCGCGTTCGTCGGCGAGCGGCCGTGGATCGAGCTCGTGGCGGGGACTCATCCCGATTCGGCGGTGTCTAAATTCATAGACAAGCGCGGCGAGGGGCAGCACCACGTCGCTTTCGCCGTCCCCAGCATCGCCGAGGAGCTGAAAAAGCAGCAGGCAGCCGGCGCCGAGTTGATCGACGAGGCCGCGCGCCCCGGCGCGTGGGGCCACAAGGTCGCTTTCCTGCATCCCAAATCCCAAGGCGGCGTGCTCATCGAGCTCGTCGAGGAAACCCATTGAG
>CAYVFO010000143.1:5400-6576 GCA_964450975.1 uncultured Elusimicrobia bacterium | reverse complement strand
CGGCCGCGGCGCGATGGGCATCGTCTACCTCGGCCGCGATCCCAAGATCAACCGCATGGTCGCGATCAAGACGATGGTGCTCGAGGAGGGCTCCGACGGCGAGTCCACGAAGGCGGTCAAGGAGCGCTTCTTCCGCGAGGCCGAGTCCGCGGGCACGCTCAACCACCCGAACATCGTCCGCATCTTCGACGCCGGCGACGAGAACGACGTCGCCTACATCGCGATGGAGCTGCTCGACGGGCACGATCTCGTGAAGTACGGCTCGAAGGACTCGCTGCTGCCGCTCGAGAAGGCGTGCGAGTACGTCGCGACGGTCGCCGACGCGCTCGACTACGCCCACGCGCAGGGCATCGTCCACCGCGACATCAAGCCCGCGAACGTCATGCTGCTCAAGGACGGCTCGATCCGCGTCGCCGACTTCGGCATCGCGCGCATCACGGCGTCGTCGAAGACCGCGACCGGCACCGTCATGGGCACGCCGTCGTACATGAGCCCCGAGCAGGTCGCGGGCAAGAAGGTCGACGGCCGCTCGGACCTGTTCTCGCTCGCCGTCGCGCTCTTCGAGCTCACGACCGGCGAGAAGCCGTTCAAGGGCGGCGAGGGCATCGGCACGCTCCTGTTCCAGATCGCCAACGACCCGCATCCCGATCCGTCCTCGATCCGCGCCGACCTGCCGCCCGCTCTCAAGGCCGTGATCGACCGCGCGCTCTCGAAGAGCGCCGACGACCGCTTCCAGCGGGGCTCCGAGTTCGCGGCCGCTATCCGCGCCGCGCTGAAAGGTCAGGCGCCCAAGGCGGCCGCCGCTGACGCGGCGGCGTCTCAGCAACCGGTGCAACGTGCCCCCGAGCCGACTGCGCCGAAACCCGAGCCCACGATCACGTCGGAGATCACGGCGCCCGCCGTCCCGGCGCCCGCGCCGCCCGCGCCGAAGAAGCCGATCGAGCTGCCGCCGGCCGTCGACAGGACGATCACGTCCGAGATCAAGCCGGTCGCCGCGCCGACGCCGGCGCCGAAGCCCGCGCTCGAGCTGCCGCCGCCGCCGGACCCGAAGCCGGCCGTCCCGCCGCCGCCTGCCGCGTCGGACAAGACGGTTCGCATCGGCCCCGAGATCACGATCCCCGGCCTCAACGACCGGCCCAAGGCGCCGACGCCGGCGCCGGCGCCCGCGCCGAAGCC
>CAYVFO010000143.1:0-5390 GCA_964450975.1 uncultured Elusimicrobia bacterium | reverse complement strand
GCCGACGTCCCGCCGCCGCCCAAGCAGAATCCGCAGGAGCCCGTATGACCAAGGACAAGCTCGAGATCGCGGGCCAGACCGATCCCGGCTGCGTGCGCAAGAACAACGAGGACAATTTCGCGCTCGATCTCGAGCTCGGGCTGCTCGTCGTCGCCGACGGCATGGGCGGCCACAACTCCGGCGAGGTCGCCAGCGACCTCACGTGCAAGACCATCGTCGACTACGCGCGCAAGATGCTCGGCGGAGCGAAGAGCATCGTCCCCGAGGGCGGCTCGGCCGGCCTCTCGCCGCGCGGCCGCCAGCTCGAGTTCTTCGTCAAGTCGGCGAACACGATGATCTACGAGAAGGGCCGCGCGTTCCCGAAGGACGCGGGCATGGGCACGACCGTCGTCGCCGCGCTCGTCGACGCGAAGTCCATCACCGTCGCGCACGTCGGCGACAGCCGCCTCTACGTGTGGCGCAAGGGCCAGATCCAGCAGCTCACCGAGGACCACTCGCTCGTCGGAGAGCAGGTCAAGCGCGGCCAGGTGACCGCCGACGAAGCGTCGCGCTCGAGCATGCAGAACATCCTCACGCGCGCGATCGGCGCCGAGAAGGACGTGCAGGTGGACGTCGGCGAGCACCCGCTGTTCCCCGGCGACGTCGTGCTGCTCGCCACGGACGGCCTGTCCAAGATGGTCCTCGACGCCGAGGTCTCCGCGGTCATCGCCGCCGAGGCCGACCCCAAGAGGATCGTGGAGATTCTCATCGAGAAGTCCCGCGCCGCCGGCGGCGTGGACAACATCACCGTCGTCGTCGCCAAGGTGCCGGGCCAGGGCGAGGGCGGCGGAGTCAAGAAGCTCGTGTCGCGGCTGTTCGGACGCTAATTTCGACGAGGGAGACCCATTCGATGCCGAAGCTGCTGCTGAAGTTCAACGCGGCCGTCATTAAGGAAGTCCCCTGGGACAAGCCGGGGATCACCGTCGGCCGCAAGCCCGACAACGACATCGTCATCGACAACCCGGCGATCTCCGGCCACCACTGCAGGCTCACCCTCGAGGGCGGCACCTATTTCATCGAGGATCTCGAGTCGACGAACGGCACATTCGTCAACGAGAAGCGGATCAAGAAGTCCGGCCTGCACCACAACGACGTCGTGGGCCTCGCCAAGCACGCGCTCGTCTTCATCAACGAAGCCGAGGCGGCCGAGCAGTCCGGCCCCGCTCCCAAATCCGACGCGACGATGGTCCTGACGCCGCAGAAGCAGGCGGAGCTCGTCGCGGCCTCCGCCGCGTCCGCGAAGCCCGCGCCCGGCTCCGAGAAGGTCGGCTGGCTGCGCATCATCAAGGGCGCCGCCGACGACAAGCCCGAGCACGAGCTCAAGGGCATGTCGACGTACATCGGCAAGTCCGACCGCGTGCAGATCCAGATCAAGGGTTCGGGCCTGTTCGGTTCGGCGCCCGAGGTCGCGGCGTCCGTGCACCGCAAGCCCGAGGGCTTCGTGCTCGTCGCGGTCACCGAGGGCTATCCCGTCGTCAACGGCAACAAGGTCAGCGGGTCGGTCGTCCTCAACGAGGGCGACTTGATCGACTGCGGCGCGACGACGATGGCCTTCGAGCTTCGCGACCCCGCGTAAGACTTGTCGGTCCAGGGGACCCTTCGCGCGATGGGCCTCCTGCCGACGGCGGAATGCCCCTAAGTCCCTGAGCCCGCGCGCGCCTCGCGCGCTATAGTACGGGCATGAAGCGCGTCATTCTCGCGGTCCTGCTCGCGTCTCCCGCGGCTTTCGCGCGCGCCGAGGACGCCTTCGTGAGCTTGGCCGGCATGGCTTTGGTCGCCGCGACGGACAAAGGCCCCGACGCGGGGGAAATCCCCAAGGACGCCCCGGCGCCCGCCGCCGAGAAGGCGTCCGCCTCCGACTCGGAAGCGCCGGCCGCCGGCGCGCCCGTCCGGCCCGTCCGGAAGCCGGAGAAGAAGACGGCGGAGGCTCGGAAGGCGGAGTACCAGGCGCGCGAGGGGCTGATCGTCGCCGCCGACGCCTCCGCCGCGCCGCGCGTCTGGACGCGCTTCTTCGCCTCGCTCTCCCCGTCGCCGCGCTCCGGGTCCTTCGAGCTCGCCGTCTCCACCGAGGTCGTCCGCTCGACCTCCCCGGCGACCGTCGCGGGCGTCTCCTCGGGCCTCGCCGAGGTCGTCGCGGCCTTCTCGGCTCCTTCCTTAAACGAGCGCTAAGAATCGTCGTTTCGGCGCCCTCCCGGAAGGTTGATCTGGATCAATACTCGGAGGCCCCTCTCCGGGGTTATAATGCCAGTATGAGCGAAACCTCCACGAAGCCGAAACCCAATCTTCCGATCGAGGAGATCGAGTCCGCAGTCATCCGGTTCGCGGGCGATTCCGGCGACGGAATCCAGCTGACCGGCATGCAGTTCACGACGACGACGGCCTTCGCGGGCAACGACCTGGCCACCTTCCCCGACTTCCCCGCCGAGATCCGCGCCCCCGTGGGCACGACCGCCGGCGTCTCCGGCTTCCAGATCCAGTTCTCGTCGCGCCAGGTGCTCACTCCCGGCGACGCGCCCGACGTCTTCGTGGCGATGAACCCGGCCGCGCTCAAGGCCAACGTCCACGACGTCAAGAAGGGCGGCATGATCGTCGTGAACAAGGACACGTTCAACGCGGCGAACCTCAAGAAGGCGGGCTACCCCGACGGGAAGAATCCGCTCGAGGACGGCAGCCTCTCCGACTTCCGCGTCATCCAGGTCGAGCTCGGCCGCCTCACGCGCAACGCGCTCGACGGCATGGGCCTCACCGCGACGGAGACCGAGCGCTGCAAGAACTTCTTCGCGCTCGGCATGATGTACTGGCTCTACGATCGCCCCATGACGGCCACGCTCAAGTGGATCGAGACGAAGTTCAAGAAGAACCCGAAGTACGTCGAGGCCAACCACAAGGCGCTCCACGCGGGCAACGCGTACGCCGAGACCGCCGAGATCTTCGGCCACCACTTCCGCGTCAACAAGGCCCCGATCAAGCCGGGCCTCTACCGCAACATCACCGGCAACGAGGCGACGGCTCTCGGCTTCGTCGCGGCCTCGTCGGTGTCCGGCCTGCCGCTGTGGTACGGCTCCTACCCGATCACGCCGGCCTCCGACGTCCTGCATGAGCTCTCGAAGCACAAGAACTTCGGCGTGAAGACGTTCCAGGCCGAGGACGAGATCGCCGCGATCGGCACCGCGATCGGCGCGTCGTTCGCGGGCTACCTCCCGCTGACCGGCACGTCCGGCCCCGGCGTGGCCCTCAAGGCCGAGGCGATCGGCCTCGCCGTCATGACCGAGCTGCCGCTCGTCATCCTCAACGTGCAGCGCGGCGGCCCGTCGACCGGCCTTCCGACGAAGACCGAGCAGGCGGACCTCTTCCAGGCGCTCTACGGCCGCAACGGCGAGTGCCCCGCGATCGTCCTCGCCGCGGCGACCCCCGGCGACTGCTTCCTCATGGCCTACGAGGCCTCGCGCCTCGCGGTCAAGTACATGACGCCGGTCTTCCTCCTGACCGACGGCTACCTGGCCAACGGCTCCGAGCCGTGGCTCATCCCGGACGCGTCGAAGCTGACGAAGTTCGAGCGGCAGCCGCTGCCGCCCGCCTCCGAGTTCAAGCTCTACAAGCGCGACCCCGAGACGATGGCGCGCCCGTGGGCGATTCCCGGCACGAAGGGCTACGAGCACCGCCTGGGCGGCATCGAGAAGCAGGACGTCACCGGCAACATCTCGTACGATCCCGACAACCACGAGCGCATGGTCCGCCTGCGCGCCGCGAAGGTCAACAAGGCCGCGCAGGACATCCCTCCGACCGAGGTCCTCGGCGAGAAGAAGGGCAAGGTCCTCGTGATCGGCTGGGGCGGCACCTACGGCGCCATCACGGCCGGCGTGCAGAGCCTCCAGAAGCAGGGCAAGAGCGTCTCGGCGGTGCACCTGCGCCACCTCAATCCGCTTCCGCCCGACCTGGGCGACATCATGGCCGGCTTCGAGCACGTCGTCGTGCCCGAGCTCAACATGGGCCAGCTGCTCAAGGTCATCCGCGCGAAGTACCTCGTCCCCGCGACGGGGCTCAACAAGGTCAAGGGCCAGCCGTTCAAGGTCACCGAGATCGAAGCCGGAATCGACGCGATCCTCAAGGGGGGCAAGTAACATGGCCGACGAAATGGAGATGCTCCCGGCGTCCGGACCGATCGTCCAGACCGCCAAGGACTTCAAGTCCGACCAGATGGTCCGCTGGTGCCCCGGCTGCGGCGACTTCGCGATCCTCGCGACCGTCCAGAAGATCATGCCGACGCTCAACATCCCGAAGGAGAAGATCGCGTTCGTCTCCGGCATCGGCTGCTCCTCGCGCTTCCCGTACTACATGAACACCTACGGGTTCCACTCGATCCACGGCCGCGCTCCGACGGTGGCGACCGGCCTCAAGTGCGCGAACCCCGACATGCAGGTCTGGGTCGTCACCGGCGACGGCGACGGCCTCTCCATCGGCGGCAACCACCTCATCCACGCGCTGCGCCGCAACGTGGACCTGAAGATTCTTCTCTTCAACAACCGCATCTACGGCCTGACCAAGGGCCAGTACTCGCCCACCTCCGAGATCGGCAAGAAGACGAAGTCCTCGCCGATGGGCACGATCGACGCGCCCTTGAACCCGATGGCGCTCGCCCTCGCCTCCGAGGCTTCGTTCGTCGCGCGCGCCGTCGACACCGACCTGCCGTTCCTGGGCGAGGTGCTCACCCGCGCGGCGCATCACAAGGGCTCGGTGTTCATCGAGATCTTCCAGAACTGCATCGTCTTCAACGACGGCGCGTTCGAGTCCGTCGCGGCCAAGGACGTGCGCGAGGAGCGCATGATGAAGGTCGCGCACGGCAAGCCGATGATCTTCGGCGCGAAGAAGGACAAGGGCATCGTCTTGAACGGCCTCGAGCCCGAGGTCGTCACGTTCGATCCCGCGACGCCGCCCAAGAACCTCCTCGTCCACGACGAGAAGGCGCCGTCGGCGACGCTCGCGAACATGGCCGAGCCGGTGCCGCAGGGCATCTTCCGCGCCGTCGAGCGGCCGATGCTCCACGAGCTCATGACGTCCCAGATCGACCAGGCGAAGGCCGCCAAGCCCGCCGATCTCCAGAAGCTCCTGACCGGTCCCGAGACGTGGACCGTCGCCGCTTAATCCAAGGACCCCCCGAATGAAATTCCTCGAGCACGAAGGCAAAGAGCTCCTCAAGGCGCGCGGCATCGCCGTCCCGCCCGCCGGCGGAGTCATCACCAAGACCGCGCAGCTCGCCGCCGCGATGAAGCGCGCCGGCAAGGCTCCGTGGGTGATCAAGGCCCAGGTGCTCGCGGGCGGTGCTGCGCAGGGTTTCGATGAAGCCTTCCTGG
>CAYVFO010000142.1:0-6700 GCA_964450975.1 uncultured Elusimicrobia bacterium | reverse complement strand
GTCGTCATCAACACGTGCGGCTTCATCGACAACGCCAAGCAGGAGTCGATCGACACGATCCTCGACTACGCGGGCGCCAAGAAGGAAGGGCGCATCGAGAAGCTCTTCGTCACGGGCTGCCTCTCCGAGCGCTATAAAGAGGACCTCGAGCGCGACATCCCCGAGGTCGACGCCTACTTCGGCACGCGCGACCTGCCGCGCCTCGTCAAGGCGCTCGGCGCCGACTACAAGCACGAGCTCGTCGGCGAGCGCCTGATCACGACCCCGCGCCACTACGCGTACTTCAAGATCTCCGAGGGCTGCGATCGCCCGTGCTCGTTCTGCGCGATCCCGCTCATGCGCGGCAAGCACGTCTCGACGCCGATCGAGGAGCTCGTCGCGGAGGCCAAGCGCCTCGCCGCCGCGGGCACTCGCGAGCTGCTGCTGATCGCGCAGGACTCGACGTACTACGGCCTCGACCTCTACGGCAAGCGCCGCCTGGCCGACCTGCTCAAGGCGCTCTCTGACGTGGACGGCATCGGCTGGATCCGCCTGCACTACGCCTTCCCGGCGGGCTTCCCCGAGGACGTGCTCGACGTGATGGCGTCGCGCCCCAATATCGCGAAGTACCTCGACATGCCGCTGCAGCACGTGTCGGACCCGATGCTCGCCTCGATGCGCCGCGGCACGACGAAGGCCAATACCGCCGCGCTCATCGACAAGATCCGGACGAAGATCCCGGGCGTCGCCCTGCGCACCACCTTGATCGCGGGCTACCCCGGCGAAACGAAGAAGGACCACGAGGAGATGCTCGAGTGGGTGACCAAGACCCGCTTCGACCGCCTCGGCGTGTTCCAGTACTCGCACGAGGAGAACACGCACGCCTTCACGCTGAAGGACGACGTGTCCGCGAAGGAGAAGAAGCGCCGCGCCGAGGCCGTCATGTCCGCGCAGCAGCCGATCTCGCTCGAGCTCAACCGGGCGCTGGTCGGCAAGACCCTCAAGGTTCTCGTCGACCGCAAGGAGGGGAAGCACTTCATCGGGCGCACCGAGAAGGACTCGCCCGAGGTGGACAACGAAGTGCTGATTCCGGGAACGAAGGACTACCTGCGGATCGGCGACTTCGCGAACATCAAGATCACCGCCGCCGAGGAATACGACCTCGTCGGCGAGCCCGCCTAGTCCTCGGCCTCGAACGGCTTCTTCACGAGCTTCCCGCTCTCCTTCGACAGGGCTTCGACTTTCGTCTTCGCGTCCTCGAGGCGCTTCGAGAGGTCCTTCGCGAGCCCGACGCCCTTCTCGAAGAGCGCGAGCGACTCGTCGAGCCCCTTGTCCCCTGCCTCGAGCTCGCGCACGAGCTCCTCGAGCCCCTCGAGCTGCTTCTCGAACGGCTCGGCTTTCGGCGTCTTCGTCATGACGTCACCTCGCAATTGATCTCGCCCTCGGAGAGGCGGATGGAAACCGGGTCGCCCTTCTTCACCTGCTTGGCGCTCGTGAGGGCCTTGCCCTTGCTCGTCGCGATCGCGTAGCCGCGGCCGAGCACCGCGAGCGGGCTCACGGCCTCGAGACGGCCGGCGGCGCCGGCCAAGCGCAGGCCGAGGCTCTCGAGGCGGCGGTCGAGCGACGCCTGGATCCGCATCGCCAGATCGCCGACGCGCAGGACGCGCTGCTCCCAGATGCGGCGCGGGTCCTTGAGGAACGGGTGCGCGGCCGCGTACGAGAGCCGGCGGCCGAGGTCCGCGACCTCGTCGCGCAGGATCTGCTCCATGCTCTCGGCGAGCTCGCCGATCCGCGCCAGGACCGCGGCCTTCTCGGGAACCGCCATCTCGGCGGCGGCCGACGGCGTCGGCGCGCGCAGGTCGGCGACGAAGTCGGCGATCGTCGTGTCGGTCTCGTGGCCGACGCAGGAGATCACGGGGATGTCCGACGCCGCGATCGCGCGCGCGACGGGCTCCTCGTTGAACGCCCAGAGATCCTCGATCGAGCCGCCTCCGCGGCCGACGAGCAGGACGTCCGTGTCGGGCGCGAGCTCGTTGAAGCCGCGGATCGCGCCGCTGATCTCGTCGGCGGCGCCCTGGCCCTGCACCTTCACCGGCCAGACGCGGATCTCGAGGCCCGGCCAGCGGCGCGAGAGCACGTGGATCACGTCGCGTACGGCGGCGCCGCGGCCCGACGTCACGACGCCGACGGAGCGGGGGAACGGCGGGAGCGGCTTCTTACGGTCCTCGTCGAAGAGGCCCTCGGCGCGGAGCTTCGCGGTCAGCTGCTCGAGCGCGAGCTGCAGGGCCCCCTTGTCGCGCGGCTCGGCGCCGGAGATGACGAACTGGAGCTCGCCGCGCGGCTCGTAGGACGTCACGCGCCCGCGCGCCAGGATCTTGAGGCCGTCCTGCAGCTTGAACTTCACGCCGAACGACGCGCCCTTGAACAGCACCGCGCGGACCTGCGACTTCTCGTCCTTGAGGCTCAGATACGTGTGTCCCGAGGGATAGGACTTGCAGTTCGAGACTTCGCCTTCGATCCACAGCTCGGAGAAGGAGGAGTCGAGCAGCTCGTGGACCTGCGCGTTGAGCTGCGAGACCGTCAGGACGCGGCGGCCGCCGGCGGTTTCGATCATCGGCGGCCCGGAAGCGGGGGCGCGACTTTCTCCGGAGCGGGAGGAAGCTCGTCCGCGGCGCCGGAACTCTCGCCCGGGCCGCCGACGCGTCCGCCGGGTCCCGGCACGATGCCCTCGACCTTGAGGGCGGCGTGGACCTCGTCGAGCTCTTCCTTCGACAGCAGGCTCTCGAGCTTGCCGGCGAGCTGGGAGGCGCGCGGGTAGCCGGCGTGGGCGGCGCGCGCGGCGTGCTCGTAGGCCTTGAGCTCGTCCTTCGCGGTCCCGCGGCCGTCGCGGAGAAGGCCGGCGAGGACGTAGTGGGCGCACGCGGCGGGAAGCGCCTTCTTCGCCCAATACAGCGCCTCCTCGGGATTGACCGGCATGCCGCGCCCCGCGTCGAGCCGTTCCGCGAGCGCGCACATGCCCTCGTCGCCGCCCAGCTCCGCCGCTTTGCGGATCCAGATGCCGGCCTCGATCTCGTCTTTCTCGACGCCCCAGCCGTTCGAGTAGGCGTCGCCGACGAGCATCGTGGCGCCGGAGTGGCCGGCGGCCGCGGCCTCGCGCGCGAGGCGCAGTCCGGCCGCGGCGTCTTTCTTCCTGCCGAGACCGCGCAGCAGCGCGTTCGCGTAGCGCGACTTCGCCTCGGCGTAGCCGCTCGCGGCGGCCTTCTCGAGATGGTCGGCGGCGGCGACGCGGTCGTTCAGCCCGAGCGCGTAGGCCGTCAGCGAGACCGGGTCGCCCGCGGCGGCGCCGGCCTCGATCTCGGCGGAGTCGTCGCCCGCCTTGCCGGAAATATCCTCGCGGAAGAGGCTGAGCGAACGCGTCTCCTCGGCACCGCGAGCCCGCGCGACGACCGTCACCTCGGTGCCGAGGCCGCCGCGGAGGCGCTTCAGATCGGCGACGCTCTTGGGGGGCTTGCCGGAGATCGAGACGATGCGGTCGCCGTGGACGAGGCCCGCGTTCCGCGCGGGCGAGCCTTCGATCGTCGCGAGCACGACGAGCTCGCCGGCGTGCCAGGCGGCGGCGGAGACGCCGACGTCGCCCTTCGCGGACTGGGCGGCGGCGGGAGCCGCGAGCAGCAGCGCGAGGGCCAGCGCGGTCACGCGTCCTCCCGCCGCGGATGGAGCCAGATCGCGAGAGCGATCGAGGCGGCGGCCCAGCCGAGAGCGTGCTCGAGCGCGCTCTCGCGCACGGCGGCGCGCGGGCCGGCGAACCAGGCGATCAGCCCGGCGATGAAGACGGCGCCCGCGCGCTCGACGATCGAGCGCGGGCCGAGCAGGAGCGCGAGCGCGGTCGCGAGGCCTCCCGCGAGCAGGCTCGCGAGGGCGCTGCGGTTGCCCGGGCAGAGCGCGAGAATGATTCCGCAGACCAAAGTCCCGCCGAGAAAGCGTCCAGTCACGCCTTCCTCCTCTTATCGAGGACCCGCTTGACGCGCGTCACGATCACGTCCTTCGCGACGGGCTTGCGGATGAAGTCCTCGGCGCCGAGCGCGAGCGCCGCGGCCTCGCTTTCGGCGCGCGCCGTGAAAAAGATGACGGGCGCGGCGACGCCCTTCTGGTTCTTGATTTCCATGAGCTTGAGGCCGTCGAGGTTCGGCATGTCGACGTCGGACATGATGAGATCGAAGGAGCCGGCGGACATCGCCGTCAGGGCCTCGACGCCGTCGGCGGCCGCGACGACGTCGCAGCCCATGTTCTCGAGGACGCGGACGATCAGCGCGCGCGTGTCGAAATCGTCCTCGGCGACGAGAACCCGCCCATTGCCGGCCGCATCCATGATGATCGCGGGCGACGCGCCGGAGGACGGCGGGCGCGGCGCCGCTCCCGGAGGAGGCGCCTTCGGACGCTTGCGATATTCGGATTCCTCCAGCAGGACGTAGTCGTGCACGTCCTTCGGCGGGAATACTCCCGCGCGGACCTTCTCGATCGCGTGATCGACGATGAGCATGTCCCCGCGCTCGCGGGCGAACTCGCGGATCTCGGAGATCGGCTTGTCGCGGCGGATCATGTCGGATATCTCGGGATAGAACTTCACGATCTCGTAGATGCCTTCCCGGCCGAAGTAGCCCGTGCCGCCGCACGCGAGGCAGCCTTTCGGGCGCGAGACAGTCGCGGGCGGATCGTCGGTGAACGGCGCGAACTGCGCCTTCTCCTCGTCGGTGATCGGTCCGGTCGTCTTGCAGGACTCGCAAAGGCGCTTGAGGAGCTTCTGCGCGACGACGCCGAGGATGCTGTCGGCCATGGCGCCGCGCGTGACGCCGATGCGCTCAAGGCGGAAGATCGCGGTCGTCGCGTTCGTCGTGTGCACCGAGGAGATCGTGAGGTGGCCCGTGCTCGCGAAGTCGACGGCCATCTTGGCCGAGAACGGGTCGCGCATCTCGCCGAGGAACAGGATGTCGGGGTCCTGGCGCATCGACGACTTGAGCAGGGCCTCGAACGTCAGGCCCGCCCGCTCGTCGACCTGCTGCTGGTTCGCGCTCGGGATTCGGTACTCGACCGGGTCCTCCACCGAGATCAGGCTGCGCGTGGCGCAGTCGATGTGCTGAAGCAGGCTGTAGATCGTCGTCGTCTTGCCCGAGCCGGTCGGGCCGGCGATCACGATGAGGCCGTGGTTGCGGCGCGCGAACTCGGTCATGTGCTTGACCTGCTGCGCGGACATGCCGAGCTCCTCGAGCGGCTTCGGCTTCGACCACGGCTCGAGCAGGCGCATGATGAGGCTCTCCCCGGCGGGCGTGCACGTCGTCGCGAGACGGATGACGAACGCGCGGCCGTCGATCGTCGTCTCGAGCGAGCCGTCCTGCGGCTTGCGGCGCTCGGCGATGTCGAGGCGGCCCTGCGCCTTGAACTTCGTGATGAGCTGGAGGCCGCTCTCGGGCGTGAGCGAATAGACCTCGCGCATGTCGCCGTCGATGCGGAAGCGGACGACCGTCCGGTCGCCCTTCGGCTCGATGTGAACGTCGCTCGCGCGCTCGTAGACGGCGCCGTCGAGCAGATTCGCGGCGATCTCGGCGACGGAGACCTTGGAGGGGTCTCCGCCGAGGCGCGCGCGCAGGCTCTCGGTGCCGGGACGCTTGAGAAGAGAGGCGAGATGCGCGGACTCCGCGACCAGGACGCGCGGCTCCGAGCCGTCGCCGGAGTACCGCGCGAGCAGGGCGAGCAGCTCCTTGTTGAACGGGTCCGAGACGACGAACGCCGGGCCGTTCTCGTCGGAGATCGCGACGACGCGGTTCGAGCGGCAGAACGGCGCGGGCAAAACGCCGAGGCGGATCGATTCGGGGTTAACGCGGGCGAGGAAGGGCAGTCCCGCGGCCTTCGCGGCCTGCTCGGCCGTCTCGTGGCTCGGGCGCGCCTCGTCGGGCGCCCACGCGGCCGCGACCAGGCCTTCCTTCCGGCCGGACCAGCGGCCTTTCGTCTTCGCGTGGCGCGCCGCGGCGTCGAGCAGCCCCTGCTTGGTGATCGGCTTGACGAGATACTCGACGGCGCCGGCGGAGAGCGCCTTCGCCTTGTCCCGCTCGCTGTCGAGCGCGGTGAGGAACATGACCGGCACCATGGCGAGCTCGGGCTCGGCCTGCAGGCGCGCGCAGAACTCCCAACCGTCGGCGCCCGGCATCATGACGTCGGTCAGAATGAGGTCGGGACGCCCCTTCTCGAGCCACGCGAGCGCGGCCGCGCCGTCGGAGAAGGCCTTGACCTCGTAGCCGCCGACCGTGAGGATGCGCTCGATGAGCGCGAGCATGCTCGCGTCGTCCTCGACGCTGAGGATCAGCGGCTTTCGATCGCTCACCGGTAGACCACCTTGACGGCGGAAAGATACGCGTCCATCGCGTCGAGACGCGCGAGCGCGGCCGCGGCGTCGCCGTTCTTGGCCGCCTTCTCGAGCGCGCGGCTCTCGTCGCTCAAGGGCTGGAACCCGTAGCTCGCCCCGGCGCCGATGATCTTGTGGCTGGCCGCGGCGACCGACGCGAAGTCGCCGCGCGCGATCGCGCGCCGCATCGCCTCGGATTCGTCGCGGCAGTTGACGAGAAACGGCGCGATCAGGTCGGCGAAATCGGGATCGGCCTCGACGACGACGCGCTTGAGGACGGGGATCGGCGGCGGCTCGGCCGCGAGGAACTGCTGGCCGCCGTCG
>CAYVFO010000141.1:991-6770 GCA_964450975.1 uncultured Elusimicrobia bacterium | reverse complement strand
TGAGGTAGGCGAGGACCTTCTGATCCTTGAGGTCCTGCGCGACGACGGGCGTCGTGCGCGCCGTGTCGATCATGACCGAGACCTCGGGGGCGCTCGGGTGGGAGATGCGGGTCTGTCCCTCGACGGCGCTCGTGACTTTGCCGCCCGAGAACGTGAGCGTCGGAACCGACGTCTCGAGCCACTTGAACGTCTCGTCGATGACGGGACCCACGCGGATCTTCATCGCGATCGTGCCGCCGATCGTGAACAGGAGGCTCAAGTAGCAGATATAAAGGACGGTGCGGGTCGCCTTCTGCGCCGCGAAGCGGCGGTAGGCCTGGGAGGAAGCGACGGCGCCGAGGAGGTCTTGGATCATGGATGGATTCTAGCGGTTTTTCTCGTAAACGCGCATCTCTTGGTTGACGAAGGGGGTGTAGGCGGCGGGATCGAGCGGGCCGAGACGCGCGGGGGCGAAGACGGCCGCCGTCTTGTAGCGGCCGGCGCTCCAGGACTCGAAGCGCTCGAGGTCCATGTCGTCGGCGACGACCCACTTCGGCAGCTTCCGGGGGTCGAGGGCCTCGGGACGCTGGAAGACGACGAGCTCGTAGCGGTCGTAGCGGAAGCGCGGGGTATGAGAGGGCTCGGGGTAGCGCGGGAGGCCGACGGAGTCCCCGGGCTTTACGTTCGCCTCGATCCAGGAGGCGGCGCGCGAGAAGGTGGAGAGCGGGGTCTGGTCGAGGTGGAGGTTCGCGAGCGCGACGCCGCCGCGGAGGCCGGACTCGACGAGCAGGAGAACGAACACCGCGGCCTTGAACGGCTTCGGGAGCTTGGATTTTTCAACGGCGACGGCGCCCAGAATGAACGACAACAGCACCGGGACGTAGAAAAGACGAAGCGCGGCGGGGTCCTCGGAGAAGAAGACGGAGAATTTGACGAGGAGCACGGCGAGGATCAGCAATGTTCCGCGCGCGAGCACGGCCTCCTCTTTAGAACGGCTCAATGACGACAGAATGAGGCCGCCCGTGGACAGCACGGCGGATATGAGCCCGACGTTCACCACCATAGCCTGGAGATAGTCGACGACGGAGAACGGGCTCAGAGACAACTCCCGTCCGCTGGCGTAAGCCAAATCCCACTGGAAGTCCTTGAAGGCGAACAGCACGTAGGGATTCGCCGCGACGAAGACGGCGACGCCGGCGGCCGCGCCCATGAAAGCCTCCTTCCGCGGCCTGACGCCGGCCAAGAGCCCGGCCAGCGGCAGGCCGAGCAGGGGGATCATCGAGAACAGCGAGCCCGCCGCCATCCCGGCGCAGGCGCCGCAGGCGAGGAAGTCGCGGCGGCGATTGCGCGACAGCGCCTCGAGCAGGTACCAGCAGGCCGCGAGCGCCCAGAAGGCGGCGTAGGGGTGCGGCTTGATCACGTGCGTGTTGAGCGCGGCGAGCGGCGTCAGCGCGCCGAGGACGGCGGCCGCGGCTCCGGCGCGCGCGCCGGCGAGCCGCTCGCCGAGCTTGAAGAGGAGCAGGACCGTGCCGAGCTGGAAGAGCAGCATGAAGACGCGCCCGGCGAGGTAGAGGCTTCCGATGTCCTCGGGATGCAGGAGGTAGTACTCCATCCCGGGCGTGAGGTGGATCAGCCCCGTCAGATGCGCCGCGCCGAGGAACGCGCCGAGCGGGTAGATGAACGCGCCGCCGTACTGGATGTAGAGCGGCTTGAACTCGAGACGCCACGGGCGCATCTGCGAGAGGATGACGAAGGACTTCTTCTCGTCGGGATGGCCGCTCTGCAGCAGGAGGCTGCGGTAGGAGTTGAGGAGCTTGAGCGGGGGGAAGTCCCAGCCGGGCCTCACGATCTCCACGCCGACGGCGTGCGCGACGGGCTCGTCGGTTCCGGGGCTCTTGTGGGACGCCTCGATCCCCGCGTAAAGCTTCGCCCACTCGCGCGCGAAGCGGGCGGCGACCTCGGGCGTCGGGATCAGGCGCTCGGGGAACGCGCGCAGGCGCTCCGGGCCGGGCAGGCCCCAGCGCAGGCCGCAGATTCCGGCGGCCAAGGCGAGGCCGAGGACCGCGTTCCGCAGGCGGGAAGCGCTCACCGCGGCCCCAGCTTCGCGTGCAGGCGGTCGGCGGCCTCGCGGCCCATCTTCATCGCGACGTGCGTGTTGACGTAGGCGAAGCGGCCCTGGCGGCCGGCGGTCGCGGCGTTGGCGAGGCCCTCGAGCGCGCCGATCGCGGTCTTGAGCGCGTCCTCGTAGCCGAGCGTGTACATCGGCTGGCCGTGGGCGGTGCGGTAGACCACGGTCCGCGCGACCTCGTCGCGCCGGATCAGCCCTTCGCGCTCGAGGTCCGCGAGGACGGCCTCGCGGGCGACGGCGTCGTCGCTCCAGACCGCGTCCTCCTGGGCGCACGCGACCTCGGCGACGAGCAAGGTCGTGCCCGGGTCCATGCGCAGCTTGAAGTAGGACATGTCGGTGACGCGGTTGAAGGAGTGCTCGCGGAAGTAGACGAAGGAGGCGGGCAGGACGCGCTCGCGCTTGACCTTGAGCCCGACGAAGACGATCGCGCGGAAGCGCAGGGACTTCGCCGCGCGCTCGACGTCGGGACCGAGCGAGGGCTCGAGCATCAGCGGCGCGGCGTTGATCGCGAGGGTGTTGACCAGACCCGAGCAGGCGATCGTCTCGCCGGAGGCGAGCGTCACGGAGACCGCGCGGGCGCCGTCGCGCGAGATCTTGGCGGCCTTCGCGCCGAGGCGGATCTCGCCGCCCGCGGCGCGCAGCGTCTCGGCCATGCGGTCGCAGATCAAGGAAAAGCCGCGGCGCGTCGTGAAGAGCTCGCCCTCGACTTTCTCGACGAAGCCTTCGGTGCTCACGGCCTTCGCGGGGCGGAAGCGGGACGTGAGCGCCGTCGCGATCTTGTCGAGAGCCTCGAGGATGTTGAAGCGCGGGATGCGCTCGCGCGCGAACGACGGCGAGAACGCCGACGGGGGGATGCCCCAGACCTTCCGGATGTAGTCCTCGAAGAACAGCTTGTAGAGGACCGCGCCGTACTCGCGCTTGAGGACGGTCTCGCTGTTCTCCATATGCTCGGGCGGGCGGACGACGAGCCCCTTGCCCGCGTGCCAGAGAAACGAGAGGCCCGCATGGACCGTCGTCGCGAGCGGCAGCTTGCCGAGGACGTCGCCGATCTGGAGTGGGAACGTGAACCAGGCGCCGAGGAACTTGATGCGGATCGTGCGCTCGTACGGGAGCAGGTCCGGGCCCATGAGCGCCTTCACGTCGCTCAGGATCGCGGCGTCGGTCGTGTGGAAGATGTGCGGGCCGTATTCGTAGACGTCGCCGTCGAAGCGCGCGCCCCCGGCGAGGCCGCCGACGTGGTCCTCGGCCTCGAGCACCAGGACGGGGCGCCCGAGCTCGCGCAGGCGCCGCGCGGCCGAGAGGCCCGCGCAGCCGGCGCCGAGGACGACGACGGGCTGGCTCATGCGTTGAACTTTTTGATTTCCGAGACGACCTTCTCGACGTCGGCGGGCTTGAGGCCCGGGTGGATCGGGATCGAGAGCGCCTCTTCGTTGAGGCGCTCGCAGACCGGCAGCTTCGCCGACGATCCGTAGATCTTGTTCATGTGCAGCGGGTGGTAGCGCAAGGTCGTGTACACGCCGCCGGCGTAGAGCTGCTTGGCGAGCGCGTCGCGCTTGCCGCCCGGAACGCGCACGCAGTACGTGAAGTAGGAGTGCGTCGCGTCGGAGGGCGCGTCCACGGGGCGTACGAGCCAGCCGAGGCCGGCGAACTCCTTCTGATACGTCTCCCAGATCTGCTTGCGCCACGCCTGCATTTTGTCGAGCTTGCGCAGCTGCGCTAAGCCGATCGAGGCCGCGATGTCGCTCGGCAGCATCTTCGGGAAGAAGTCGGTGACGTTGTACTCCCACCAGCGGTCCTTGTTCGCGGCCGCCTCGAAGCCGGACTTGCCGATGCCGCAGTAGCGGAGCTGCTTGGCGCGCGCGATGCGCGCGGGGTCCTTGGCCGTGAGGCCGCCGCCCTCGCCCATCGCGAGGTTCTTGACCGCGTCGAAGCTGTAGATGCCGACGTCGCCGAGGCCGCCGCAGAACTTGCCCTTGAGCTTCGAGTCGACGGCGTGCGCCGCGTCCTCGATCACGGGCAGGCCGAGCTGCTGGATCTCATCGACCCGGACGGGCAGGCCGCCGTAGTGCACGACCATCACCGCTTTGGTCTTCGGCGTGCGCGCGGCCTCGACGGTCGCGCGGGTGACGTTGAGCGTGTCGAGATCGACGTCGGCGAACACGGGCCGGTGGCCGGCGAGCACGACCGCGTGCGCGCAGGCGATCCAGGTGAACGAGGGCACGATCACGTCCGACCCCGGCGGGAGATCGAGAAGCTTCACCGCGAGGTGGAGGCTGTTCGAGCCGGAGTCGAGCAGGACGAAGCCGGGAAGGCCCAGACGCTCCGCGAAGTTCTTCTCGAACGCTGCGGTCTTGGGACCGATGCCGATCCATTGCGCCTCGAGGCTCGTGCGGACCTCCTCGAGCTCTTCCGGCCCCATCAGCGACCCGAACACGTTGATCATGCCTTGCTCTCCGAGGCGGTCGCGGGCACGCGCGGCATCGCGCCCCATTCGACCTTGAGGATTTCGTGGCCGTCGGCCGAGCCCACGATGCGGTACCCGCAATGCTCGTAATACTTGATCGCCTCGTTGCCCTTCACGACGAGACAGCCGATGTCCTTCGTGAAATTGTCCGCGATCCAGGAGCACATGAGGATCATGGCCTTCTTCATGACGCCCGTGCCCTTCGCGTGCGGGGCGGCGATCATGTTGTAGGTGTCGGCCGCGGCGCCGTTCTCGAGGAGGCGAAAGCCCATGCAGCCGGCGGCCGCCCCGCCGTCCTCGACGATGAACATGAAGTCGTGCGGTCGGCGCAGGTAGTCCGCGAACCACTTCGCCTGCATCTCGGGCGTGATGTCGCCTTTGAAGAAAAATCCGGCCTTATTGGCGTTTTTCCAGACGCGCAGAGACTCCAGGTCGCCTTGCCCGGCGGCCCGGAGCCTCACGCGCGGCTCTGACGGAGAAGCGATGATGAGCTGGCGGTCCAACGCCGCCCATCATAGCGCTTTCGGGGCTATTTCCGCCCGAGCTCGGTCTTGATGCGGCGGGCGTGCTCGAGATGCGTCTCGACGCCCGGACGGAGCTCCGCGACGTAGGTCGTGAACGCGCCCGTCTTGGCGGCGGGCTTGATCTTCTTGTCGATCTTCTCGAGCGCCATGGTGTGGCCGTCGACCATCTGGGACATGTACGCGCGATCGAAGGCCGCTCCCTCGAGCTTCTCGAGTCGGCGGATGGCCGCCCGGTGCTTCTCGCGCATCCGGAGGGTGTGCTCGCTGCCGCTGCCCTCGATGCCGACGGTTCCGAGGCGGCTCTTCGCCTCGCTGTGATCGGCCGTCATCTGACGGGCGAACGCCAGGACCTCCTCGTTCTGCGACTTCCGCTGCGCGATCGCGGCGGCGTCGATCTCGTGCTGATGGATCTCCTCCAGGATCCCGACGGCGTCGCTCTCGCCGATGCCGTCGGCGACGGGGCGTTCGAATTGCGAATGACGGGGGTTCGCGCGCTCTTCCGTCACGTCGTCGGCGGCGCGGACCGGCAGGCACAGCGCGGCGGCGCAGGCGCCCAGGGCGGCGGCACGGATGATGGTTTTCATGCGTCCTCCCGCTCCTCGCGGAGCTTCCTTAGGATACGCCGCGAGGCGCCGCCGCGGCCATGGAGGGGCAACGTGCGCGGCTCCCCGGGAACAAGCGCGC
>CAYVFO010000141.1:0-981 GCA_964450975.1 uncultured Elusimicrobia bacterium | reverse complement strand
CCATGGAGGGAAGGTCTCGCTTTCTTCTGATTAATGCCCGTCGCCGGGCGGCGGGGCGGCGAGCGCCGCGAGCACCTCGGCTCGGCGCGATTCGTCCCTGCCCGACTCGAGGCGCGAGAGGAGGCTGTACGCGCACGGGACGACGTACAGGGTGAGCAAGGTCGAGATCACGGTGCCGCCGATGGCGGCGACGCCCATCGGGGCGCGCAGCTCGGCGCCCGGGCCGATGGTCATCGCGGCGGGAACGGCGCCCGCGACGATCGCGAGCGACGTCATGAGGATCGGACGCAGGCGCAGCGGGCACGCCATCACGAGCGCCTCGCGCACGCCGAGGCCGGCCTCGCGCTGGTGGTTGGCGAACTCGACGAGCAGGATCGAGTTCTTCTTGACGATGCCCATGAGCAGCAGGATGCCGATCATGCTCATCATGTTGAGCGAGTGATTCGCGATCCACAGCGCCGCGAGCGCGCCGGAGAGGCTGAACGGCAGCGCGAGCAGGATCGTGAACGGGTGGATGAAGCTGTTGAACTGCGCTCCGAGGATCATGTACGCGACGACGATGCCGAGCACGAGAGCCAGCGCGAGCTCGCGGAACGACTCCTGGAACTGCTGGGACGAGCCGGTGGTCGTCAGGCGGTAGCCGTCGGGCAGGGTCGCCTTCGCGATCTTCTGGGCCTCGGCGATCGCGTCGGCCTGGGACTTGCCCGGCGCGACGTTGCCGAACACGGTGACCGCGCGCTCGCGGTCCTCGCGCTGGACGGAGAGCAAAGTCGGCTTGGACACGATCGAAGTCACGGCGGAGAGCGGGACGAGCTCGCCGCGCACGTTGCGCACCCACAGAGTCGAGATGTCGGCCTCGCCCGCGCGGTTCTTGTCGGCGAGGCTCACGCGAATGTCGTAGCGGCGGCCGCCCTTCGTGTACTTGCCGACGCGCACGCCGCCGACCGTCGAGTCGATCGTGCGCGCGATCGACTCGACGGT
>CAYVFO010000140.1:0-6794 GCA_964450975.1 uncultured Elusimicrobia bacterium | reverse complement strand
GAGTGCTGGCGCTTGCGCTCGAAGTCGAGCGCGAGATTGTAGAGCGTGTCCTTGAGATTGTCGTCGAGCGGGCAGAGGCGGAACTTCTCGAAGGCCATGTCGAGCATGCCCTGGCCCTGGAACGAGAGGCCGAGCATCTTGTTCGTCTCGATCGCGGACGCCTCGACGAGCTCCTTGCCCTTCTCGGTGACGAGGAAGCTCTTCGAGATGATCACGAGGTAGCCCGCGAGCAGCAGGACCGCGGGATACGAGACCTTGAGCCACTGTCCGTGCATGAACAGGTACGTGCCCGCGCCGCCGAGCGCCGCGGCGAAGACGATGCTCACGACGAGGCCCCAGAGCGCGCGCAGGCGCGGCAGCACGAACATGATGAAGAGGCCGATGAACGCGATCAGGCCGAGCTCGGCCTTGTCGGCCCAGATCGGGCGCGTGAGCCACTTCTTGTGGAGCACGTTCTCGATCGAGTTGGCGACGACCTCCATCGACGGGAAGCTCTGCGCGACCGGCGTGTTGTAGAGCGTGGCGATGCCGAGCGCCGTCGGGCCGACGATGACGATCTTGTCCTTGAACAGCGCCATGTCGACCTTGTCGGCCATGACGCTCGCGTACGGCACGGAGCGGATCGTGTCCTGCGGGCCGTTGTACGTCACGGCCATCATGTTCTCGTTGTCGAGCGGGATCTCGACGCCGCCGACGCCGAGCGCCACGCCGGGCTGGAATTTGAGGTCCTCGGGCTTGAGGCCGAGGTAGGCCATCGTCAGCCGCAGCGCGTACGACGGGTAGAGCTCCTCGCCGTACTTGACGAGCGGCGCCTCGCGGCGGAGCACGCCGTCGACTTCCGGGTAGAGATTGACGTGCCCGAGGCCGGCCGCGGCCTCGGTGAACGCGAGGATCGGGTACGCGATCTTCGCCTCCTCCTGGATGAACGCGATCGCCGACGAAGCGGGGATCGCCGAGCTCGACACCGCGACGGGCGGGAGCTCGACCTTCCCGCCGAGCGTGCCCGGCGAGAAGAACATGGGAAGCAGGACGTTTCCCGCGTCCTTGAGCGAGGCGAGGAGCTTCGTGTCGGAGTCGAGCGCGACGGCGGACGACGAGAACTCGAGCGCGAAGTCCACGCCCTTCTGCGAGACCTTCTTGGTTCCGACGAGCTCCTTGTACTTCTCCTCGAGGCGCTTGATCTCGAGCAGGCCCTGGTTCTGCTCGGGCTCGGAGAAGAGGACGTTGAGGCCGATGACCTTGGGACCCGCGGTCTTGAGCTTGTCGACGGCCGCCGCGATCTTGGTGCGGGGCCACGGCCAGCGCCCGGTCTGGGCGATGGAGTCGTCGTCGATGGCGACGAGCACGATCTCCGACGGGGGATTGAGGTCCTGGCGCAGCTTGGCCCGGAGGTCGTACGTCTTGAACTCGACGCTCTCGAGCAGAGGAAGCTTAAGCCAGTAGCTTCCGGCGACGCCGAGGGTCAGGAGCAGACCCATTACGGCGTCGAGAAGCTGTCCTTTTTTCTTCATTAATAGTGCGGGAACGGCAAGCCGGGAGGAGTGTAACCTACTCCCCCAAACCTGTCAACCCTACTTTCGTCTCGTCACTTCGCGGCTTTTCCGAACAGCTTCCAGCCGGCCGGGAGCAGGCCCGCGGAGGCCGCGGCCTTGAGGATGTCGCCGGGAACGAAGGGCAGCAGGCCCGAGACGAGCAGGGCGTCGGCGGGGACGAAGCGCGAGAGGCCGACGAGGCCGCACGCGAAGATCGGCAGCGAGCCCGCGAGCATCATGAAGAACGCCTTGAGCGGCGTCCGGTCCCAGCCGCGCTCGGCGAGCAGGCCGGTCGCGTACGCGCCGAGCGGGAAGCCGAGCAGATAGCCGCCCGTGGGGCCCATGAACTTCGCGGCGCCGCCGGCGCCGCCGGCGAACACGGGAAGGCCCGAGGCGCCCTCGAGCAGGTACAGCGCGACCGCGGCGGCGCCGCGGCGCGCGCCGAGGAGAGCGCCGGCGTAAAGCACGCCGAGCGTCTGGCCGGTCACGGGAACCGGCGTGAACGGGAGCGGGATCTCGATCTGCGCGCAGACCGCGATGAACAGGCTCGCGACCGCGACGGCGGCGGCGTCGTGCGCGAGGCCCGTCGAGGGCAGCGCGGCTTCGGAGAGAGTCGGGTAACGCATGGCGCGGGTGGTCATTCGGTCACGGCCTCCTTGGGAACTTGAGCGAGAGGGAGCCGGACGACGAACTGAGCGCCGCCGGCCTTGCCGGGCTGGACCCAGATCTCTCCCTTGTGCAGCTTGACGATTTTAGCGCAAATCGCGAGCCCGAGTCCGAATCCGGTGCGGGCTCCGCCGGTCTCGAGCTGGCGGAACTTCTCGAACACCGCGGCGCGCTGGGCCTCGGGGATGCCGGGCCCCGTGTCGGTGACGACGAGCTCGACGCGGTCCGGCCCCGCCGCGCCGGCCTCGACGACGACGAGGCCGCCGTGCGGCGTGAACTTGATCGCGTTCGCGACGAGATTGTGCATGAGGCGCTCGACGAGGCGCTCGTCGGCCGTGAAAGACGCGGGCGCGCCGTCGGAAACGCGCGTCTCGAGCGACACGCCGCGCTCGTCGGCCATCGGCTGGAACAGGCGCGTCGCGCGGCGCAGGAGAGCGCGAGGCTCGATCTGCCTCGGCTCGAGCCGGAGCTGGCCGCTCTCGATGCGCGCGGCGTCGAGCGCGTCTTTGACGAGCGCGGTCAGGCGCTCGCAGCTCTGGTCGATCGACTCGAGCCAGCTCCTCTGCCGCTCGTCGGGCTCGATGGATTTCTTGAGCAGGCGGAGGTAGCCCTGCACGGCGAACAGCGGCGCGCGCAGGTCGTGCGCCGCGGCCTGGAAGAACTCCTCCTTCAGCGCGTCGAGCTTGCGCTCGGCGGTCTCGTCGCGCAGCATCATGAGCACGCCGAAGTCGCCCGTGACCGGATCGGTGAACATCGTGACGGCGGTGCGGTACGACGCGGTCGGCTGGCCGGGCCCGCCGCCGACCTCCATGAGCTCGCCCGAGGTGTGCGCCTTGAGCACGTCCTGCACGCGCAGGCGCCACTTCGAGGAGTCGCGCGGCTGCAGCAGGCCCTTCCCGCCGGGCAGGCACTCGTCGCGCTTGGCGTCGAAGAGCGGCAGCGCCGCGGCGTTGAGGTGCTGGACCTCGCCGCGCAGGTTCGTGATCACGAGCGCGTCGGGGATGCGCTCGACGAGCGTCTCGAGGCGCGCGCGCTCGCGCGCGAGTCCCGCGTTCGCGTCCTCGAGGGCGCGGCGGATGTCGTCCTGCGCCTGATCGAACTGGCGCGCGAGGCGGCGCCAGCCGGCCATGCGGGAGTCGTCGAGCGGCGTCGAGAGGTCGCCGCGCGTCCAGCGCTCGAGGCCGCGCTCGAGCTCGCGCAGCGGGGCCGCGAACCAGCGCCAGGCGAGATAGGCGGCGACGAGAGAGGCCGCCATGGAGAACGCCGCGAGGGCGACGGCCGCGGGCGGCGCGGAGCGCCCGTACGTGCCGATCCACCAGCCGGCCAGTCCCGTCGGGACGGCGCCGGCGGCGAACATGACCCATGACGCGCGGCCGAAGAGGTCCACGCGGCGATCGTATCAAATCCCCTGGACGGGCGTCAGCGGCCCTGCTATGCTTAAGAGGAATGAGGACCGCGATTTTCGCGCTCTGCGCCGCGCTCGCCGCGTCCGCGCACGCCGCCTCCCCCACCGCCCGGCCCTACGAAGAGCTCCAGCCCGGCCGCTACACCGTGATCGTCTCGGGACTTCTCTGCACCGTGTGCGGCCGCGCGGTCGCCTCCGAGTGGTCGAAGCTCCCGGAAGTCGAGTCGGTCGTGGTGGACTTCGACAAGTCGCACGCGATCGTCTCCGTCCGGCTCGACAAGACCCTCAAGGTCGCGGCCCTGCGCAAGACCCTGCGCAAGGCCGAGAGGCTCGCCAACCTCGGCGCGAAGTACGACGTCCGCGAGATCTCCTACCGCCTCGGAAAGTAGTACGATCGTTCCCCCATGGAGCCCACCGATCCCGCGAAGCTCGCCGAGTACCTCGAGCGCCTGCTCGCGGGACTCGATCAGACGTGCGAGAGCCTGAAGTTCGAGATCCCGTACTACAAGCCCGACGACATCCAGGGCAAGTACGCGAAGAAGTTCCTCGCCTCCGTCGAGGAGCAGGCCGCGATGACGCGCAAGCGCCTCGAGGAGCTCCGCAAGACCCTTCCGTCGAAGAAGATCGAGGGAGAATGAGCGCGATCGCCGCCGGCTCCGCCGTCAAGATCCACTACACTTTGACCGTCGACGGCGAGACCGTCGACAGCTCGCGCGGCCGCGAGCCTCTCGCCTACACGCAGGGCCAGGGCATGCTCGTGCCCGGCGTCGAGGCGGGCTTGGCCGGGATGTCCGCCGGCGAGAAGAAGCATCTCTCGGTCGCGGCGAAGGACGGCTACGGCGAGCCCGACCCCGAGCTCATGCTGACCGCGCCCCGCGAGGCGTTCGCGCAGCTCGGCGACCTCAAGGTCGGCTCGACCGTGCGCGCCTCGGGCCCCGACGGCGAGTTCCGCGCGATCGTCTCGGCGATCGGCGAGACCGTCGTGACCCTCGACCTCAACCACCCTCTCGCGGGCAAGACGCTCGAGTTCGACGTCGAGGTCGTCTCCGTCGAGCCGGCGCCGTCGAAGATCATCCGCCCGTGATCGACGACGAGACGCCCGTCGCTTCCGTCTACTCCTGCTCGGACGAGGTCGAGGCCTCGAAGATCGCGCAGTTCCTCGAGAACTGCGGCGTGACCTCCGAGTGGCGCGCCACGCGCGCGAAAGGCGCGGGCCTCTCCGTGCGCGTCGTCGTCCTCCGGGATCGCGCCGAGGACGCGGTGCGGCTGCTCGAGGAGCATCTCGAGAACGCGGGCCTGACGCCGTCCGAGGAAGTCGCCGAGGACGCGTCCGGGCCGTGCCCGAACTGCGAGGCCCAGACCTCGATGCTGGCGCGCCAGTGCGGCGGCTGCGGGTTCGGCTTCGAGCGCGCTCCGCGCGAAGGCTTCAAGTCCGTGCGGTCGGAGGCGCCCGACTCCCGCTCGTTCTGTCCGGCGTGCCGCGGCCCGGTCACGATGGACAAGGGCGTCTGCTCCGACTGCGGCGAGGTCTTCGAGCCGCTCGAGAAGGGCGACCGCCTCTGCCCCGCGTCCCTCCACGTCCTCTTCCGCGACACCAAAGGCGGCGACGTCTGCCTGGTCTGCGAGAAGGTCTGGCTCGAGCGCTAGAAAGCTTGGGCCGTACAGGGATCGAACCTGTGACCTTCCCCGTGTAAAGGGGTCGCTCTACCGCTGAGCTAACGGCCCGCAATTAGTTTAACAGAACTCGCTGACAACAGGGGCCTGGATTTCCGGCGGGCGCGCGTCTAAACTTGAGGCATGAAGCCCCAAGTCATCGCCGCCGCGATCTTCGCCGCCGCAGCCCTCGCGGGCGCGGGCTGGCTGTGGAAGAAGCGCGGCGCGCCTCCCCCTCAGCCGCCCGCCGCCGCGGCGCCCGACGTGCCGAAGGCCGTCGAGGCTCGCGGCAAGGTCGGCGACGCCCCCGGGAAGCGCTAGACCGCGTCGAACCTGTCGCGGTACGCCGCCGAAATTTTGCTATACTCATGCCTTCGCGGGGCCATGGTGTAGCTGGCCTAACACGCCGCCCTGTCAAGGCGGAGATCGCGGGTTCAAATCCCGTTGGCCCCGCCAGTTTAGCCGCAATTCTGCTACCGCTGTTCCGGACCCATCCGCTTCGGGCCTGGGACAGCGGTGGTTTTTTGCCCGCGCCGTTTGTGAACGGCCGGATTTGAACTTTCCGCCCGCAGAACCGCCCCCGTTGATCGCGTTCTGGAGGTCCTTGGCCGCGGTCTCGTAGGTCTCCACGTCGATCTTGTCCTTCCACACTGTGACGCGCTTGACCAGTAGGCGAATCGTCCGCACCCGCACGTCCAAGGGGACCTTCCCGACGAAGCGCGCGAAGCGCTTGAGCATCCCCGCCATGACGTCCACGTCGTAGACCGCGCCCCGCCGATGGGCGATGGCGGCCTCAAGCTCGGCCTGTCGCGCCTCGAGGGCGGTCTTGGCGGCCCGGAGCCGGTCCAACTCGGCCGACACCTCGGGGTTGGTCCCTCCGGACTTGGCCAGGTTGATCAGGTTCTGCACCTCGTTTTGAAGGCCGCGAAGCCGCTCCTCCCCCGCGCGTCGCTCGGCCTCCAGCGGCGCGGTGCCGTTCTTCGCGCGGCCGTCCACCCGGCGCACCGTCTGATCGAGGAACTCCCGGTCCCAGCCGATGGCGGCGAGCTTGTCGACCACATACTCCTCGAGCTTGCGCGCCGGCGCGCTCTTGAAGGCGCACGGGATCGGCAGCCCGTCCTGTTGGGCCAGGCATTTGTAGTAGAGGTAGTCCTTGCCGTTCTTCGGCCGGACGTAGCTGACCACCGCCCCTCCGCAATGCCCGCAGCGGACGAGGCCGCGCAGCAGGAAGCCGTGCTTGTTGGCGGCGTAGAGGACCTGGCCGCCCTCGCGCTGGTTGTGCTCATCCAGTGACTTCTGCGCCTTCTCGAAATCCGCGGGCGCTATCAGCGGCTGGTGCATGCCCGGGAACTCCTGGCCGGTGCGGTCGTTGGTGATGAATCCGATGTAGACCTTGCGCCGGAGGATGCGGATGACGCTGTCGATGTCGAAGGGCTTGCCACCGTAGAGGCGGCCGTTGTAGGTCTTGTGCGTCTTGCGGCGCAGCCCCAGGCGGTTCAACTCCTCGGCCACGCGCAGGGCCGAGGGCCTCTTGAGGT
>CAYVFO010000139.1:519-6837 GCA_964450975.1 uncultured Elusimicrobia bacterium | reverse complement strand
GAGCGCGTAGCAGTTCGAGCAGGAGGTGTCGTCGACGCCGCCGCCGTCCATCGACCAGCTGTTGCCGCCGGTTCCGGGGCCCGCGAACGCGCCGGTGGCGGTCTCGTCGGCGGTGACGTAGTTCTTGAGCTGGGCCGCGACCTGGCGCGCGCCGGCGGCCGCCTTGATCTTGCGCTCGCCCTTCGCGCCGCCGGTCTTGGCGGTGAGCGCGACGGAGAACACCGACGTGACCATGACGGAGGTCAGCAGCATGGCGATGACGACCTCGACGAGGGTATACCCCGCGTCGGAAGCCGTCTTAGTAAGTCGGCGTCGGCGGAGTTGTCCCATAGGCGGTGATGACGCCCGAGGTGTTCATCGTGAAGCCCCAGGTGTCGTACGGCGACGAGGCGCCGGTCTTGCGTCTGGCGCCGGCGGTGAAGTTGCCCGAGCCGAGAGTGGCGCACGAGGACGAGGTGTTGCCGTCGCACGCGTAGACGTCGTACGCCTTCACGGCGAAGTTCTGGTCCGCGAGATACTTGCACCAGACGAGCGCGCAGGCGTTCGTGAACGGGCCGGCGCCCGTCGGGCAGGTCCCCGGGCCGCAGCCCGCCGTGAACTGCCCCGTCACGTAGACGTTGCCGTGGTCGAGCGCGAACATCTTGTTCGTCGTGCCGACCATGTTGACGAGGGAGACGATGTCGTCGGCCTTGCTCGTCTCGACGGTGCGCAGATATTGGGGCACGCCGTAGGCCGCGAGGATGCCGACGATGAGGACGACGACCACGAGCTCGACGAGCGTGTATCCGCTCTCTTTCCGCAGCCGCTTGAGCATCCTCATCACTTGCCTCCCATATTCGACAGCTTGAAGACGGGCATGAAGACGGCGAGCACGATGACGCCGACGAGCATGCCGATGCCGACGACCATGATCGGCTCGATGATCGCGTTGAACCGCCGCGTGAACTGGTCGATCTGCTCCTTGTAGAACGACGAAAGGGTCACGAGCATGTCGGGCAGCTTGCCCGACTCCTCGCCCATGAACATCATCTCGGTGACGAGCGTCGGAAGCGCGCCCGTCTTCTTGAACGCCTGCGAGATGGACTTGCCGCCGGCGACGTCGGTCTTGACCGACGTGAGGACGCGCTTGAAGATGAGGTTGTTGGCGAAGACGCCCTCGAGGACGGAGATCGCGTTGAGGATCGAGACTCCGGACTCGATCAAAGTCGAGAGCGTGGTCAGCATGCGCTCGATCATCATGTTCTTCAGGAAGTCGCCGAACATCGGCATGCCGAAGAGCAGCGCCCACTTCGTCTCCTGGCCCGCCTCCGTCGAGAGGTAGGCGTTCCAGACGAACCAGAGCGCGACGAGCGTGATGATGAGGCCGGCCAGGTGATTGACGAGGATGTTCGAGACGACGATGATCGCGGCCGTCAGCGGCGGTAGCTTCACCTGGAAGGAGTTGAAGATGTCGGCGAAGACCGGGAGGATCTTGACGATGAAGAAGAGCAGGACGCCCATCGACACCGACATCAGCACGCCGGGGTAGGCCATCGCGGTGACGATCTTGCCCTGGATCTCGGCCTGCGAGTGCATGTAGGCGCCGATCTGCTTGAGCACCTTGGGCAGCTGGCCGCCCATCTCGCCGGCCTGGACGAGCGAGACCCAGAGGGTGTCGAACGCCTTCGGGTGCTTCTCGAGCGCCTTGTAGAGCGCGGTGCCCGACGCGACGTCCTTGGTGACCTGCGCGAGAGCGTATTGGAGCGCCTTCGAGGAGGAGTTCTCGCCGAGGAGCGAGAGGGCGCGGACGAGAGGGACGCCGCCGTTGAGAAGGGTCGCGAGCTGCTCGGCGAAGAAGACGAGGTCGCGGAGGGCGGGCCTTCCGCCTCCCCCGCCGCCGCTCTTGGCGCCGGACCCGCCGGAGGACTTGTCGGCGGAGATCGAGAGGATGAAATAGCCCTTCGCCTGTAGGGAGTTTATCGCCTCGTTCTCGTCGCCGGCCTCGAGAGCGCCGGAAGAGGTCTCCCCCTTGCTGTCCTGGACCGTATAGGAATAGCGCGCCATTCTCCTCCCAGTGTAACAGCCGCGTCACGCCCTGTCAATGCGCCGTCGTGCGCCCGTCAATCGGCGACGGTGACCGACATGACCTCCTCGATGGTCGTCAAGCCCTGCAGGACCTTGCGGAAGCCCGAGGCGCGCATGGTCCACATGCCCGCCTCCTCGGCCGCCTTCTTGAGCTTGCCCACGTCGGCGCCGTAGCGGTAGATGATCTCGCGCATGGGCCCGTTGAGCTTGTAGACCTCGTAGATCGCCTTTCGGCCGGCGTAGCCGGTGCGCGAGCACTTGTCGCAGCCGCGCGGCTCGAAGAACGTCACCGCCGCCGGGTCCATCGGGGTCTCGAGCAGGGCGTCGCGCACGACCTCCGCGGCGAGCTCGGGCGGGACCTTCGTGGGGCGCTTGCAGGCCGTGCACAGCAGGCGCACGAGGCGCTGAGCGGCCGCGAGCTGCAGCGAGTTCGCGAGCATGAACGGCTCGATGCCCATGTCGATCAAGCGCGCGACGCACGACAAGGCGTCGTTGGTGTGGAGCGTCGAGATCACCAAGTGGCCGGTGAGCGCGGCGCGCAGACACGTCTGAGCGGTCTCCTGGTCGCGGACCTCGCCGACGAGGATGACGTCGGGGTCTTGACGCAGGAAGGAGCGCAGCGCCGCGGCGAACGTCAGGCCGATGTTCGCGCGCACCTGGACCTGGTTGATGCCCTCGATCTTGAGCTCGACGGGGTCCTCGATCGTCATGATGTTGATGTCGGGGCTCTTGATCGTGTTGAGGATGGCGCCGAGCGTGGTCGTTTTGCCGGAGCCCGTCGGGCCGGTCATGAAGAACAGGCCGTGCGGGGCGCCCGCGGCCTCGATGATGTCGTCGCGTTGCTTCGGGTCGAGACCGACCTTGTTGATGTCGAGGTCGATCGCGCCTTTGTCGAGAATACGCATGACGACCTTCTCGCAGAACACGCAGGGGCAGATCGACACGCGCATGTCGATGACGCGGTTCTGGGCGCGGAAGGAGAACTGGCCGTCTTGGGGAAGACGGCGCTCGGCGATGTCGAGCTTCGAGAGAATCTTGATGCGCGAGATGATCGCGTTGAACAGGTGCTTCGGCGGAGGGGAGCGCTCGTAGAGCACGCCGTCGATGCGGAAGCGGAGGCCGACGCGCTCGTCGTACTTCTCGATGTGGATGTCCGACGTGCGCTCCTGGATCGACTGCTTGAGGATCGCGTTGAGCAGGGAGACGGCCTGCGCGCCGTTGGCGTCGGCCGCGACCTGGTCGAGGTTGAGGCGCTCGTCGCCGACGCCGACGGCCTCCTCGGCTTCGCCCTCGTCGGTCTTCTGACCGAGCGTCTTGTCGATCGCCGAGCTGCCGAGGTAGAACTCGTCGATCGCCTTGATGATCTGCGTGCGGGTGGCGATGAACGGCTGGATCTCGTGGCCGGTCAGCAGCTTGAGGTTGTCGATGAGAAGGACGTTGTCGGGGTCGGAGAGCGCGACGGCGAGCACGTTCTCGTCGACGAACAGAGGCAGGACGAAATTCTCGCGCGCGTAGTTCTCGGGGACGACCTTTTCGAGGCCTTGTCCCTTCTCCGACTTGAGGATTTTGTTCTCGCGCGACGCGTAGGGGATCGAGTGCTGCTTGGAGAGGGCGATCGCGATGTCGTCCTCCTTCGTGAAGCCGAGCTTGACGACGGCCTCGCTGAAGGACGACTTGGTCTGGGTCGCGACCTTCTGCGCCTTGTCGCGCTGCTCCTCGGTGAGGACGCCGCTGGAGACGAGAATCTCGGCGATCGACATGGGGGGTCCTTTTACTCTCCTTTAACCAAAACCGCCCGACCTCCCCAGTATAGCCCCGCTGTATTCCTTGTCAACCCCCCTCCTTTATTAGTCCGAGACGATCGTCGGAGTGATGAAGATGACGAGGTCGTTGTTGACGCGGCGGGTCGACGAGCTCGAGAACAGCCAGCCGATGATCGGGATGTAGCCGAAGAACGGGACCTTTCGGACGACCTTCGTCTCCGTCGAGCGCAGCAGGCCGCCGAGGACGAGAGTCTGGCCGTTCTTGACGCGCACGAGCGTCGACGCCGAGCGCTGAATCGGGTTGAACACCCGGTTCGAGCTCTGCGAGATCGACGCCTCCTGCACGTCCGTGAACGAGGGCTGCACGAGCATCGTGATGTAGCCCTCCTTGTTGACCTGAGGGGTCACGCGCAGCACGAGTCCGGTGTCCTCGCGGTGAACGCCGGCGACCTGGAGGCTCGTGCCGCCGGACGCGCCGGCCTGGGAGACCTCGAAGTTGGTCGCCTCTCGCGAGGAGATCTGGATCACCGAGCTCTTGTTGTTGAGCGCGAGGACCTTCGGCTTGCCGAGGAAGCGCGCCTCGGAGCGCGAGATCAGCGCGCGCAGGGCGAGCTTCAAGGACGTCAGGTCGAGCACGCTGGTCTTGAGGAACGCGCCGTTGACGACGACGTCGCCCGTGCCGCCCGAGCTGCCGGTGCCGATCGTCGAGATGATGCCGGAGACCGGGTTCAGCGGATCGAAGAACCGCGCCTTGCCGAGGTTGTTCGGCAGATTGAGCGGGAAGGTCATGTCGCGCTGTCCGCCGGTGAACGTGCCGAGCTCGCCGTTGGGACCGCCCCACTCGAAGCCGAGCTCGCGGGTGCGCTCCGACTTGATCTCGACGATCTGCGCCTCGATCATGACCTGCGGCGCCTTTTTATCGAGCTCCGCGATGATCTGCTCGACCTGCGGGAAGACCTCGGGGATGTCGGTGACGATCAGCGCGTTCGTGCGCGGCTCGACGACGACGTGGCCGCTCTTGGAGAGCACGCTCTGCACGACGTTGAGGATCGCGACGTCGGACGACGTCGCGGCGCCCGCGGCGCCGGCTCCGCCCGCCGGGCTGCCGCCCGGAGAGCCGCCGGAGCTGCCGCCGGCCGCGGCCGCGCCCCCCGCGGCTCCGCCCGCGGAGGCGGCGCTGCCGCTCGACGACGTGTCGCCGGCGAGCGGGATCAGCGGGATGTAGTTGAGGGTGTAGATGCGCGTGATCAGGTTCTCGACCTGCTTCGAGCGCGGAGTCACGACGTAAGTGTTCGACTTGCCGATCTGCTGGTAGGTCAGTCCTTTGATCTCGAGCAGGACCTGCAGGGCCTCGCGCACCGTCACGTTCTGGAGGAACGCGGTGACGCGCTTGGACTCGAGGCCTTCGGTGATGATGAAGTTGACCTTCGCCTGCGCGGAGATCGTGTCGAGGAAGGTCGCCAGAGGCGCGCCTTTCACGCGCACCGTGACGCGCGTGTCGAGCGGCGCCGTCGAGGACGCGGTGCGCCCCGACGACGTGGGAGCCGCTCCGATCTGGACGCCCTGGACCTGCCGCGTGGTCGCCGGGGCCTCCTCGGGCTCCGCCCCGATGGGGCCGCTCGGGCCGCCGCCGGTCGGAAGCTGGGGCTCGGCGTCGCCGCCGAGAGGGCCGCCTCCCCCTCCCTGCTGCTGCTGGAACTGGGGATTGGCCTCGGGCTCTCCCCGCCGCCGCTGCGCGGCCGCGTCCATCGGCGCGGCGAGCGCCAACGCGAGCGCCGTCAAGACGGAGACGGCGCCCCGGAAGAGTTTGATCAGGCGATCGTGGGTGCGAATCATGTTGCCTCCTGCGGCGGCACGGCACGAGGACGTATTACTCACGGTTCACGCTCTTGGTAAATCGTTTGCCCTTATATTCGAAGGTCACGCCCTGCGACGTGATCCGGACGACGCGCATCTTGTTGACGGTTTCGCCGACGCCGACGATCTGATCGCTGACGATGGCCTTCGACTCGCCCTCGGCGTTGGCGATGATGCCCTGCAGCTCGACGAGAGTCTCGGGCGGCGGCTCCTTGCGGACGACGACGCGGGATCTGCGGTTCTTGGCTTCCTCGAGGTCGCGGCGGGCCTTCTCCTTCGCCTCGGCCTCCTCCATCATCCGGACATGGTCGAACGGCGAGAGCATGGGGTCGCGCTTGAGGGCGATGTAGGTCGAGCTCGACACGGCGGGAGAGCCCCCTCCGGCGGCGGCCGGCGCCTGGCCCTGCGCCGCGGGTTCGCCGGCCGGAGGCGTCGCGACCGGGGCCGCGGCGGCGTCGGGGACCGCGGCCGCGGCCGGAGCCGCCGTCGCGACGGCGGCCGCGGTGGAGACGGCGGCGGCCGGCGCGGCGGTCGAGACGGCGGGCGCCATCGGATTGACGAGGCGGCCGCGCCGAGGGCGTCGTGTTCCAGCAGCCGCCGACATCTAGTTGAACCTCCGCTTCGGGATCACGGT
>CAYVFO010000139.1:0-509 GCA_964450975.1 uncultured Elusimicrobia bacterium | reverse complement strand
GGGACCGCGCCGGCCGGAGCCGTCGCGACCGCGGCCGCGGCGGCGGTGCTGGCCGCGGGAACCGCGGGGGCGGCGGTCGAGACGGCGGGCGCCATCGGATTGACGAGGCGGCCGTCGGCCGGCGCCTGCTGGAACACGACGCCCTCGGCGCGGCCGCGCGCCTTGGCCGCGACGGACTTCTCGCGCTCGGCCTTGAGGTGCGACCACCAGTTGTAGAACAGCACGCCGGGCACGGCCAGAGCCGCGACCAGGATGAGCCACCCCAGTCCCGCGCGTCCGCCGGGCGCCGTCGCAGCAGCCGCCGACATCTAGTTGAACCTCCGCTTCGGGATCACGGTCGTCACTTCGCACGTCACGCCGTTCCAGCTGAGCTGCTCGGGCTTCTTCTGCACGTCGAACGACTGGACGTGCATGAGGGGCTTCGCGCCCTCGAGGCGCATGAGCCAGTCGTAGAACTGCTCGAACCGGAGCGTGAGCTGGACCGTCGAGGACTGGAAGATCAGGCCGGA
>CAYVFO010000138.1:0-6940 GCA_964450975.1 uncultured Elusimicrobia bacterium | reverse complement strand
CCCGGCACCTTGACCGGCGTCTGCGCGGCGCTCCAGCCGGGCGGCGGCTCGAGCGTCGGAGCCGCGGCCGCGCCGAGGGCGAGCAGGACTATAGAGGAGAAGGCGAGACGCATCGGGCGGTAGTATATCACGGAGCCCAGTAGGCCGCGTAGACCGAGAGCGCCCACGCGCCGAGCCAGGACAGCACGTAGGGGCGCGCCTTCGCGGCGGACAGCAGGCGCTCGAAGCCGGCGGCGCCGAGCGCGGCGAAGCACGGCATGAGCGCGAGCATGTAGCCGGCCTTGGCGGTGGAGAAGTAGGGATGCCTGATGTAAACGGCGGCGAGGGCGCTCAGATAAATCAGCACGGCGGCCGACGAAAACAGCAGGAACGGCCGCTTGGAATCACGAACGGAAACGGAACGGATCATGCCGAGCAGGAGGGCGGACATCGGGAGCACGGATGTCCAAACGGACAGGACGACGAACGGATAGTTCCAGCGCGGAGAGACCTGAGGGAGGTACGATCCTCCCCAGAACCCATCGACCCAGAACGTCGAGTACAGACTGTCCCAGAAGCCCGCCGTCGCCGCGTAGACCGGATGCTCGAAGACCCGGCCGAAGACGAAGAAATCCGAGATCAGGCGATAGCCGGGCTGCTGCCAGAAGGCGAAGCCGCGCGCGGGATCCCAGCCGGAAGCGACGAACTGACCGAACGACATGTAGTTTCGGAGGAACCACCAGCCGGAAACGGCGGCGACGGCGAACGAGAATTGAAGGACGCCCCGCCGGCCGATGAAGACGGCGATCGGAATGAAAAGAAGAACGGCGCTCACCTTGGCGAGGATGGCCGCCCCGAGGAGCGCGCCGACGATCAGAGGGGATCGGCCGGTCCAACAGAATAAAACGGCCGACGCGGACAGAACCGCCGACAACGGCTCGTTGCCGACGAACTGGCTGAGGTAGATGTTGACGGGCAGAAAGCCGAACAAAGCTCCGATCAGTTGAAGATCGTCCCGCTTGGGAAACAGAACGCGCGCGGCGCGCCAGCACAGCTCGATCTGGATCAATCCGCAGATCAAGCCCATCACGCGCAAAGCGCGGAGAGACGCGGTCAGCCACAGCACCGGCGCCTGCAGCAGGTAGTAGAGCGGCGCCTGGAACATCTCCCAGCCGTCGCCGGGCAGCGGCAATGCGCGGCGGTTGACGAGGTGGATGACGTAGTCGACGTGGCCCTCCGCGTCGAACCCCGCGCCGAGCGGCAGCGCGAAGGCGTCGTTGAGCGCGAGGGCGATCCACGCGCCGAAGAGGACGAAGCGCGCCCGTTCGGCGCGGAGAGGGCCGGCGCGGCGCAGGACCAGGACGCAGACCGCGAGCGCGGCGAGGAGGCCCGGAAGACCTTTCGCCGCCGCGGCGAGCGGAGGACCGAATGAGAGCGCGAACGCGCTCGGGGCGAGGCGGCCCGCGACGGCCGCCTTCTCCCAGGTCTTTCCGTCCGCGCTGACATCCCACGACGGACCGCTCGCGAGGCCGAAGCCGCGCGAGAGGACCCGGAGCGCCGGAGGGCCGTCGTGATTTCGGACGACGGCGACGAGCTCGTGCTCGCCGGGCCCGAGCGGAGGAACGACGCCGCGCGCGGGCACGGGCTTCCCGTCGATCCGGACCTCCACGGTCCGCAGGCCGCGCGCGTCCAGCTCGGCCGCGACGGGCGCGGTCAGCGCGAAGCGCGTCCGGAACGTCACGGCCGCCTCCTCCGCCGCGTAGCCGCCGAGGTACGGGCCGCGGTCGAGGACGATCCACTCCGCGCCGGGCAGCGGGGGGAGGAAGGCGAGCGCGGCCAGGAAGGCGAGCATCAGAACGTCAGCACGAGCTTCCCGACGGTGTCGCCGCCCTCGAGCGCGCGGTGCGCGTCCGCCGCGCGCTCGACGGGGAACGCCGTCGTCGGCGGCTTCTTGATCCGGCCATCGCTCGCCCACGCGGCGATCTTGTCGAACCCGTCCTTGGCGAGCGCGGCGTTCTCCGTGAGGAACACGACGTTGAAGCCGTGCACCGAGCGGTTGGCCGCGGTCATCGCGAGCGGATTGAAGCGCGGCACGCGCAGCCAGTTCCAGGCGAGGCTCAGGGACGACGGCCGGCCGCCGCGCGGGAACATCTCGGCGAAGCCGTAGATCACGAGCCGGCCGCCGAGCTTGAGGCGCTCGAAGCCGGGCTTGGGCGTCGTCACGCCGTTGGCGTCGAACACCGCGTCGAGGCCCTCCGGCGCCGCCGCGTCCACCTCGCGCCAGAGCCGGACTCCCCGCGTCGCGATCGCGTCGGCGCCGAACTCGCGCGCGACGGCCGCCTTCGCCGAGGAGCCCACGACGGCGACGGTCCGGCAGCCGATGAGCTTCGCCTGCTGGAGGAGCGCGGTGCCGACCCCGCCCGCGGCCGAGTGGATCAGGACGGTCTCGCCCGCCTTGCAATGCGCGACGTTGAACAGCGCGTGGTAGGCGGTGAAATGGACCGCGGGCAGGCCCGCGCACTCGGGGTAGTCCCAATCGTCCGGCATGCGCCGGAGCTGCGCGGGGGAGACGCACTGGATGGACGAGTAGCCGCCGAAGCGCGTGAAGCCGAAGACGCGGTCGCCCGGGCGGAACTCGCGGACCCCGGGCGCTGTCTCATCCACGACGCCCGCGAACTCGAAGCCCGGCGTGATCGGGTACCGCCCTTTCGCGGCCTCGTACCAGCCCTCGCGCACGATCGTGTCCGCGTAGTTGACGCCCGCGGCGCGCGCGCGCACGCGGACCTGGCCCGGGGCGGGGGACGGAGTCGGCTCCTCGACGAGCTCGAGCGCGGAGTGGCCTCCGGGGCGCCGGACGACGATCCGCTTCATGACGGTCATTTAAGTATAATCCGGCCATGGGACAACAGTACGGCTTCAAGGAAATCCTCATCGCGGGCGGGCCGGTGCTCGCCGGCATGATCCTGCTGTCGATCTACTGCGTCGCGCTGATCTGGGAGCGCTGGAAGTTCTTCGGCCGGGCCACCGGCGGCCACGCCGACTTCCTCTCTCGCGTGCGCGCCGCGGCGGCCGCGGGCAAGCTGCCCGAGGCCGCCCAGCTCGCGAAAGGCCATAAGGGTCTCGCCGCCGGCGTCGTCATGGCCACTCTGACCGGCCCGACGAACCGCGACGAGCGGCGCCGGGCCGCGGAGCGCGCCGTCGGCCGCGCGGTCGCCGACCTCGAGCGAGGAATCTCCACGCTCGGCACGATCGCCTCGGTCGCCCCGTTCATCGGCCTCTTCGGCACCGTGCTCGGCGTCATGCGCGCGTTCAAGGACTTGGCGAGCGCCGCGGGCGCGGGACCGGGCCTCGTCGCCGTCGGCATCTCCGAGGCGCTGATCTGCACCGCCGCCGGACTGCTCGTCGCGATCCCCGCCGTCGCGGCGTTCAACCACTTCAACCAGAAGATCGCGCGCTTCGAGGAAGAGCTCCGCTGGATGGTCGACGAGGTCCTCGACGGCCTCGCGGAGCGCGCGCACCGGTAGTCCGATGAACGTCGACAACTCCGGCTCGAAGCGCCGCCGGCTGATCGCGGAGATGAACCTCGTCCCGCTGATCGACGTCTCGCTCATCCTCGTCATCATCTTCATGGTGCTCACGCCGATCCTCGTGAACCACCAGCTCACCGTGAAGCTCCCGAAGGCGTCCTCCGGCGCTCCCGCCGCCTCGGACTCCGTCGTCACGATCCAGATCTCGCGCGCCGGCATGGTCACGATCGAGGGCGTCGCCGTCCGCTTCGACAAGCTCGAGCGGGAGATGACTTTGCGCCTCTCGAAGGCCGCCGGCAAGACCGTGCTCGTCCAGGCCGACCGGCTCACGCCCGTCGAGAAGGTCGTCGCCGTGCTCGACTACGCGAAGAAGCTCGGCGTGGGCAAGCTCGGCATCGGAGTCGTGCCGGAGGGGAACTGATTTCCGCCGCTCTCAAGCCGTATCTCGCGCGCTCCGGCGGAATGCACTTCGCCGCTTTGATCGCGCTGGCGTTCCTGGCGCCGCGCGCCGGCAAGAAGGCCGACAAGGTCTACATGATCGACTTCGTCGGCGGGCCGACGACGGTTCAGACTTCCGGAGCCGCCGAGACGGCGAAGCCCGAGGCCGCGCCGGTCGAGACGGCGCCCTCGCGCCCGGAACAGCAGGCGGAAGCCGACACCTACGCGACGAAAAAGGGGCGCTTCGTCCTGCCGCGACCGAGCCTGCTCAAGGGCTGGACCGAGCCGAAATCCGCGGTCCCCGCGCCTTCGATGCGCCCGTCCGCCGGAACCACGGCGAGCCAGGGCGCCGGACCCGCGTCCGGCATGCCCGGCGACGCCGCCGGCGTCGCGACCGACCTGCCGAACTTCCCGTATCCGTGGTACATCGCGCAGACGCGCCAGATGCTCTGGGAGGCGTGGCGCAAGCGCATGCCCGCCTCGAGCGGCGAAGGCGTCGTCGTGTTCTCGATCGTGCGCAACGGCAACTTCACCGACCTCCGGATGGAGTCGAGCTCGGGCGACTCGGATTTCGACGACGCCGCGCTCGAGGCCGTTCAGGCCGCCGCGCCGTTCCCGGCGCTGCCCTCGGACTTCGCCGAGCCGTTCCTCAAGATCCACCTGACGCTCAAGTCGGAGTCGTCGTGGCGCTGATCCGCTCCGCGGCGCTCGCCGGCCTCGCCTACCTCGTCATCGCGCTGTCCTACCCCGACTGGGACGGGCAGGTCTACCACGTGATGGTCCTGTCCTTGATCGGCGGGGGAGCGGTCGGCCTGTTCTTCCTCTTCAAGGTGCTCGACCTGACCGAGGGCTTCGCGAAGATCGCGATCGAGGCCGCGTTCGTGATCGGCGTCGCGTTCTTCGTCGCCTACACGATGCCTCAGAAGTCGGGGAAGCCGCCGCTGCAGCAGTGGGCCGAGGGCGTGAAGCCGAATCGCGCCGCGGCCCGGAATGGCCTCGACCGCCTCGGGATCAATCCCAACGGCGCGGTCGCCTCGAAGCTCGTCGACCTCTTCCCGCGCTAACGACCGCGGCGCTCGGCGTGCTTCTTTTCCCAGCGCGCGACGAGCTCGTCGAACTTGGTCGCCTGCTCCTGCTTGAGCGTCTTGCGGATCTCCGCGTTCGTCTTCGCGCGCAGGGCGCCGAACTTCTCGTCGCCTTCCTTGCGCAGCGACTCGAGCTCGGGCTTGTGGGACTCGAGGATCGCGAGCACCTGCCCGCGCTGTCCCTCGTCGAGAGAGAGCTTCTTCGTCAGCCGCTCGACCATGCGCTGCGCGTCCGGCGCGCGCTTCATGTGGCGGTGGAACGCGGCGCGCTGGCCGGCCGCGCCGAGAGCGAGACCCAGCGCGAACGCGGGCAGGACGGCGGCCCAGGGAAGCTTCATCGGTCCTCCGAGACGTACGAGATCAGGTCCGCCGAGGCGCGCTCCTGTCCGGCCTGGACGGCGGCGATCGGATCGGTCACTTCGTCGAGCGGCAGCCACAAGGAGAACGCGAACGCGGCGAACGCGAGCCCCATCGCGGGCGCCCAATACCGCGCCGCGGGATAAGAGACCTCCGCGCGCACGGGCGGGGGAAGCTTGGACATGACGGCGGCGACGAACGCCTCCGTGTCCTCCGGGTCCGGCGGGAGGGGGCGCGGGAAGAACGCCTTGGCGAGGCGCTCGAGGTCGTTGAGGTCCTTCACGCACGACCGGCAGTCGGCCATGTGCCGCAGGATCTCGCTTCTCTGATCCTGGGTCAGGCGGCCGTCGCGGAACTCGGTGAGCCGGTCCTTGATCTGGTCGTGGTCCATGTTCCCTCTGTCCATTTAGACGCCTTCCGAAGGCAATAAGTGTCGCAGCTGCTCGCGGAAATCCCTGCGCGCCCGCTGCAGGCGCGCCTTGATCGCGTCCACGGTGCAGTCGAGCGTCTCCGCGAGCTCCTCGTAAGTCAGCCCCTGGAGCTCGCGCAAGGTGAGCACCGCGCGATGATCCTCGGGCAGGCGCGCGAGGACCTTCGCGACGAGATCGGCGTCCTCGATGAAGTGCACGCGGTCGCCTCGAGGGTCCTCGAGCAGCCACTTCAAGCGCGAGTCCTCGGCCTCGGTCAGCGCCTCGAGCGAGTCCTGCCGGCGGCGGGACTCCGAGCGGCGCATGTCGAGGCACTTGTTCGTCGCGACGCGGTAGAGCCAGGTCGAGAACGCGGAGTCGCCGCGGAACTCGGAGAGGCACTCGTAGGCCTTGAGGAAGACCTCCTGCGCCGCGTCGTCGGCGGACGAGCGGTCGTGCAGCATGGACACGCAGAGCGCGAGCACCTTGGGATGGTGCCGGCGCACGAGCTCCGCGAAGTCCTGCTGGCGTCCCTCGAGGACGCGTTCGATCAGCTGCTGGTCTGTCATTCGGCCGTTGATTCTACGACACTTGGACGCCTTCGGCGGCGTCTCAGTGTCGACGCAGGGAGGGAATATATGAAGCGCGCATGGACGACGTTTTTGGCGTTCGCTCTGCTGGCGGGGGGCGTCTCGGCCTTCGCGAAGGGGCACGACGGGATGAAGGGACGCATGATGGAGCGGCTCAAGGAGAAGCTCGAGCTCACCGACGACCAGGCGGAGAAGCTCGCGAAGGCCTTCAAGGCGCACCGCTCCAAGCAGGAGGACCTCGGCGACGAGGCCCGCGACGCGCGCCGCAAGCTCGCGCGCCTCGTCCGCGACGAGGCGGGGGACAAGGAGATCTCCGCCGCGATGGACCGCCTCGACGCCGCCCAGAAGGCGCGCCTCGAGTCGCTCAAGGAGTTCGACGAGTCGCTCGCCGGCTTCCTCAAGCCCGTCCAGCGCGCCAAGCTGCGCCTGGCCGCGGGGAAGATGATGGGCAAGCACCGGGGCCGCGGACGCGGTCACGGCCGCCGCGAGCCTATGCTAGAATGAAGCCGGCGCTCCCGGTTTTTGGAGAGATGGGTGAGCGGCTGAAACCATCGGTT
>CAYVFO010000137.1:0-7147 GCA_964450975.1 uncultured Elusimicrobia bacterium | reverse complement strand
GAGCGCGCGCGCAAGACGGCGGCGGGCTGGCTCGGCGCGCTGCTCGTGCTCGTTCGACCCGCCGGGCTCTCGGCGGTGCCCGCGCTCGTCGCCGAGCCCGCGTTCGCCGGCAAATGGAAGGAGGCGGTCCGCGCGGCGCTGCCCGCGCTCACCGCCGCCGCGCTGTGGAGCGCGTGGTCGCTGCGCGCGACCGGCGGCGTGCAGGAGGCGAGCGAGCTCGCGACCGCCTACGGCGGCGGCGGAACCTCGCCGCTCGCGATCGCCTTCGAGAACGCGGCGTTCTTCTGCGCGACGTTCGGCGGACAGTTCCTCCCTCCTCGCCTCGCCGACGGGCCGCTCGCGGCGCTGCTCGGCGTGCTCCTCGTCGCGGCCGCCGGCTTCGGCTCCATGCTCGCGGTCGGGAAGCGCAAAGGCGACCCCGCGGCGTGGATCCTGCTCGGCGCGCTCGGCATGCACGCGTTCTGGACGTGGCGCTACGAGCGCTACCTGATCCCGCTGCTCCCGTTCCTCGTCTGGTCTCTCATCGAGGCCCTCGGGGAGCGCGCGCCGCGCGTGCTCGGGGCGCTGCTCGCGGCGCAGATCGGCTTCCAGGTCGCGCCGCGCCTCGGACGGCCGAGCCCGTGGGCCGAGCCCGAGCTCTCCGCGACGTACGCGTGGCTGCGCGGGCGCTCCGAGCCCGGCGCACTGGCCTCGGCGCTGCCCGTGCGCGACGGCTGGCACGCGCGAAGGCCGTGCGTCGCGCTTCCCGACGAGGACAGCTCCGCCGGCTTCGCGCGCCGCCTCAAGGAGACGCGCGCGGCCTTCGTCGTGCGCCAGGACGGCCTCGATTTCGGCCTGACCGAGGGCAAGGACGCGCCCGTGCAGAAGATGCTCGACCGCGCGTACGGACATCTCGACGACAAGCGCCGCTTCCGGCTGGTCCACCACGAGGTCGCCGAGCGCGCGCGGGTCTATGCTCCTCTCTGAGACGACGCGCGCGCGAGCCTTCGCCGCGGCGTCGGCGACCCTCGCCTTCCTGCCCGCGCTGTGGGCGCAGGGCTGGCCGCGCGACGACCGCTGGCTCGTCCTCGAGCACCCGCTCATCAGGGCCGGCGTCCCCGCCGCGCGCGAGCTGCTGACGAGCGGCTACGTCGAGCCCGTCATGGGCGCCGAGACGCCGATCCACCAGTGGCGCCCCGTGCTGAGCCTCACTTTTCTCCTCAACCGCCTGACGACCGGCTTCGATCCGCTCCCGTTCCGGGCGGTCAACCTGGCGCTGCACGCGCTCGCCGCGATCCTCGTGCTCGAGTGCCTCCGGCGCCGCTTGAGCGCGCGCGCGGCGCTCGCCGGCGCGCTGCTGTTCGCCGTCCTGCCCGTTCACGCGGAGTCGATCGTCTACATCTCGAGCCGCTCCGAGCTCCTCGCGGGCTGCGCCGTGCTCGCCGCGTGGCTGCTCCTCGGAGGCCGGGCCCGGCCGTCGGCGCGCCGCATCGCGGCGGGCGCCGCCGTCTACCTCCTCGGCTCGCTGTCGAAGGAACACGCCTTGCTCTTTCCGGCGTTCCTCGCCCTCTCCGACTTCGCCTTCGAGCGCCGCCTGCCGTGGAGTCCCGAGCGCCGGCGAGTGTATCTCGCGCTCGCGGGAGCCGCGGCGTGCGTGCTCGTCGGGCGCGCGCTCGTCCTCCCGGCGCTCGCCCACGGAGGCGTTCCCTACTTCCAGGACGCGAGTCCCCTCGTCCGGATCCTGACGCTGTCGCGGTTCTGGGTCCGGCGCTACCTCTTCCCGCTCGCGACCGGGACCGGACTCTGCTCGGATTTCGCGCGCCCTCTGATTCCCGACGCTCCGCTCGACGACGCCGCGGCGTGGGCCGCGCTCGCGGCGGTCGTCGCCGGGTTCGCGTGGGCCGTCCTCGACCTGGCGCGCGGCGGCACGAAAGGCTTCTGGCTCCTCGGGCCGTGCCTGTTCCTCGCGCCGACGAGCCATCTGTTCATGAACCTCGACACGCTCGGGGCGCAGCGGTGGCTCTACCTGCCGTCCATCGGCCTCGCCGCGGGCGCGGGCGCGCTGTTCGCCCGCCTCGAGCCGCGAGCGCCCCGGCTCTCGCTCGCGGCCCTCGCGATCCTGCTGCTGGGGCACGGCGCGGGCGCGGCGGCGCGCTCGCTCGATTGGCGGACCGACGAGGCCTACTATCGCGCGGTCATCGCCTGCAATCCGTTCTCGTCGAAAGGCCGCTCCGGCCTCGGCCTCGCGAAGCTGCGCGCGGGGCTCGACGGCCGCGCCGACCTCGAGGCCGCGCTGCGCCTCGACCCGAGGCTCTACGACGCGGGCTACAACCTCGCGCGCCTCGCGTGGGCGCGCGGCGACATGAAGGAAGCCCGCCTCCGCCTCGAGCGCGCGCGCGTCTCGCGCCCCGACGCGCCCGACGGGCTCGAGCTGCAGGCGCTGCTCGACGAGCGCGCCGGAGAGCTCGAGGCCGCAGAGAACGAGCTCACGCGCGCGCTCACGATCCTCCCGGGCGACCCGGTCGCGCTCTTCAACCGCGCGCGCGTGCGCGCGCGCCGCGGGCATCCCGTGGGCGCCGCGGCCGATCTCGAGGAGTTCCTCCGCCGCGCCCCGAACGACGCCGACGCGCCGGCGGCGCGCCGGTTCCTCAACGAGCTCCGGAGGACTTTCTGAAACCGGAGCGGCTGCCGTGGGCGGTCTTCGCGCTCGCGCTCGCGCTGTATCTGTCCGTCCAGTCGCGCTTCTACAACTTCGACGGCGTGGCCTGCGCGATCGCGGTGGACCTCTCCGACTTCAAGCATCTCGTCCACGGCAACCATCTCGGCTACGGCCCGCTCGCGTGGGCCTTCGCGCGGCTGCTCGGCGCGGAGCGCTCGCTGTTCGCCCTGCAGGCGCTGAGCGGCCTCCTCGGCGCCGCCGGCGCGGCGGTCTTCTGCTCGCTTCTCCAGCGGACGGGCGCCTCGCCCCGCGACGCCGGCCTCGGCGCGGCGGCTCTCGCGGTCTCGCACGCATGGTGGTTCTGGAGCCTCGAGGCGCAGGTCTACATGCTCGGCGCGCTGTTCTGCGCCCTCGCGGCGCGCGAGGCCCTCGGCGAGAGCCCCGACCCGCGCCTCGCCGGGTTCCTTCACGCCGGCGCGATGCTCGCGCACGCCGCGCACGCCGTCGCCGCGCCGGCGATGCTGCTCGCCCTGGCCGGCACCGGCCGCCGCGGCCTCGCCCGCTATCTCTCGGCCGCCGCCGGGACGGTTCTCGCCGCTTACGCGCTCGCGGCGCTGCTCGCGGTCAAGCCGGCCTCGGCGGAGGAGTGGCGTCTGTGGCTTCTCGGCAGCGCCGCGCTCGGCGAGAGCCGCGCCTTCGAGTGGCACGGCGCGGCGCCGGGCACGGCGCTCGCGAGCTGGCTGCGGATGTGCGTCGAGATATTCTGGGCGCGCGGAACGGGCTTCTGGCTCGGCGCGCTCCCCCTGCTTCCCGCCGCCCTCGCGCTGCGCTCCGGCTCGGCGCGCGCGCGGTTCTGGGGCGCGTGGCTCGCCGGCTACGCGGCGCTGTTCCTGCTCTGGGAGCCCGGAACCATCGTCTACCGCATCACGGATCTGCTCGCGCTGTGGGCGCTCGCGCTCGAGGGGCTCGGCGCCGTGCCCGCGCCCCATCGCGCGGCCGCGCTCGCGGCCTGGTGCGCGGCGACGGCCGCCCAGAACCTGCGCGGGGCGATCCTGCCGGCTTCCCGCGCGGAGAGCAACGTCGAGCTGCGGGAGGCGCTGGCGCTCAAGCGCGACACGCCCGAGAACGCGTGGGCGCTCGCCGTCGGCCGCGGCCAGGTCTACGTCCCCTACTTCGCCGAGCGCAAGCCGCTCAACCTGCGCTATCTGCCCGACTACGACGCGCTCGCCGCGAAGCTGCTGGCGCTCGAGCGCGCGGGCGAGCCGGTCTACGCCTCCGACCGCGCCCTCAATGAGTCGGGCCGGCGGGCGGAGCTCGAAAAGTACGGGCTCCGCCCGGCCGGCCCGGGCTTGTGGCGCGTCCGCTAGACTAGTACGCGGTCCAGACGCTGCCCTTCGTGTCGGTATGCGTGCACCGCACGAGGACGTTGCCGACGTTCGGGTCGGTGGCCGCGTTGACGTAGTACCAGCCGCCGCCGTCCGTGAGAGCCGCCAGGGCGCCCTGCGTCTCCGCGCTCTGATCGGCGTGGTAGTTCGGGGCCTTGGCCATCGGGACGGTGGTCAGGTACTTGCCGGCGATGGTGAGGGAGGCCATGTCCGACGGGTACTGGCCTTCCATGTCGCCGTAATAGATGCTCATGGCCGACCGGAGAGCGCCGAGGTTGCCCTTGGACGCGCCTTCGGACGACTTGCGGATCAACTCGGCGAACTTCGGAATCGCGATCGCCGCGAGGATGCCGATGATCGCGACGACGATCATCAGTTCGATGAGGGTGAAGCCCTTCTTGGAGGAGGTATTTTTCATATTCTGAGTATATACATATTTTGACTTGCAAGCTACGAAACAAACGGGAAACTCAGGGCAGCAACGGCCAACCGAACGGGAGCAGGCGGAAGAAGTTGACGACCGCCCCGACGGCGAGGAAAGGGCCGAAGGGAATCGGGTCGGAGCGCTTGGCCTTGCCCGCCGCCATCAGGCGCAGGCCCCAGACGGCGCCCAACAGGGAGCCGATCATCAGGCAGTCGAAGGCGCCGGTGATCCCGGTCCACGCGCCGACGCCCATGAGCAGCTTCACGTCGCCGCCGCCGAGCGCCTCCTTCTTGAAGATCGCCTCGCCGGCCGCGGCGAGCCCCCATCCGAGCAGGAAGCCCGCGCCCGCCCCGCGCAGGCAGAGCCAGATCGGCTTCCACCAGTCGGCGTAAGGGCCGGCGTCGAGATACGGGTTCCACGGACAAAACAGCAGGCCCCCGAGCGCCAGGCCGACGGAGAGCTCGTCGGGGATCAGGAACGTGTCCCAGTCGATGAGGGCGACGGCGAGCAGCGCGCCGCACGCCAACGCCGCGCCGACCGCGAAGACCGGCTCGGCGTCCCAGCGGCGCCACAAGGCCGCCGAGAGCAGCGCGACCGCGGCCTCGACGAGCGGATAGCGCGCCGAGATCGGCTTGCGGCAGCAGCGGCCGCGGCCGCGCAGGATGAGCCACGACGCGACGGGAAGGTTGTCGAACCAGGCGATCGCCTTGCCGCAGTGCGGGCAGCGGGAGCGCGGCTTGACGACGGACTGCTCGAGCGGGAGGCGGTGGACGACGACGTTGAGGAAGCTCCCGTACATGGAGCCGTAGACGAGGGCGAAGATCGTTCCGATGTCCATTTGGAAAGAAACGGCCCCCGGGGTCTTTCGACCCCGGGGGCCTTCCTCAGTCAGCTGTCCGGTTTAGTACGCCGTCCAGACGCTGCCCTTCGTGTCGGTGTGCGTGCAGCGGACGAGCACGTTGCCGACGTTCGGGTCGGTGGCCGCGTTGACGTAGTACCAGCCGCCGCCGTCCGTGAGAGCCGCCAGGGCGCCCTGCGTCTCCGCGCTCTGATCGGCGTGGTAGTTCGGGGCCTTGGCCATCGGGACGGTGGTCAGGTACTTGCCGGCGATGGTGAGGGAGGCCATGTCCGACGGGTACTGGCCTTCCATGTCGCCGTAATAGATGCTCATGGCCGACCGGAGAGCGCCGAGGTTGCCCTTGGACGCGCCTTCGGACGACTTGCGGATCAGCTCGGCGAACTTCGGAATCGCGATCGCCGCGAGAATGCCGATGATCGCGACGACGATCATCAGCTCGATGAGCGTGAAGCCCTTCTTGTTCGTCTTCATTTTTACGTGACCCCCTTTGTGCCTTTATGTATGTATCAAGGGTAAATGTTTTCTATGAGGCACTGATGGTCATTTGACCCTTGGAGTATAGCCGGGCGACAAACTACTGTCAAGGAAATGGAAGGGAAACTCCAAGTGACTTAAGTCGCCATCCCTTCCGACCTTCATTCATCCCGACCGGTGGGCAGGAAGGGACTTGAACCCTTAAGAGCTTGCGCCCACACGGTCCTGAGCCGTGCGCGTCTGCCAGTTCCGCCACCTGCCCACCGCTCGAGACGAATTGCTACTATGATCATTCTACGACATCATGGCGCGCAAAGACAAGGTTGACGAAAAGAAGTCCGTCGCGACCAACCGGAAGGCCCGGCAGTTCTACGAGATCCTGGACGTCGTCGAGGCGGGGATCCAGCTCGCCGGCCCGGAGGTCAAATCCCTGCGCTCCGGCCAAGCCAGCCTGGACGGCTGCTACGCGAGGACCAACGACGCCGGGGAGCTGTTCCTCCACAACTTCTACATCCCCCCCTACGTCTTCAACACGACCACGGAGCCCCTCGACACCCGCCGCAACCGCAAGCTCCTGCTCCATTCGGCCGAGATCAAGAAGATCGCCGGAAAGCTCACCACGAAAGGCCTGACGTTGATCCCGCTCGAGGTCTACTTCAAGAACGGCTGGGCCAAGGTCTCGCTCGGCCTGGCCAAGGGCAAGACCGGCGCCGACCGCCGCGACGACCTCAAGAAGAAGGCGCTCCGGCGCGAGGCCGAAAAGAGCTTCAAAGGCGCCTACCGCGGCTGACGCCGCCGCTTCTCGCCCTTGCGCAAGGCCTGGACCTTCATCAGGTTCGCCCAGGCCGCCTGATCGCCGGGCGTCGCGTTGACGATCGTCGTCAGCTCCTCCTCCGCGTAGGCGAGCTCGCCGAGCTGGGCCGACGCGACCGCGCGATTGAGCCGCGCCTTGCGGCAGTTCGGGCGCTTCTCGATCTCCCAGCGCAGACCGGCCGACTCCTCGTTCTCCACGAGCCCGCGGACGCGCTTGGCGGCGAGCTCGTCCTGCGCCGCGACGCAGCCGCCGTCGAGCGAGAGCGCGCGTTCGAAGAGGGCGCGCGCCTCGGGCACGCGGCCCTGCATGGCGCGGAGGTTCCCGAGGTTGACGGCGGCCGCGGAAGACGCCGGATCGACGGCGGCCACGCGCGTCCACAGCGACTCCGAGTCGCGCCACACCGCCTGCTGGCTCACGCAGGCCGCGACGTAGGGTCGGGATTTCCTGTTCAGCCAAACGAAAACGGCGACGGCAACGACGGCGAGGAACGCGGCGGCGAACGGAAACGTCTTCCAATCCAGCGGCGTGCGCAGTTCATACAGGGGAGCAAGGC
>CAYVFO010000136.1:0-7169 GCA_964450975.1 uncultured Elusimicrobia bacterium | reverse complement strand
GTAGAAGATCGCCGTGTAGAGCGCGATCGGCACGAACTGCGGGCCGTACGGGCCGCGCAGCCAGCCTTCCGCGCCGAGGCGGTCCGCGCCGGCCGTCAGGACGTGGGCGAGCGCCGCGCCGAAGAATCCGGCCGCTCCCCCTCCCACGATCGCGTCGAAAGGCGTCACGGGATCAGTAGAGGTTCGACTGGCGGCGCTGGCCGGTGTAGTCGACGAACACGGTCTTCTGCTCGGTGAAGAAGTGAAGGCCGTCCTTCGCCATCTCGCGCTCGCCGACGCCGGAGCCCTTCACGCCGCCGAACGGAACCTGCGCCTCGCCGCCGATCGTCGGGCTGTTGAGGTGGACCATGCCGGCCTCCATGCCCTCGACGAACTTCATCGCGAGGGTCATGTCCTGGCCGTAGAACGCGGAGGTGAGGCCGAAGGGGCTGTCGTTGGCGAGCTCGAGCGCCTTCTCGAAGGTCTTGGCCTTGGCGACGGAGAGGACGGGTCCGAAGATCTCCTCCTGCCAGATGCGCGCCTTCGGCTTGACGTCCTCGAAGACGGTCGGCTCGACGAAGAAGCCGTGCTTGAGGTCGCCGTCGGAGAGGCGGCGGCCGCCGAAGACGAGCTTGGCCTCCTTCTTGCCGATCGCGATGTAGTCGAGGTCGGTCTTGAGCTGGGCGGCGTCGATCGCCGGGCCCATCGTGACCGTCGGGTCCATGCCGTTGCCGACCTTGATCTTCTTGACCTCGGCGAGCAGCATGGACATGAACTCGTCGTAGATCTCCTCGCCGAGGATGAGGCGCGAGGTGGCGGTGCAGCGCTGTCCGGTCGAGCCGAAGGCGCCCTTCATGACGCCGCCGAGCGCGAGGTTCAAGTCCGCGTCGTTCCAGACGACGGCCGGATTCTTGCCGCCCATCTCGCAGGTGACCTTCGCGCCGCGCTTGCCGCAGAGCTGGTGGACGTGCTGGCCGACCGCGTTGGAGCCCGTGAAGGACACGGCCTTGAGGCGCGGGTCCTCGATGAGAGTGTCGCCGAAGGACTCCGGCTCGCCGAGCACGAGGTTGAGGACGCCCGGCGGAAGGCCGGCCTCCTCGAAGATCTTGACCATCTCGACGGCCATCGTCGGCACGGTCGACGCGGCCTTGAGCACGACGGCGTTGCCGGCGACGAGCGCGGGCGCGGTCTTCCAGACCGGGATCGCCCACGGGAAGTTCCAGGGCGTGATGATCGACACGACGCCGAGAGGCTCGCGCATCGTGTACAGGAAGTTTCCGGGCAGCTCGGAAGGCGAGCTCGTGCCCATGTAGCGCAGGCCCTCGCCCGCGAACCAGTCGACGAGCGTGATGCCCTTGGCCATCTCGCCCTTGGCCTCGGAGAGGATCTTGCCCTGCTCGCGCGTCATGAGCGCTGCGAGCTCGTCGCTGCGGCGGCGGGCGATTTCGGCGGCCTTCGCGAGAACGCGGCCGCGCTGGGGCGCCGGAGTCTTCGCCCAGCCGGAGGCGGCCTTCTGGGCGGCGTCGATGGCCTTGAGCGCGTCGGCCTTGCTCGCGTTCTTGAAGCGCGCGACGACGTCGCGGGTGTCCGCCGGGTTGACGGATTCCGTCGTGCCGGCTGAGCCTTCGACCCACTTTCCGCCGATGTACTGCTTCAAATCGACGGCTTCGGAGGTCTTGGTCGCGGTGGGCATGAGGCAATTATAACAATTCCCCCGTCGGAGGGACGCCTTGAAATCGGGGGTTTCCGGGACTAACCTGCGGACATGGCCCCCCGAACGATCCTCGCCGCGCTGCTGCTCGCCGCCGCCGTTCCGGCCTCCGCCGAGTTCTGCTGGTTCAACGGCGAAAGCCGCAGCTCGATCGAGCTCTGGCGTCTCAAGTCCCCGCGCTGCACGATGGAGAACCAATTCGTCTTCGACGCGCGCGCCAACGAGAACCGCTACGGTCCGGACGTGAAGGAGCAGACCGTCATGACCGGCAGCTGGCCCGGTTGGGGCGGGGCCGATCAGAAGTGCGCGGCCGCGCGCCGCGGCGCCGACAAAGTGCTGTACGGCGACGAGACCTACATCCTGGGCAAGGTCGTCCTCGGCGGCCACGCGGTCTGGTCGTTCGCGGGCGACTGCGAGGAATTCCGCCGCAAGTTCGACGCCAAGCGCCGCGAGCTCGGCGAGAGCGCCTCCTACAAGAAGGTCTTCGAGGCGGCCGGCGCCGAGGAGTCCGACATGGGCACGCTCGTCGACCGGCTCATCGAGGGCAAGAAGCCCAAGAAGAAGGACTAGCGCTTATTCGGTCCGGCGCGTGATGAACGGCGCGTGCGTCTGCCCGTGCCGCATCGGCAGCACGTAGTCCCCTCGAGGCGGCCACTCCGTTCCGCGCAGGCGCGGCCCGCCCGACGGGAGGATCCAGCCGGAGACCGCGTACATCGGCTGTATGATCCGCGTTTCGACGCGGACCTCGACCACGACGGGCGAGGGCGCGGCCGGCTTCGGGGCGTCGCGCCGCTTCGGCGTGGGCGCGACCCAGACGCCGTCCGACTCGACGAGGCCCGCGGCGGCGAAGGCTTCCTCGCGCGGCAGGCGCCGGCCGAGCCGCCGCGCCAGCTCGCGCGCCGAGCCGTAGAGGCCGTTCTCGTCCGCCCAGACCGCGAGCGCCCAGAGGCCGGGCCTGTCGCTCGGGGCGAGCGCGGCGAGCCGCCGGCGGAACTCGGCCGTCGCTCCGCCGCGCGGCCGCGCGGAGGCGATCTCGTCCAGGCCGAGCCCGACCTCGCCCTGATCGACCGCGATCCATGCGGTTTCCCCCGCCACGCGGAGCAGCACGCCTTCGATCTCCTGCCCGCTGTGCAGGACGACCTCCACGCCGCGGCCCGCGGCCGGCAGGGAGTAGTGCGCCTCGGGCCCCGAGGGCGAAGCCGCGGCGAGGCCCGGGAAGGCCAGCAGGACGGCGGCCAGGAGGCGGGTCATACTCGAAGTATAGCCCCGGTTTCTCGTCGAGGAAAGGCCTATTCGGCGGGCGGCAGGAGGTCGGCGCGGCCGACCTCGGTGAGGAACTTCTTGAGCTTCTCGCGCGCCGCGGGCGACGGGTCGGCCTTCAGGACGGTCTCGAGAAGCGCCTTCGCGCGGGCGTCGAGCTTGGCGGCGGCCAAGCCCCGCGCCCACATCCCGGCCTCGTCGAGCACGTACTCTCGGAAGCGCTTCGTGTCCCCGGGGGACATGCCGGGCTCGTTCCAGCGCTTCGTGAACTCCGCGGCGTGGTCGTCGATGCCCGCGGCCTCGATCGCCTCCTCGTAGCGCTTCATGCTGAAGAGGCGGCCCTCGACGGACGGGCCGAGGACCTTGCGGCGCGGGTCGCCCTTGGGCCATGAGTCGTAGAGCGCGAGCGTGTCGGGCATGCGCCCGGTCATCATGTCGATCGAGGCGAGCTCGGAGGCGTCGTCGCGCGTGCCTTTGCCCGCGTTCAGGCGCTCGGCGCGCGCGGCGCGGCGGTCGGCGAGCCCCTTCTTCGCGGGCTCGTGGCGCTCGCCGACGGACGACCACTCCGCGAGCAGAAACGAGACGCGGACGCCGCGCCAGCTCGAGTAGGGCTTCATTCCCTCGTCGAAGAGCCAAGCGAGCTCCCGGTAGGCCTCGGCGTCGTGCCCGAAGCCCGCGAGCGCGCGCGCGAGCTTCCAGCGCGCCTCGACGAGCTCATCGCCCTTCGCCTTCGCCACCGCCTCGCGGGCGCGCATCAGCGAGGTCCTGCCGGCGACGGCGTCGTCGAGCGCCGCGAGCAGCTCCTTCGTCGTCAGGTAGCCCATCATGCGGTCGAGCTCGACGCCGTCCTTGCCGAAGAGGACGATCGTCGGATACGAGGTGATCTTGAGCTCGCGCGAAGCCTTCGGCGCCTGCGTCGCGTTGATCTCGACGGGCGTCGCGTTCTTCCGGATCCACTCGAGGAAATTCGGGTCCTTGAACGTCGTCGCGTGCATGCGGTCGCACGGAGGGCAGTGATCCGTGATCATGTTGAGGAACAGCATGCGGTCCGACTTCGCCGCCTCGGCCTTGGCTTCCTTGACGCCGGGCGCGCCGCGGAACGGCGGCTTCGGCTTCCAGGGCGGCGCGATGAGGACGCGGTCCTTCGGGGCCTCGGCGCCGCTCGCGAAGGCCGCGGCGGCCGCGCCGAGCGCGAGCGCGGCGGCGAGGCGGGCGACTCTCCTCAAAGCGGACCGTCCGGGCCGCTGAAGGACGGCGTCTGCTCGCGGTTCTGGCGGCGCGCCTCGTCCTGGACGCGCGGCGTCAGGTAGGAGTGGAGCTCCGCGGCGGTGCGCTTGCCCTCGGAGGGCCCCTTGAGCAGAAAGTAGGTGAACATGCCGTGTCCCTGCTCGTCGAGCGAGCCGGTGATCTCCTCGCCGGAAGCCGCGGCGAGCACGGCGACGCGGCCGGAGTCGGAGGCCGCGACCTTCGCGACGAGAGGCCGCGCGCCCTGAGCGAGAACCGATCTTCCCCCCGCGCCGGAGAAGCACGCGTCGAGCGCGACGAGCACGCGCTTGGCCTTCGTCTTCCCGAGATCGGCGTAGAGCTTGGAGAGCGGATAGGCGGTGGACTTGAGGAACTTCGGGTCGCCGTCCCACGGCAGCAGGTAGGCGTCGCCGGACTTGGGATCGGGCGCGCCGTGTCCCGAGTAGTAGACGAACAAGGTCGAGGCCGGCTTCACGTTGAGCGGCAGCCACTCCTCGAGGTAGCTCTTGAGCTTGGAGCCCGTCGCCTGCTGGCCCTCGAGCGAGATGATGTTGCGCGCCGGGAAGCCGAGCGCCTCGAGATGGCGGCGAACGGCTTTCGCGTCGCGAGAACCGTAGTCGGCCTTGGGCACGCTCTGGTAGTCCTCGATGCCGATGACGAGCGCGAAGTCGTCCGGGCGCTCCGCGGCGCGCGAGCGCGGCGCGTCCACGTCGGAGACGGGCTCCTTCTTCTCCGGCGGCATGCCCGCGGCGGCGCGCATGCGGTTGTACGCCGCGTCGTCGAGGTTGCCCGGCTGCGCGCGCTTCTTGAGCGCGGCGCGCAGGACGGCGGCCGTCCCGTGCCGGCCCATCGCCTCGGTGTAGCCGAGCGCGCTCTTGCCGTTGTACCACGACGAGGGCTCTTCGATCCAGGAGACGTCGGCGCCGCGCTCGACGAGGAGCTGGACGGCCCGCGTCCGGTCGTTGGAGATCGCGTAGACGAGCGGCGGGAAGCCCTCGCTGGTCGCGACGTTGGGGTCGGCGCCCATCTCGAACGCGCGCGCGATCGCGTCGTCCCAGCCATTCACCGCGGACGTCGCGATGGCGTCGGAGAGGCGCCGCTTGTCGCCGGAGGCGAGGTCCGTCTCGACCCCGTAGCGTCCGCGGTAGACGAGCCCCGACCCGGCGCAGGCCGCGGACAGCAGCGCGACCGCGAGCGGAAGGAAGCGCATCAGAACGCGCGCGGGGTCCGCTTGAGGAACTTGCCGTGCTTCGTCGAGCCCGTCCACTTGCCGTCGTCGACCATCTGGACGCCGCGCGAGAACACGTGCTTGATGGAGCCCTTCACGGTCACGCCCTCGTAGGGGTTGTAGTCCGCGGCCGAATGGTGGCTCTTCTGGGAGAACGTGAACGGCTTGTTCGGGTCGATGACGACGATGTCGGCGTCGGCGCCGGGGCTCAGGTGCCCCTTGCGCGGATGGAGGCCGAACAGCTTCGACGGCGCCGTCGAGGTGATCTCGACGAAGCGGTTCTCGCTGATGCGGCCCTTCTGGACCGCGTCCCAGAGGAGCAGCATGCGGTACTCGACGCCGGGGGCGCCGTTCGGGATCTTCGCGAAGCTGTCCTTGCCGAGCTCCTTGCCGGGCTGGGAGGGCTTGGCCTTCATGCAGAAGGAGCAGTGGTCGGTCGAGACGACCTGCAGGTCGTTGCGGACGAGGCCGCCCCACAGGCGCTCGGAGTTGCCCTGCGGCCGCAGCGGCGGCGACATGACGAACTTGGCGCCCTCGAAGCCGGGGCGGCGGTAGTCGTCCTCGGAGAGATACAGGTACTGAGGGCAGGTCTCGGCGAACACGGGCAGGCCGCGGTAGCGGGCCGCGCGCACTTCCTCCATCGCGTCGCCGGCGGAGAGGTGGACGAAGTAGATCGGAACGCCCGCGATCTCGGCCATCGCGATCGCGCGGTGCGTCGCCTCGGCCTCGGCGGTCATCGGGCGCGTGAGCGCGTGCCACTCGGGCGACGTCTTGCCCTCGGCGATCGCCTTGGCGATCAGCACGTCGATGACGGAGCCGTTCTCGGCGTGCATGCAGATCATGCCGCCGTTTTCCTTGGTCCGCATGAGCGCGCGGAAGATCGTCGTGTCGTCGGACATGAAGATGCCCGGGTATGCCATGAACAGCTTCAACGACGCGACGCCCTCGTCGACGAGCTTGTCCATCTCCTTCTCCGCCTTCGCGGGGAAGTCCGTCACGATCATGTGGAAGCCGTAGTCGACCGCGGACTTGCCGTCCGCCCGTTTGTGCCAGTCGTCGAGAGCGTGGCGGAACGTCTCGCCCTTCTTCTGGATCGCGAAGTCGACGATCGAGGTCGTGCCGCCGAAGATCGCGGAGGTCGAGCCCGTCGAGAAGTCGTCGATCGTCGTGGCGCCCATGAACGGCATGTCGAAGTGCGTGTGCACGTCGATGCCGCCGGGGACGACGACCTTGCCCTTCGCGTCGACGGTCTTCACGCCTTTCGCGTCGACCTGCCCCAGCGCGGCGACCTTGCCCTTGGCGATCGCGATGTCGGCGGTGAAGGAGTCCGAGGCGGTGACGACGGTGGCGTCCTTGACGACGAGATCGTAGGCCATTATTTCTTCCCCTGCATGAGGATCCAGTACAGCGCGAAGGAGATGCCGAAGGAGATGAACCACGCGTAGTGATAGAGGGTCACCCAAAACGGCGCGACCTGCGCCGCGCCGATCGTTCCCAGGAAGCCGGGGACCAGCGGCAGCACGCCGGCGACGAGCGCGATTACGGCCTTCCAGTTGAACCCGCCGGAGTACCAGTAAGGCCCTTTATGGGCGTACAGTTCCGGGATGTCGAGCTTGGTCTTGCGGATCACGAAGTAGTCGCAGATGAGGATCCCGCCGATCGAGCCGAGCAAGGACGAGTAGGCGACCAGCCACTTGAAGATGTAGCCGGAAGGATCCGCGACGAGCTTCCAGGGCTGGATCAGGA
>CAYVFO010000135.1:0-7246 GCA_964450975.1 uncultured Elusimicrobia bacterium | reverse complement strand
CTTCTGCGAGTAGCCGAACGTGACGCCGGGCCCGGACCAGTCGTAGAAGCGCAGCACGAGCTCGCGCGGGGCGGAGTAGAGCAGCATGGCCTCGTCGAGGGCCATGTGCGCCGCGGCGTCGAGGGCGGTCAGCTGAGCGCTGTGCAAGAGCAGAAGAAGTTGCGGTCGCCGTACGCGCCGTCGACTCGGCCGACCGAGGGCCAGAACTTCCTCTCGCGCAGCCAGGCCGCGGGATACGCCGCGGTCTCGCGCGAGTACGGGCGCTTCCAGCCGTCCGCGGTCACGGCCTCGGCGGTGTGCGGCGCGTTCTTCAAGGGGTTGTCGTTCTTCGGCCACTCGCCCTTCTCGACCTTCCGCGCTTCCTCGCGGATCGCGATCATCGCGTCGCAGAAGCGGTCGAGCTCGGCCTTCGACTCGGACTCGGTCGGCTCGATCATGAGCGTCGCGACGACCGGGAACGAGACCGTCGGCGCGTGGAAGCCGTAGTCCATGAGACGCTTGGCGATGTCGTCGACGGAGACGTCCGTCGCGGCCTTGAAGCCGCGCGGATCGACGATGCACTCGTGCGCGACGAGGCCGCCGCGGCCCTTGAAGAGAACCGGGTAGTGCGCGTCGAGGCGCTTGGCGACGTAGTTCGCGTTGAGGATCGCGTTCTTCGTCGCGGCCGTGAGCCCGTCCGGGCCCATCATGCGGATGTACATCCACGAGATCGGGAGGATCGACGCGGAGCCCCACGGCGCCGACGACACGGCCGGCACGTCCTTCGAGCCGGGCAGGAAGGGCGCGAGCTCCTTGACGACGCCGATCGGACCCATGCCGGGACCGCCGCCGCCGTGGGGGATGCAGAAGGTCTTGTGGAGATTGAGATGGCAGACGTCCGCGCCGATGTCGCCGGGGCGGCACAAGCCGACCTGGGCGTTCATGTTCGCGCCGTCCATGTACACGAAGCCGCCGTGGCCGTGGACGATCTCGCAGATCTCCTTGATGCCCTCCTCGAACACGCCGTGCGTCGAGGGATAGGTCACCATGAGGCAGGCGAGATCCTTCGCGTGCTCGTCGGCCTTGGCCTTGAGGTCCTTCAAGTCGATGTCGCCGTCCTCGAGACAGGCGACGGTCACGATGCTCATGCCGGCCATCGCGGCGGTCGCGGGGTTGGTGCCGTGCGCCGAGACCGGGATGAGGCACGTCTTGCGGTGCGACTGGCCTCTGGCGTCGAGCGCGCCGCGGATCGCGAGCAGGCCCGCGTACTCGCCCTGGGAGCCCGCGTTGGGCTGGAGGCTCACGGCGTGGAAGCCCGTGATCTCCGCGAGCCACTTCTCGAGCTGGCCGGTCACCTCCGCGTAGCCCTGCGTCTGATCGGCGGGCGCGAACGGATGCAGCTTGCCGAGCTCGGGCCACGTCACCGGCAGCATCTCGGCGGCCGCGTTCAATTTCATCGTGCACGAGCCGAGCGGGATCATCGAGTGCACGAGCGAGAGGTCCTTGCCCTCGAGCTTGCGCAGGTAGCGCAGCATCTCGGTCTCCGAGCGGTGCTCGGAGAAGACCTTGTGCGTCATGAACTTGGAGGTCCGCTTGAGCGCGGCGGGGATCGGCTCGTCGCCGGCCTCCGCCTTCGCGCCGAAGATTTCGAGCAGGTCCTTGAGGTCGGCCTCGGTCGTCGTCTCGTCGAGCGCGACGGTCAGCGAGCCCTTCTCCTGGCGCAGGTTGATCCGCTTGGCCTTGGCCGCGGAGAACGCCGCCGCGAGCTTCGCCTCGGGGCCGGTCACGCGGACGGTGTCGAAGATCGTCTCGGTCCCGGCGTCCCAGCCGGCCTTCTTGAGCGCCGCCCGCAGCGCGAGCGCCATGAAGCGCACGCGCGAGGCGATCCGCGTCAGGCCCTCGGGTCCGTGGTAGACGCCGTACATGCCGGCGATGACGGCGAGGAGCACCTGCGCGGTGCAGACGTTGCTCGTCGCCTTCTCGCGGCGGATGTGCTGCTCGCGCGTCTGGAGCGCCAGGCGCAGCGCGGGCTTGCCCGCGGCGTCCTTCGACACGCCGACGATGCGGCCCGGGATGCGGCGCTGATGCTCCGCCTTGACCGCCAAGTACGCGGCGTGCGGGCCGCCGAAGCCGAGCGGCACGCCGAAGCGCTGCGTCGTGCCGACGGCGATGTCGGCGCCGAACTCCCCGGGCGCCTTGAACAGCGTCAGCGCGAGCGGGTCGGCCGCGACGACGAACAGGCCGCCGGCCGCGTGCACCTGCTCCGCGAGCTTCGACCAATCCTTGACCGCGCCGTGCGTGTCGGGGTACTGGACGAGCGCGCCGACGAGTTTGGCCGGGAGCTTCGCGGGATCGCCGACGACGACCTCGAGGCCGAGCGGCCGCGCGCGGGTCTTCACGACCTCGATCGTGCGCGGGTGGCACTCGGAGGAGACGAAGAACGCCTTGCCCGCGGCGTCGTCCGTCGCGTGGAGGCAGATCGCCATCGCCTCGGCGGCGGCGGTGCCCTCGTCGAGCAGCGACGCGTTCGCGACGGGCAGACCCGTGAGGTCGATGATCATCGTCTGGAAATTGAGCAGCGCCTCGAGGCGGCCCTGCGCGATCTCGGGCTGGTACGGCGTGTACGCGGTGTACCAGCCGGCGTTCTCGAGCACCTCGCGCAGGATCACGGGCGGCGTGACGGTGTCGGAGTAGCCCTGGCCGAGATACGAGCGCCAGACCTGGTTCTTGGACGCGATCTTCTTGAGCTCGGCGAGCGCCTCGGCCTCGGAGGCGGCGGCGGGCAGGTCGAGCGCCTTCTTCATGCGGATCGCCGGAGGAACGACGGCGTCGGCGAGGGCGTCGAGCGACGGCTGCCCGAGCGCGGCGAGCATCGCCGCCTGGTCGGCGGAGCCCGAGCCGATGTGTCGGCGGGAGAAGTCGTCGGCGGAAGGGATCAAGGCGGCGGCGCGCTCCTTAGTGGCTTCCATCGGTCTTGAGGAACGCCTCGTAGGCGGCGTGGTCCATGAGCTTGCCGGCCTCGGCCGGGTCGGCGGCCTTGATCTTGAAGAGCCAGCCGCCGCCGAACGCCTCGCGGTTGACGATCGCGGGGTCCTTGACCGGCGCGTCGTTGGCCGCGGCGATCTCGCCCGAGATCGGCGCGTAGATGTCGAAGGCGGCCTTGACCGACTCGACGACGCAGCACGCCTCGCCCTGCTTGACCTTGCGGCCGACCTTCGGCGGCTCGACGAACACGACGTCGGTGATCTCCTTCTGCGCGTGGTCGGAGATGCCGACGGTGCCGACTCCGCCTTCCAGGCTGAGCCACTCGTGCGACTTCATGTACTTGAGCTTCTTCGGGTCGAGCATGATCAGGCTCCCTTCTTGAGATGGGGCGACACAAAAAACGGGACTTTGACGATCTCGGCGGACATCTCGCGTCCGTGGAGAACGACGGAACACTTCTGCCCGGGCGCGAGATCCGGGCGGTCGAGGTAGCCGACGCCGATGCCGGCCGACAGCGACGGCGAGTACGTGGCCGAGCACAAAGTCCCGGCCTGCTTGCCGTCCACCATGACGACGGCGCCCGCGCGCGGCACGCCGCGCTCGAGGAGCTTGACGCCCGTGAGCTTGCGCGCGACGCCGGAGGCCTTCTGCTTGGCGAGCACGGGCTTGCCGACGAACTCGCCCTTGTCGAGCTTCACGACCCAGCCGTAGTTGGCCTCGTACGTCGTCGTGTTATCGTCGGCGTCCTGGCCGTAGAGCAGGTAGCCCGCCTCGAGGCGGAGCACGTCGCGCGCGCCGAGACCGCAGGGCGCTGCGCCGTAGCTCTGCCCCTTGGCGAGCAGGTCCTCGTAGAGGCGGACGGCGATCTCGTTGGGAATGATGAACTCGCAGCCGTCCTCGCCCGTGTAGCCGGTGCGCGTGATGAAGCACATCTGGCCGTAGAGCTCGAGCTCGAGCGCGCCGAACCGCGGCAGCGCCACGGCCTGCGGCGCGATCAGCGCGAGCAGCTCCGCGGCCTTCGGGCCCTGCAGAGCGATCATCGCGTAGTCGTCGGAGCGGTTCGAGAGCTCGACGTCGAAGCCCTTGGCGTTCTGCTTGAACCAGGCGAAGTCCTTGTCGGAGGTCGCCGCGTTGACGACGACGAGGTAGCGGTCCTTCGCGAGGCAGGAGACGATCACGTCGTCGACGATGCCGCCCTTCTCGTTGGCGAGGTGCGAGTAGATCGCCTTGCCCGGGCCGATCCGCGCGATGTCGTTCTCGTTGACCTTCTGGAGGAAGGCGAGTGAGTCCTTGCCGGAGACGAAGACCTGGCCCATGTGGGAGACGTCGAAGAGGCCGCAGCGATTGCGGACCGCGTCGTGCTCCTTCATGATCGACTCGAACTGGACCGGGAGCTCCCAGCCGTGGAAATCGACGAGTTTCCCCCCCAGCCGCTTGTGGGCTTCGTAGAGCGGAGTTCGACGGAGGGCGGTGCCGGCGCTCATGGGCTCAAAGTAGCATTTTGTCTCGGCAACCGCCAATGACGGCCGTCGCGCTATACAGCCAGCCTCTTCCGCATTTTCCGGCCGCCTCCGCCGTTGATTCCCCTGGCAAAAGCCAGCTTTTCGCTCCATAATTACGAATTCACCACCAACCGGGCGCTGTGCTATACGGCCCCGTCTAATACTAGTTCGGCGGCCATATAATGAAAACGCAAGCACTCGTCGTAAGCCTGATAACGGCTTTGAGCACTCTTGCCTACGCCACTCAAATCACGCCAACGCCCATTGCTGAGTTGGTCGCGAAAGCTGAATACATCTTTGTCGGGAAAATCGTTAAGGTGGACATCGTTGACCGCACGGGAGCTCTGCTTTCTGATCCGAAGTCGCGTACTGGCCCCGCAGAAGGAAACACGATCAGATATCACGTTGTCGTGGACCGGAAGAACATCATAAAGGGCAATCGGAAGAAGATTCCCAAGCAGCTCATCGTTCCTAAATGGCCGCACTGGCACGCGACCCTCGAAAACGAAAAGCCCCGGGTGGACGGAAAGAACTTCATTTTTCTTCTGGCCGGCAAGGATCTAGCACCTGTCTCAGCACCCGAATCAGTCCGTGAGATGTCGGAAAGAGCAACCATTGAGAAGCATGTTAAATGAGGGCCGCCGAACCATTGGCTTGTGCGGACGGCGGCTGGTTAAGGAAATCCACATAGCCGCCGCCGCACAGCCTCCGCGTTATTCACAGGCCGATACACTCGAACTGTTGTCAACAACAGTCGGTCGTGTGGATTCTGGGGATAACCGCAGTCAGCGCGGATTGCGCCGCATCGCCATGAAGCGCTTTGGGTCTTCGAGATTCGCGAAGCCGTACTTCGCGTAGAGCCCCTGCGCGTCCTTCGTGAACAAGGTCCACTGCTTCACGCGCTTGAGCTCCGGCAACCGCAGGATTTCGCGCATCAGGCGCTTGCCGAGCCCCTTCCCGCGGTAGTCCTCGTGAACGAACACGTCGGCCAAGTAGGCGAACTGGGCCTTGTCGGTCACGATCCGCGCGAACGCGGCCTGCTTCTTGCCGTCGTAGAGGCCGGCGCAGATCGAGTTGGCGTTGAGCGTGCGCTGCGCCGAGGCGGGCCGGCCCTTGGCCCAGTAGGAGCGCTTGGAAAGATAGTCGTGGACCGTCTTGAAGACGATGCGGCGGCGGTCGGCCGAGAAGACGAGCTTCATTTGCCCGCCTTGTAGGCGTCGAGGTCCTTCTTGACGCCGGGATCCTTCGATAGCTCGTAGGCCTTCGTCCACATGCGGATCACGTCGTCGCGCAGGCCGAGATATTTGTAGAGGTTGCCGACGCGCAGGTGGAAGTCCGCGCTCTTCTGGAACGCGGCGAAGCGCTCGGCGCGCTCCTGCGCGCCTTTGCGGCTCTCGGGGCTCATGTACGGCGAGAAGCCCTGCCAGAGCAGCATGAAGCCCCAGCCCGTCTCGCGCATGAGCTTCGCCGTCCGCGCGCGCTCGGCGGGCGGCATCAAAGCCGCGATCTCCTTGAGCGCGGCGACCGACTCGTTGAGGCGGTTCTGGTTGTTCTCGGTCAGGACCGAGTAGCCGAGGACGGTGAAGAGCTCGGGCAGGCGCGCCTTCGGCGCGAAGAGGTAGACGTTGACCGGCCCCTTCGCGAGCAGGATCACGTCGCCGGGGCCGAAGGCGCCCTGGATCTCGGGCATCGTCACGCCCCAGCGCTTGCGCATCTCCTCGTGGACGAACGCGCTCTCGACGAGGTCGGAGAGCAGGTAGATCGGCACGCCGTTGCCCGTCTGCTGAGAGATGAAGCCCTTGAGCATGATCAGGGCGTTCTCCTTGCTGCGGCGGTCGAAGTAGTACTCGAGCACGTCGCGCGCGCGCTGCGCGAAGTTCGGCAGATAGACCTTCGCGTTGTCGAGTCCGAGGCCGGAGATCACGATCCAGGACGACGGCACGGTGTGGTCGCGCACGAACATCGCCTGCGCGTAGCCCGCGTTGTTCTCGATCCGGCTCTGCGGGATCAGCCCGACGTGGACGTTCCAGCCCGCGAGCGCGAGGGCGCCGCAGAAAAGCGTGCCGAGCAGCTTGCGCCGCTCGGTCTCCGAGAGGGAGCGCAGGCGCGCCGAGCCCGCGAGGGCGAGGAGGGCGAGCAATGCGGCGAGCGGGACGGGCGCGAAGAAGACGCCGCCGCGCCACAGCGCGTTGAGCGCGGTGAAGCCGCCCCAAGCGAGGATCAGGACGATAGCGATCGCGCGGCGCCGCTCGTCGAGCTTTTTCCACGCGGCCGCGACGCCGGCGGCGGCGGCGGTCCAGAGCGCGAGCCCCGCCGCGGCCGCGAGGCCCTCGGTCATCACGGCGACGCCCCAGCCGGTCTCGCGCCAGAGCAGCATGAGGCGCGCGGCGAGCCCGCCCTCGCCGACGAAGAAGGACGCCACCGCTCCCGCTCCCGATTCGCCGCCGTTCGCGCGGAAGTCGGTCGCGCGGTGCAGGAAGTCCCCCGCGCCGAGGCCGCCGAAGACGAGCGCGTAGATCGCCGCGACGATCGCGCCGCACGCGGCGAGCGCGCCGAGGCGCTTCACGCGCCCCTCCCGCCCCGCGAGCCAGAGCGCCGCGACGACGGCGGGCGCGAGGACGACGGCCGCGGCGTGAAACAGGACGGTCAGCGCGAACACCGACGACAGGTGGACGGCCGCCCGCAGCGACCGGTCCGCCTGCAGCCGCGCGGCGGCCCAGAGCGCGTACACCGAGCCGGCGGCGAGGAGCATGTAGACCTGGCCCTCGGTCGCGCGCGTG
>CAYVFO010000134.1:0-7384 GCA_964450975.1 uncultured Elusimicrobia bacterium | reverse complement strand
TTTTTACCACCAAGCCGGTTCCAGTCTCCCTCGACAGATTGGGTTAACCCAATCACGCCGCGCGGGTCGAGATGGGCCTGAACTATTGCCGCGCCTTTATCTTCTTCGGTGGGGACAGCGGGGGCGCGGCGGGTTTTCCCGTCCGGCGCGGCTACGACCCTCGGCAGGATCGGCTTCGGCATGGCGCGGCGACTTCCCCCGGCGGCCGGCAAGGCTCGGCGACCGCCAAGCCGAAGCGTAGCCCCTGGTCATAATTCCGTCAAGACCTGGGCCAAAATAGCCTTTGATGTTCCTTTGACATTGGAAAATCCTCGTCGAGAAACATTCCGACGGCGGCCAGCCGCGAGTGCCAATTATCCTCGCCTGACCAGCTCGGCCCGCGCACGGGCCCGCCGGTCCTCGGGCGAGATCCCGCCGCCGTGCCCGGCCGCGATCCCGGCGCTCGGGAACAACGACCCCGCCGCGGCCTGAAATGAAAACGACCTTCGCCCTGGCCTGATGCCGTCGAGCCCGCGCGCTCGCACGCTCGGCCGACGCGCGAGCAGCTCTCGACCTGGCCGATCCGCGTTCGGGAACGGCCAGCTCACCATGGCTTGAAATGAAAACGGCCCTCGCCATGGCCTGACGCTGTCGAGCCCGCGCCCTCGCACGGGCGGCCTCAGCCGTGGCCGCGCGAGCCGCCCGGCGTCGGACGCTCGGCCAACAAACGAGCAACGCTCGACCCCGCCGCCCGCCGTCAGCCTCAGCTCTCGACTTCGGCCGTCGCGCCCGGCCGACGCCGGACGGCTAGGCCGAGCTGCGCCCGCTTGCGGCGCTGCGGCCGCGCCCAAGCGTCTCGACTGGGATCTGACCGGGCGCTGCCGCCCGGCCCGCGCTCGGCCCTTCGCCTGAGCCCTCCACGCCCGCGCGGTCCGGGCCGCCTGGCACTCGATGTTCGCCGTCCCGGGCGGCGCGCCGCGCGCTCGGCCGACCCGCCGGCACGGCCGTCGCCTGGCCTCGTTTGCCGCCCCGGGTCGCTGGTCCGTCCGCGCGCGGCGCAGTGGCCACGCCGGTTTGGGATCTGATCGGGGGGCCCGGCGCGGCCGCGCGCCGCGCGCGATCGGCCCGGCTACGGCGGATTTAGCGCTACTCTGCCGGACCGGCTATGGAGTTCTTCGGTACCCCCTCCGTCTTTTTTCCGCGTCGCCGAAGGCGACGCGGCAAGAGGATCGCCTGAATAAACGGCGGGGCCGACGCGCGGGCCCCGACCACGCGCGGGCCGGTCCGTCCCCTCGGCCTCCACGCGGAGCGGCAAGCCTTCCTTATTATAGCTGGGCTCAGGGGTAAGCCACTATTGGGGAACTCCTTTTGGTCTTGGCCTTGAAAATCGCCAAGATCGGGGGTTATACTGCACGCCAGCGGAGAAGAACATGAGCGAGGAAAGACCCTGGGAAGCTGACGCTAAGGCCATGGCCAAAGGAAGCGCCAACGCAGATGAGATCGTCGCCCTCATCGACGCCGCCGGCGACCACGCGAAAAAGGGCGACTTCAACGCGGCGGCCGAGTCGCTTGAGTCCGTGCGCGCGAAGCTCGTCGCCGGGAAGCACTTCGAGAAATACGACAACGACATATGGGTCTTCACCGATATCATCAGCGCGGTAAGACGGCAGGCCCCCGACGGCGCGACTCCCACGATGGCATTTCTGCGCTTCCTCAACGCCGCCCCCCGCGCGGTTTTCGACCAGGACATGTCGCGCTCAGAGAAGAAGTTCTGGTACGGCTCCCCGGACGCACAGGTCGGCGGTGAAATCCATTTAGTCCCCACGGCCGCGACGACAGACGACGCGAAACCGTCAACGTGCTTCATCGCGACGGCGGCCTACGGCTCGGCCCTGGCCCCGGAGGTATCGGAGCTCCGCTCTTTTCGCGACCGCGTCCTGCTTCGCAATCGGCTCGGGCGCGGCTTCGTTCGCCTCTACTACGCGGCCTCGCCGCCGCTGGCGCGCTGGATCGAGTCGCGCCCTGCCGCTCGCGGTGCGGTCAGACAATTTTTTCTCGCTCCGCTTCTGGCCTTCCTCAAGCGCGCGGGGTTGACGAGCGCCCCGGAGGCGCGGCGGTGAACGCCGACTATTTCCCGCTCGTGAAGGGCGCTATCCGCGAATACGCGACCAAGTACGCCTCGGGCACCGGAAGCTACAAGATCGAGGTGCTCGCGGTCTCGACTAAAGGCGACACGACGACGGCGAAGTGCCGCCGCACCGTGAGATGGATGAACGAGCACCCGCAGGTCAGCGTGTTCACGATCAAGAAGAACGCCAAAGGCGTGCGCGTCGGTCAGGAAATCGCATTCAACTACCCGGTTCAGATCGGCACCGAGTGGATCAGGTCGCCTCGCCGCTTCTGGATCGAAGCACTCGACGCCTGGGTCAAGACTCCGGCAGGCAGGTTCGAGGACTGCATGCGCGTGGCCTACTTGATCGCGGAGGGCGACGGCGGCTCAGGCGAGCGGCACTACGCGCCGGGCATAGGATTGGTCAAGATCGCCGACAACGACGAGGCCAACCCTTTCACGCACGAGCTCATAGCTCATTCGGGCTAGGCCGCGTTTCCCCGAAAGCGCTTCTCGCGCGGATGATGCTTGTTGTAGTGCTTGCGCAGGCCCGAGAGCGTCACCTTCGCGTAAATCTGAGTCGTCGTCATTTTCACATGGCCCAGGAATTCCTGGATGAAGCGCATGTCCATCCCGTTCTCTAAAAGGTGCGAGGCGATGGAGTGCCGGAAGGTCATGGCGGTGACGTGCTTGTCGATCCCCGCCGCTTTCGTGTACGTCTTGATGATGTGGCAGAGCCTGTTCATCTCGACTTTGGCCCCGGTGAAGTTGAGGAACAGCGTTCCGTCGTCCCCATTCTTCATGTGCTTAAGTCTTCTGTCGTTTCCCTTTATGTTTTTCGCGAAGCGCGGCCGGACCTTCTCGATGTACTCACGGACATAGCCCAGGGCCTCGGAGGCAACGACGATCAGGCGATCCTTGTTCCCCTTGCCTTTGCGCACGAACACGGTCCGCGCCTTGAAGTCCAGGTCCGAGACGCGAAGCGAAAATAATTCCTGAGTGCGGAGTCCCGTCGCGTAGAGTAGTTCGAGCAGAGCCTTGTCGCGGTAGCCGATGGGCGAGCGGAGTTCCGGCATATCGAGGAACTTGCGAATTTCCTCCTGAGTCAGGATGACCCTCGGCATGTTCGTCGGCATTCGCGGAGTCTCCAAGTCCTCGGCGGGGTCCTGGAGGACGATCATTTCTTTGGTGAGCCAGCGGCAGAAGCTCTTGAGCGTGGTCAGGCGATGCAGGACCTGCGCCTGGCTGACCTTGCGGTCCTCGTGGTAATGGTTCTGCCGCTCGCGCACCCAAACCGAGTAATTTTCCAGCACCTCGCGCGTCATGTCCGCCGCGCGCGCGACTCCCCGCATGTCAAGGTAGCGCAAGAGCCATTCGAGGTCGGAGTGCGAGCCGTCAACCGTCGTCTCGGCGTAGCCCGTCGAGACGAGCCACATGAGGTAGCGATCTTTCAAATCCCGAAGCTCGCCCCTGGGCGCGGTCGCGAGGTTCTTGGGCTGAGGAATCTTGACCTTCTTTTTTTTGGCTTCAACAAACGTCGGCTTGGCGGCTTCAACGAGTATGGGCATGTCGTTTGTCCTCCACGAATGGTTTAACAGCGCGGCGGTCGGTTTCCAACGGGTGATACGCCTTGACCATCTTGCGCATCGAGTCGCGCTCGACGTGCGTGTAAATCTGCGTCGTGTCGATCGAGTTGTGACCGAGCAGGGCCTGGATATAGCGCACGTCCATCCCGTCGCCGAGCAAATGCGTGGCGATCGAATGCCGGAAGCCGTGAACGGGCGAGATCGGTCGCGTGATGCCTGCCAGGAACAAGTAGCGCTTCATGATCGAACCGAGCCAGTTAGGCTTTACCAAACCGCCGTAGGCCGAGACGAAGAGGCGATCTTCCGCCGTCCCGGTCTGCTTGAGCCAGTTGTTCCCGGCGAAGCGCACCCCCGCGACGAGCTCCGGTCGAATGTCGTCGATGTAGCGCTCGATGAACCGGCAACAGGTCGTCGTCAGCGGAACGAGACGCTGCTTGCCGCCCTTGCCGAGGACCTTGACCACTTTGCGCGAGAGGTCCAGGTCCCCGACTCGTATCCCGCAAAGTTCGGCGGCGCGCGCGCCCGAGGCGTACAGAAGCTCCATCATCGTCCGGTCGCGGTAGCCGAGAGGTACCTTCAAGTTAGGCAGGGACAGGAGCTTTTCGATTTCGTCGGGCCGCAGGACGCCGCGCGGAAGCTTCTTCGCGCGACGCGGCAGAGATACTTCCTTCGCCGGGTTGTAGGAAAGATGCCCCTTCTTCCTCAAGAGGTCGAACCAGCACCGGACGGTGTAGAGGCGCTCGCCGAGCGTGCTGACACCCAGGGGTGTCCCCCTGCGAGTGACGCGGTTCATCAAGTGCGTCTTGTAGCGTTCGACGAGCGCGCCGTCCACGCCTTGCGCCTCCGTGACTCCTTGCGAACGCGCGAAGGCGATGAACGTCCGCATGGACAGGTCCAACTGCCGGACGGTCAGCGGCGAGAGGTTCCTGAGCTTGGCGCTTTGAAGGTATAGAGCCTTCTGCGCCTCGAAAGCGGGACTAGATACATTGTCAGGCCGCGATTCGTTCGGTGCCATGCGCTTTTCTCCCTTTTCGGCCAACTTTCAAACTTTCGCCCGGCTTCTCGACGGGGGACGGCTCGGCGGCGCTCGCCCAACCATCCCCAACCATGCCCAACTTTCCAACTTTAGCCCGGAGCGCGGCGGTGTCCGTCAGCCCGGGGAGGCGCTTCTTGTCCTTGCCCGAACCGTCGGCGGCCAACTCGTAGCGGTACATACGGCCGCGCTCGCCCTTGCCGACGATCAGGTATTGAAGGTCCTCGAGCTGGCCGATGTGCGACTTGATCTGGTTGTCGGACCAACCCGTGTACTCGCGGATATCGCGCCGGTTGAAGCGATAGGACTCGGGCGTCAGTTCAAGCGCGCGCGCCTTCTCTTCGGCCAGCTTCTTTATGAGTCCGAGCAGGTCTAGCGACGGCCGGGAAAGCTCCTCTGATTTCGTCCCCAATATCTCGGTCATGAGTGCGTTCGCGTCCTCGATATCCTCGATGGACACTTCCACGTACTCGACCTCGCGCCCGCCATGGACGCACTTGCCCCGCTTGCGCTGATACTGGCGCATGAGCGTCAGCGCATCGATGAGGGACAGGTACTTGTCGTGCTCGCGCCGCATTTCGAGCGGTTGCGTGGGGAAGCTCAACTCGCGGGCGAACGGGTTGACGACGAGGACGGCCCGCAACAGCCGTTGCGCGTTGCGGTGGAGCTTCCGCAGTTCGCTTGCGCGCGCCTCCCGCTCGACCTTTTCCATGGTCCGCATGCGCCGCTGTACGTCATGAACGCGAGCCGTCTGCTCGTCGCTCTCGTCCAAGGACAGCAGGAAACAACGCGTCGAGTTCTCAAAGTGAATCGCGGGTTTCGTCGTCGAGAAAAGGAGCGAGATAGGGCCTTCGACTTCGTACTCGACGGTCTTGAGCTTGCCCGTGGCCTGGTCCTTCAAAGGCGCGGCCAGCTTGATCTTCTTCGACGAGATCAACTCGCGTATTGCGTAGTCCGAACCGACGAGCCCTTCGTCCTCGCCCGAGACGAGCAGCTTATGCTTGAGGCTCCGGTTCTCGGCGTAGTAGAGCGCCTGGGGCGTGATGCGGGTAAACGCGATAAGGTCCTCGGGCGGCACGAGGTCGGCCAGGACTTCCATGAGCCGCGACTTGCCCGCGCCCGCGCGGCTGAGGATCACGCCGCACAACGGCGCGTCGAGTTTCCGCGACAAGGTGATGAGGTAGCCGAGCTTTTTGTTCGTCGCCTCGCCAACGTAGCCCAAGTCGTCGAGGTCCCGGACGACGCGCTCCAACAGGTCGGGCGATTTGAGGAATTCGTGCGCCTCGGCCTCTTCATCGGGCGTCATGGCGTGGCCGCGCGCGGGTTCGGCCTCGCGACGGCGTTGAGCGCGGATGGCTTCAAGCTTGCGGATCATGAGCGCAAGGTCGGCCTCGACCGCCGTCTCGGGCACGGCCAGGACAGGGGCGACCAAGCGCGCGAAGGCGGCACGGCTTCGGCTGGCGTAGAGGTCGAGCGTGTCCACATGGAGCGCGCCGCCGGCTTCGACCCGAAGATTCACCCGGAGACGGTCCGGCTCATTCGGGGCCAACTCGCGAAGCTCGTAGCGCCGCTCGCCTCGCTCGAAGAGCATGCGGTCCTCGCTTACCCGCACCGTGGCGTCAGGAGCCACGCGCGTCTCGAACGGTTGAGCGGCCTTGAACGCCGCCGTGATCTTCTCGGGCGTCGTCGGCAAGTCGAGCGTCAGCCCGTAGCAGGGGATTTCGATCTTTTGGAGCAAGCGCAACAGCTCCGGGTTGTCGCCGAGCAGATACACCTTTGTCGGCCGGATGCCTTCCAGAAGCGCGCGGTCCTCGGCGCTCAAGGCCGCTCCGATAGGCGCCGCCCCCGCGACTCCCGCCTGTACGAGCAGAAACGCCTTGAGCGCCGAATCCGTGAACACCAGTGACGACTCGCGCAGGGCGGCGAGATTGACGCCGAGCAAAGAGGCCGTCGCGGGGCACAGCGTCTCGCGGCCGTCCGGCGCGATGGCGACGAGGCCCGCGACTTCGCCGCGCGCGTCCCGGCACGAAGCGACGAGCGAGCCCAGTACCGCCTCGCGGCCTTCCGGCGTCAGGACTCCCAACCTGACGAGCGTATCGCGCATATCGCCCTTCGACGGCACGGCGCGCGCGAGAGTTCCGTTCGAGAGCCCGAGGTCGAAGGCTTCGAGCGCCGCGAGGTCGTGAAGTCCGAGCTTGCTCGCCAAGGCGCGGCCCGCCGGGTCCTTTTGGAAGGCTCCGGTCAAGAAGCGGACGAGGCTGGAAAGGATCGGGGTGCCGCCGGTCTGGTTTTTTTCGCTCATGTGTGGCCTCCATTATACAGCCAACAACAGCCTAATACATCCAATAGCCGTTGTCAAGTGGCCGCAATTATTGTTGAATCGCCGCAATGACGGCTACAAAAAAGAAAAAACTCGGGCGAAGAAGCTACTGGCCCCAGGCCGAGGGCTTCATATCCATGGGCACTCGCATTCCGCGTTCGGTCCATGCCATTCTTTCGCAGAGGGCGAAGTCTAATTTCCGGTCGATGAACGCGGAGCTCATCCGCATTTTGGCTAAAGAATTCGAGATGGACATCTCACAGCCCGAGTAGCCGCAGACGAAGCTATTCAGGGTCGTTTCCGTCGCCGCTTGTAAGGAAAGCTTGCCGCTCCGCGTGGAGGCCGAGGGGACGGAC
>CAYVFO010000133.1:0-7419 GCA_964450975.1 uncultured Elusimicrobia bacterium | reverse complement strand
CCCCTATACTATGCGACATGATCAAAACTGCTCTCTCCCTTTATATTGCCGTGATCCTGGCCGCCGGACCCGCGGCCGCGCAGATGCAGGAGGGAGCAGCAGCCGGAAGATCGGGAGTCGGCAACGCCGGCGCCGTCGGCGTCGTCTCCGTCCCCGGCGCCCTCAACTCGGTCCCCGTCCTTCCCGCCGCCTCGGCCGGCCTCGCCGGCTCGATCAACCCCTCCGCCGCTCCCGTGATCGCCGCGATCGAGGACGCCGCCTCGCAGCCTCAGACGCTCAAGGTCCTCGCGGCCGATCCCTCCGCCGCCTCCGCGTTCGCGCGCGCGCTCATCGCGGCGCCCGCCGGAACGCCCGTCGCCCCCGAGCTCCGCTCCCAGGCCGTGAAGTCGCTCGGCGAAGCGACCGTCGTCCGCCTCGAGACCGCCGTGAAGACGATGACCGCGCAGGCTTCCGCGACCGCGAAGGGCGCCCAGGCGCTCTCCGAGGTCTCCGCCGGCTTCGCCGCGCTCGAGAACCGCGTCCCCGAGGAGACGGCGCTCACGCCCGTCGCCGCCGCCGCGTCGAAGTCCGCGCACGTTTTGTCCGCCCCGAAGCGCGCCTGGCGCGCGCTCAAGACCGCGACGCTCGCCGCGACGATGATGGTCACGCTCGCCGTGACCGCTCCCGCGGCGCTCGGCCAGGAGGCGCCCGGCGGCTTCCTCCCGCCCGTCGTGCCCGTCGAGAAGCTCCTCGCGCAGGCCGGCCAGACGCAGTCCGAGGTCGTGCAGGCGTCCGACATCAACGACGCGATCGCCAAGTGGACGCCGCAGACCAAAGTGATCGTCATCGGCTCCAACGTCGGCCTCGACGCCGCCGCGCAGAAGCGCCTCGCCGAGTGGCTCGCCGACAAGCACTGGACCGTGATCCTCGTCCAGAGCAACTCGGGCCAGGTCTACCGGGACGCCGAGGGCCGGACGCACTACGGCAAGGAAGCGATCGATTTCGGCGCCGGCCAGGGCATCCGCAACAAGGCGGGCTTCTCCGGCCAGATCCTCGAGGGCCACGGCCTCTCCGACGGCTCGGTGTTCGTGTTCACGATGGAGCAGCGCAAGCTCTTCCTCGCCAACTCCGAGGCCCAGCGCCAGGCCGGCCTCGACGCCGAGACCGAGTTCGTCTCCCCCGACAACAGCAACCCGACCAAGCTCGACCGCTTCGCCATCGAGCGCATGCGCGCCGGCGGCGACGTGATGGGCGCGATCAAGAACACCGTCACCCAGCTCGATCAGCTGACCGAGAACGCCCTCGCCAACGCGGCCCGCAACGCGAAGTCCTCCGTCGCCTCCGCGAAGTCCTCGCTCGAGGAGCTCGCCAAGGCCCGCGCCGCCTTCGAGCGCTCGCACCCCGCGGCCGCCGCGACCGTCGGCGCCGTCGATCTCGCCTCCCTGCGCGTCCAGCTCCAGCGCGCCGAGACGGCGCTCGCCAAGAAGGACAACGGCGAGGCCTCCCGCCTCGCCTCCGCCGTGTCGTCCGCCGCCGGCTCCGCGACGTCCGCGATGAGCGGCTACGTGACGAACCTCGCCGCGGGCAAGACCGCGATCGCCTCGGCGCGCGCCGAGGTCGACGCGCTCGAGAAGCAGTCCGCCAAGTTCCTCGCCGCCCACCCGAAGGCCACCGGCGACATCGCGCGCCCCGACGTCCGCGGCATGCGCGAGTCGCTCAAGAAGGCCGAGGCCTCGCTGGCGTCCAACCCGTCGGGCGGCAAGTCCGCCTCCGAGGGCGTCGTCGCCGAGATCCGCCGCATCCAGAACGCGCTCAACGAGCACGCCGCCGGCGCCGATCAGATCGCCGCGCAGGAGACGATCCTCTCCAAGCTCGAGGGCCGCGAGCGCGCGTCCTCCGCCGCGGGCGACCTCACGACCGCCAAGCAGTCGCTGCGCGAGGCGCGCGAGGCGCACGAGCTCGGCTCCTCCGACTGGGCGTCCCAGCTCCAGACGGCGAAGTCCTCGCTCGCCAACGCCGAGCGCGCGATCGACTCCGCCGACGCGACGGCGCACCGCAACGCCCGCAATTGGATGATCTTCTGGATCTTCCTCGCCGTGTCCACCCTCGGCGGAAGCCTCTTCCTCAACTGGCGCGCCCGCCGCGCCGGCCGCAAGGCGAACGAGGAGCTCGTGAAGTGGGACGGCATCCTCGAGACCAAGCTCGACGCGGTCATCGACCAGCTCGACAGCCGCATGGACATCTACGTCGGCCCGATTTCCGGCGAGAAGTCGCGCGGCTGGGTCGACGAGACCGCCGACCTCGCGGCGAAGGTCCGCAAGGACGCGGGCACGGCGAAGCTCTACCTCGCGATGGCGCGCAACATCCACGACCGCGCGACCGCGCTCGTCCGCCCGACGGCGTTCTCGTGGGGCTGGATCGTCAACCAGCTCTGGCCGTCGCGCTTCGAGAAGGCCGAGGCGATGCTCGCCCACGAGCCCCTGATCTTCACCCCCGCCGACGGCTTCGACCACCTCTTCGAGAAGAAGGGAGACTGGCGCGAAGACCTCTACGGCGAGGCGGGGAGCTACGCCGCCGTCTCCGAGAGCTTCGATTCCGTGATGAAGAAGTTCAACGCGAACTCCAAGACCGCCGTCGCCGCGCTCGACGAGATCGAGAAGGCCTCGACGGGCTACGGCGCCGCGTTCGACGCGACCGAGCAGGCCATCGGCGTCGCCGCTGCCCGCGCGAGCCAGACCGTCCTCAACGAATATTTCAAGGTTCCCGCCCTCGGCGAGAAGGCCATTCCGGCGGCCAAGGAGCAGCTCGCGGCCGCACGCGCAAAGGCGGGCAAGAATCCCGTCGGCGCGATGAAGGGCCAGGGCGCGTTCGCGGAGCGCGTGGCCTCCGACGTGCTCGCGACCGCCGAGAAGCTCGTCGCCATGTTCCAGCACGAGGTCGCCGAGATCGAGCCGATCGTCAAGGCGCTCGCCGCGGCGTCCGTCGCGACGAAGTGGATCACCGACTCGCGCTCCGCGATCGACAAGAAGGCGACGAAGCTCGCCGACTCGATCGCCGAGAAGGCCGGAACGGAGGGCCTCGCGGCCCTCGCCTCCTCCTACGATTCCCACGTCTCCGCGGCGAAGACCGCCAAGGAGATCCTGGACGCCGTCGCCTCGTCCAAGGTCGACGCGGGCCACGCCGAAGCGGGCGTCGCCAACATGCGCGTCGTGCTCGGCAAGGCGCTCGGCATGCCCGCCGAAGAGATGATGCGCGAGAAGGACCTCGATCCCTCGAAGCGTCTCGAGTCCGCCGCAGCGGCGTTCGCCGACTCGTTGTCGAAGCTCGGCAAGGGAGACCTCGAGGGCGCTTCCGCCGCGCAGAAGCTCGGCGCGGACCTCGTCCTGCAGGCCGTCCGCATCACGACCGCCTCGCAGCACTCCGTCGAGAACCAGCAGAAGGACGTCGACGGCCGCATCGAGCAGGCGCAGCGCCTCGACGCGCTGCAGGCCGAGCGCGCCAAGATGCTCAAGGGCATCAAGTCCGAGTTCGCCGACTCGGTCCTCAAGCAGACCGCCGGCGACGCGTCGCACCCGAGCGCCAACGGCACGATCGACGACAACATCGACGAGGCCCAGGCCGCGATCGACGCGGCGAAGTCCAAGCGCGCCAAGGCCGTCCAGGTCTACCGCGAGGCGAAGGTTTTGGAAGCCGCGTCCCTGCTCGACCAGGCGATGGCGCACGAGGAGATCGCGCAGATCCGCCTCGACGAAATCTCGAACAAGCGCGCGCGCCTCGACTCGTTCGTCGCCGCGAACAAGTCCAAGATCGAGGAGCTCGAGGGCACCACGCGCAAGTGGAAGACCGAGATCCCCGACGACCGCCGCACGATGAAGCCGACGATCAAGGCGTACGAGGCGGCTCTCGAGACCGTCGCCGCCGCCCGCGCGCTCGTCGACGCGAAGAAGGGCGACCCGTTCAAGGCGGGCGCGTCTCTCGCCGAGGCCGAGACCGAGCTCAAGCAGCTCTGGGTCAAGGTGCAGAACGACCGCGACGCGCACGCCGAAGTGGTGCGCAGCCTCAAGGCCGCGGAAGCCCAGCTCGGCTCCGCCGCGACCCAGGCCCGCGAGTCGCAGGGCGACGGCGTCGTCGACAGCTCGGCGATCACGAACGCGCTGCGCGAGCTCAACACGCTCAAGTCCGCGTACGAGTCGGCCGTCGCCGCCTCGGGCGTCGCCCACGGCGACTGGCCCAAGGTGGACGCGGAGGCCGACCGCATCACGCGCGACGCCGCGCACGTCGCCGCGACGCTCAAAGGCGAGATCGCGGCGGCCGCGCGCGCGACCGCGGCCATCTCGAGCGCCGCCAACAAGGTCCGCGAGGCCACGAACTGGACCGGCTCCTACGGCGTGTCCGTCCCCGGCTCGCCCGGCTCCGGCTCGCTTTCGTCGGCGAAGTCGGCGCTCAACAGCGGCGACTACGAGGGCGCGATCCGCTACGCGGAGATCGCGCGTTCCGCCGCGATATCCGCGATCCAGACGGCCGAGGCCGAGGTGGCCCGCCGCCGGCGCGAGGAAGAGGAAGAGCGCCGCAGGCAGGAAGAGGCTCGCCGGCGCCGCCAGCAGGAAGAGGACGATCGCCGGCGCCGCTCCAGCGGCGGAGGCGGCGGCTTCGGCGGCGGCTCGGGCGGCGGAGGCTCCAGCTGGGGCGGCGGCTCGCGCTCGGGTGGAGGATCGTCGGGTTGGTAAATCCGCGCCTGACGGCCGTTCTCCTGCTCTGCGCGGTTCACGCCGCGGCGCAGGTTAGAACCGCCGATATGACCACGGCCGTCGGGAACGCTGCCCCATATGCCGTGCCTTCGGCACGGCAGGGCGTCGGCGTCAACGCCCCGTCGTTCATTCCTTCTCTCAATACGTCGTTGACCCCCGGCTTGTCCGCCCCCTCGCTGGGCGAAGCCGTTCTCCCCGGAAGCGCTCTCTCCGTTTCCGTCAAAGCCGTTCAGCCTCAAAGCGCCGTGCCCGTTTCCGTTCCGACGGCCCTCAAGCCCGCTTCCGTCACCGCGGCGGCGCCGTCGAAGGCCGACGACTTCCGCAAGGAAGTCGCCGACGCCGTCGCCGGCTGGAAAGCCAAGCGCGCCGCCGAGACCGCCGGCGAGTCGCCGCTCCACGGCCAGGAGCTCCCGCCCTCGCTCAAGGCCGAAGCGCTCGACGCCCTCTTCGACGGCTCCCTGCCCGCCTCGCGCGAAGTGCTCGAGCGCGCCGCGGCCTCGGATCTCGACGTCGCGGCGCTCGGCCTGGCGATCTCCGAGTCGAAGACGACCGACGAGGCCGCGAAGCGCTTGATGGCGCTGGGCGTTCTCGGCCCGCTCGAGACCGCGCTCGCGACCGCCGATCCCGACTCATTCCGCTTCCTGCTCGTGCGCCTCTGGCGCCGCGCCGCGCCGTCGATCCCCGCGCAGTTCAAGTCGGACGACTCGTTCGGCCTGCCCGCGCTCAAGGTCGAGCGCGGCGGCGTCACGTACTGGGTGCACGGCGTCACCCACGGCCAGCGCGGCGCGCCGCGCCGGGGCGCCGTCCTCAAGACGGCCGCGAACATCGAGAAGGCCGGCCACGCGCTCTACTCCGAGCACCACCTTCCGCTCCACTACGGGTACGGCTACGGCCACGAGACGCTCGATCAGGCCGCGGCCGACGGGAGCCCGGCCGAGATCGCCCCGGCGGCGAACGGCCTCTCGCGCGCCCAGATCCGCGCCGCGAAGCTCATCGACTGGCTCGTCTCCCCCGGCTCGGCGATCGGCGCGGCGGTCTGGGCCGTCGCGTCTCACGGCGCCCCGCTCGCTCTCCTCGCCGTCCTACTGACCGGCGTCTACGCCTGGCTCGTCCTCACCGGCAGCCTGCCGCTCATCCGCATGAAGCGCCGCGCGCGCGCCGCGAGGGCCCGGGCCGACGGCTTCGAGGACATGGCCGACCAATACGCCGAGGAGGCGGACCTCTTCCTCGTCGCGAGCCCCAAGGCCGAGGACGTGCGCGGCCTCGAGCTGCCGAAGCCGCTCGGCATCGACGCGACCGACTCCTTCACGAAGCGCTCGCTGGCCATCGCCGACGCGGCCGCCGCCCACGCCGCCGCCGCCGGCGCGGCGAACGTGCACCTCATCGTCGGCCACCTGCACGCCCAGGAAGTCGCCTGGCGGCTCTCCGCTCCGGCCCCGGAGTCCCAGATTTCGTAGGTCCATTAGATTCCCGAAATGACACCCAAGGTCTCATCCGCCGCGCCCGTCGTTCGCGATAGAATCGCTCCCCCACACAATCCACGGAGGATCACCCGGATGTTCAAGAAGTCCATCGCCGTCGCCGTCACGACCGCCTTCCTCATCGCCAACCCCGGAACCTACGCCGCCGCCCAGACCATGGGACGCGGCGCCGCGACGGGCGTGTCGGTCACCCCGACGCTCGGCACCGGTCTCGGCTCCCCGATCTCGGGCGGAACCTCCTTTAATACGGCCCCGGTCCTCCTCCCCGGCGCCCTCAACGGAGCGATCCTCGCCCCGAGCCTCGCCCCGACGGCCATCGCCCCCGCGGCGGTCCCGACGGCCCTCAAGCCCGCGGCTCTGGCGGCGTCCGTGACGCCCGCCGCCGCCAAGCCGGTCCTCGGCGGCGCGAACAACGGCGCTTCCGCCCTCAACGTGATCCGCTCCAACGACGCGAACGTCGGCGTCGCCGAGAAGGGCGCGGCCCTGAACGTCCTCTTCGACCAGTCCGGCCGCACGGGCGTCGAGGCTCTCGAGGTCATGGGCGCCTACGCGCCGTCCGTCGAGACCGGCCTCGGCCGCTCCGAGACCGTCTCCGCCGCGAAGGCTCCCGCCGCCGTCGAGAAGGCGAAGGGCTCCGGCTCGATCCTCGTGACCGTCGGCGTCGGCGCCGCGGTCGTCGCGATCGTCGCCGCCGTCTCGAAGCCCTTCCGCGCTCTCCTCGCGCGCGGCTGGAACGCGTTCCTCGGCATTTTCGGCATGGGCGTCAAGAAGCTCGAGACGCCCGAGGTCATGGCGCAGCGCATCATCGACCAGCTGAATCAGCAGAAGCCCATCTACAACCAGAAGGTCGCGGACGCCTCGACGCTCGTCGAGAAGCTCAAGCTCCAGGTCGCGGCCGAGGAGATGAAGGTCGCCGACGCCGAGCGCGACATCACCGCCCTCCTCTCCGACTCCGATCCGACCAACGACATCCTCGCCACCGGCCTCATCAACCAGCAGAAGACGCTCAACGCCTCCATCGCCGCTTCGAAGGAGCAGATCGTCCTCGCCGAGCAGGCCCTCGCCGGCATCAAGGAGGACCGCCAGCGGTTCTTCTCCGAGCGCGAGGAGATGCTCGCGAAGATCCAGGCCGGCCTGACGAAGGCCAAGGCCGCCGAGATCCAGAAGGAGATCGCCAAGCTCAAGGGCGGCTTCGAGATCGGCGACCTCAA
>CAYVFO010000132.1:2793-7421 GCA_964450975.1 uncultured Elusimicrobia bacterium | reverse complement strand
GTCGAGCAGCGGACCGCCGCCGAGCCCGCGGTCGCCGCGGATGTTGTCCTGTTCGAGCTGGAACGTGAAGGTCGAGTTGAACAGGCGCGGCGCGCCTATCTTGCCGGATTTGACCAGCTCGAGAGCCTCGAGGTTCGCCTTCTCGAAGTGCAGGCGGTAGGCGGTCATGAGCAGGGCGCCCTTGCGCTTGGCGGTCCGCACGAGGTCCTCGGCCTCGGCGGCCGTCGTCGTCAGCGGCTTCTCGCACAGGACGTGCACGCCGCGCTCGAGCGCGCGCTTGGCGAAGGAGTGGTGCATGCTGTTCGGCAGCGCGATGTAGACGGCGTCGACGATGCGCGCGTCGAGCAGGTCGCCGTAGTCCTCGTAGGAGAACCGGTTCTCGACCTCGTAGCGGCGGCCGAGCTCCTCGAGCTTCTTCGGGTCGCCCGAGACGAGCGCGGTCACGCGCGAGTTCTTCGCGCTCGCGAAGGCCGGCAGAACGGCCGCCTGCGCGATGTGTCCCAGCCCGACGACGGCGTAGCGGATGATTTTCTCGCTCATGCCTCAGGATAGCGCGATCGGCGGCCCGCGGACATGGAGGGCATGTTAGAATGTCGAGACGCCCCCTTAGCTCAGTGGCAGAGCAGCAGTTTTGTAAACTGCCTACCCCAGTTCGATTCTGGGAGGGGGCTCGTTTTATTCCGACGGAGAAATCGCCCGCCGTGCGCGCGTTCTGGGCCGAGTTTCAGGCGGCCGGCGGGCCCGCGCACGACGACTACGACGTCGTCTCCTTCGGCGACTCGCCGAAGATGGCCGACGAGCTCGCCGCGCTCGTCCTCGACGGGCCCAAGCGCGCGACCGCGGGGCTCCTGCGCGACGTGACCCGCTCCGGCGAGCCGATGCCGAAGGTCGGCGGCCACGTCGTCGTGATCGACGGACGGGGAAAGCCCGTGTGCGTCTGGCGCACGACCGACGTCCGCGTCGGGCCGCTGTCCTCGGTCGACGAGAAGTTCGCGTGGGACGAGGGGGAAGGCGACCGCACGCGCCCCGACTGGCTCGACGGCCACACGCGCTACTTCAAGCGTCAGGCGGAGCGCGAGGGGTTCGCGTTCGATCCGGACATCGAGACCGTGTTCGAGCGCTTTACGGTCGTCTGGCCGCCGCGGTGAAGCGGCGCGGCGCCGAACCCGTCGAGAAGCCGTCGCGGGTCTGGCCGCGCGCGACGAGCACGTGCTCGCCGGCCGCGTATCCCGTCCAGTCGAACCACCAGTAGCCGCAGGAGCGGCGGCAGGCCTTCCACGGCCCGCGGTCGATGGAGACTTCCACGGAGATCAAAGACGCGTCGGCGCCGACGCGAAAGCTGTAGTGGCTGAGACCGATCGTTTCGCCGTCGTGCGGGTGGTCGATGTCGAGCTTGGGCTGCATGATCGCTGTCGAGGGCATGGGGGGAGCCTCCGTGCTCCCTTTCTTACCTTATTTCGGCGCGATTTCAGCGCACGATCGCGCGGCCCCTCGATTTCTAAACTGGCACTCGACATGTGGTATTGACAGCTTTCAAATCTCCTGTTATAATCATCTTGGCACTCGCACATGACGAGTGCCAATATGCAAATCAACCGAGAACAGGAGGCTCTTATGAACGACGACAAGAACATCATGCTCACCCGAGACGAGAATCGCGATTACCGGAGCCTTGACCGGCTCTTCGACTCCGTGTTCGGCGACGCGACGCCGCCCTTCTTCGGGCGCGCGCTGCGCGCCGCCGCCGTCTGGGCTCCCGCGGTGGACATCCGCGAGACCGACGGCGAGCTGATCGTGTACGCGGCCCTGCCCGGCCTCGACAAAGCCGACGTCAATCTCGAGGTCAAGGACAACGCCCTCGTGATCGCCGGCCGCATGCGGCCGCTCGGCTCCGAGGAGGACGCGTGGGTGCGCCGCGAGCTGCCGCGCGGCGAGTTCCACCGCGCGTTCGCCCTGCCCGCCGAGGTGGACGCCTCGAAGGTGAAGGCCTCCATGCGCAACGGCGTGCTCGAGGTTCGTCTCCCCAAGGCCGAGCAGGCCAAGGCCCGGAAAGTCTCGATCGAGTGACCGGCCGGACGTAAAAAAGCCCCGGCGGGAAATCCCCGCCGGGGCTTCTCTTTTACCGGCTCAACAGCCGATCGCCCGGGAAATGACGAGGCGCTGGATCTCCGACGTGCCTTCGCCGATCTGCAGCAGGCGCTGGTCGCGGTAGAAGCGCTCGACGTCGAACTCCTTCATGAGGCCGTAGCCGCCGTGGATCTGGACGGCCTCGTTGGCGACCCACTGCGCGACCTCGGAGCAGTAGAGCTTGGCCATCGCGCTCTCCTTGCCGAAGGGCTGCTTCGTGTCGCGGAGCCAGCACGCCTTATAGAGGAACACGCGCGCGTGGTCGATCTTCATCGCCATGTCGGCGAGCTTGAAGGCGATCGCCTGGAACTTCGAGAGCGGCTTGCCGAACTGCACGCGCTGCTGCGCGTACTTGAGCGCCGCTTCGTACGCGCCCTGGGCGCAGCCGAGGCCCATCGCGCCGATGGAGAGCCGGCCGGAGTCGAGCGTCTTGAGCATCTGCTTGGAGCCCGAGCCGCGCGAGCCCAGGATCGCCGAGTTCGGGACGTTGACGCCCGCGAAGTAGAGCTCGGCGGTGTCGGAGGCGCGCCACATGAGCTTCTTGTGCATGCGCTTCGACGTGAAGCCCTTCGTGCCCTTCGGCACGATGAAGCACGTGAACTCGGGCTCGCCCTTGGCGTCCTTGCCGGTCACGGCCTGCACGATGACGCCGGCGGTGAGCTCGTTGGAGCCGTTCGTGATGAAGATCTTCGAGCCGTCGATCGTCCACGAGCCGTCGGGGTTCTGGACGGCCTTCGTGCGCGAGCCGCGCGAGTCGGACCCGGCGTCGGGCTCGGTCAGTCCGAACGCGAAGAGCTGCTGGCCGGACGCGAGCTTCGGGAGCCACTCCTTCTTCTGCGCGTCGGTGCCGAAGTAGAGGATCGGCGCGACGCCGAGCGAGACGCCGGCGGCGACGGTCGCGGCCTGCGAGCCGTCCACGCGCGCGAGCTCCTCGACGGCGATGCAGTACGAGGTGTAGTCGAGGCCGGACCCGCCGTACTCCTCGGGGACGATGAGGCCGAAGATGCCGAGCTCGCCCATGCCCTTCGTCAGCTCGGCGGAGAACTCCTCCTTCTCGTCGAGGTCGTGGGCGGCGGGCTTGATCTTCGACTCCGCGAACTTGCGCACGGTGTCGCGGATCGTCTTCTGGTCGTCGGTGAGCTCGAAATTCATGCGTCCTCCAAGATGGATGATTGTACGATTTTGTAGGATAACGGCGTGAAGGCCCACGGCCGCGCTCACGACGCGCACCCGCACGAGAAGCCCCACCATCCGCATTGGCCGCTCCAGGCCCTTCTCTTCGCCTTCGTCTTCGCGCTCGCGTGGAAGTCCGTGCACGCGCCCGAGACGTGGCTCCACATCAAGACCGGCGCCAAGATCCTGGCCGACGGCGCGCTGCCGAAGGTCGAGCCGTTCGGCTACGGCGCGGCGGGCTCGGCGTGGACGACGGACTCCTGGCTCTTCGACGTCCTCGCCGCGAAGCTCGACGCGCTCGGCGGCCCGAAGGCGCTCGTCTTCCTCAAGAGCGCCGTCGCCGCGGGGTCCTTCGCGCTGCTCCTGCCGATCAGCCACGGCAGCCCGCTCGCGGCCGCGACCTTGCTCGCGCTCGGCGCGTGCGCCGGCTGGGCCGGCTTCGTCGAGACGCCCGCGATCTTCGACCTGCTCTTCTTCGCGCTGTTCGTGCGGATATTGAGACCGCGCCACCGCTTCAAGTGGAACCAGGGCCTCGCCGTCGCGCTTCTGACCGCGCTGTGGGCGAACGTGCACGGCTCCTCGGCGCTGCTCGCGCTCTGGCTCGTGGGCCTCAAGGTGTTCAAGGCGTCCTTGCGCACCGCCGCGCGCGAGCGCGCCGCGTACTGGGCGACGCTCGCCGCGTGCGTGCTGACCGTCGCGTGGAACCCGCTCGGCTGGACGGTGCTCGGCCGCACGTTCGCCGACGCGACGAACGCCGCCGGGGGTTGGACGTCGTCGTGGGCGTCGCTGCACACGCTCTTCGCGCTCGGCGGCCTCGCCGCGTGCTGGTTCACGCTCCAGCAGGAGTTCGTGACGACGCTCGCGGCCGCGACTCTCATCGCTCTCTCGCTCGTGCTGCCGGGGCTGCGGACGCTCGGCGTGCTCGCGGCCTGCCCGGTGATCGCGCTCGCCCTCGGCCACTGGCTCAAGCCGCGCGCCGACACCGCGCCGCGCGTGCTGCGCTGGGCCGTCCTCGCGGTCGTGCTGTTCGCGGGCTACCGACACTTCATCACCGAGCCGCTGTCGCGCGCGCGCGGCTACGGACACCCGTCCCTCGCCGGCGCCGCGCACTGGCTCAAGACCAACGCGGTGCGCGGCCGCATGTTCAACGAGCCCGACGCCGGCGCCGAGCTCATCGGGCTCGCCGAGCGCCCCGTGTTCGTGGACTCCCGCCCCGGCGTCTACCCCGCGTCGTTCAAGCGCGAGGCGGCCGCGTGGCCGCGGCTGTTCCGACAGCTCGACATGGTGTTCCGCTTCGACTACGCGGTGCTTCGCAACCGCCGCGCCGG
>CAYVFO010000132.1:0-2783 GCA_964450975.1 uncultured Elusimicrobia bacterium | reverse complement strand
CCGCCAAGATCGTCGACGAGGATCCCGCGTGGCGCCTCGCGTTCGCCGACGACGGCGGCCTCGTCTACCTCAAGAGGGTCGGCGAGAACGCGTGGCTGCTGCCCAACGCCCCGCCGCGCCTCGTCGCGCCGAACCGGATGTGGCCCGACTCGCTCGACCAGCTGCTCGCGGACAAGAAGAAGGCGGGCAAGGTCCTCGAGGAGCTCGACGCCTGGCTCGTGCAGGCGCCCGACTCCGTGCAGCCCCTGATCTGGAAGGCGTACGCGCTCGGCCGCCTCGGCCTGGCCGACAAGGCCGACCGCCTGGCCGACATCGCGCGCGACCGCAACCGCGTGCGCCGCGACCCCGAGCTCATGGCCGCGCTCGCCTTCACGCTCGAGTCGCGCGGCCGCGTCAAGGAAGCCAAGCCCGCCTACCACGCCGCGCTGCGCGCCGCGCAGGCGCTGGGCGATACGGCGTCCGAGCGCGAGATCCTGCCCAAGCTCGCCGCCCTGCACCGCTCGCTCGGCGAGGAAGCGATGGCCCGCGAGGCCGACGCCCGCGCCGCGCGCCTGCCGGCGGCCGTTGAGCCCGAGGAATGACCGACCTGGACAAACCGAAGGGCTCCTGGTATACTCGCGTTCTTCCTAATACGATGACGAAAGCGACATTCCGCCGCCTCGCCGCGCTGAGCCTCGTCGCGCTCTTCTCCGCCTGCAACCCGCCTAAGTACGCCAAGTACGAGTCCCTGAACAAGGACTACATCGTCTCGGTGCCGTGGGGCTGGCAGGTCATGACCGACCAGCAGGACGACGTCTTCACTCAGTCCACTTTCATCGGCCCCTTCGACGGCGACTTCTATCTCGGCGCGCCGAGCCTCACCGTGCGCTGGTACAAGCGCTACCGCCCGCATCGCCTGCAGGACGGCCGCCTCGAGATGTACTCGGGTCCCGACGACTTCATCAAGCAGATGCTCGCCGAGGTCTACGGGCCCGATTACGTGGTCTTCGACCAGCACGAGAAGCTCTCCTATCAGACCAACGCCGACGGCACCGCGGGCTCCGTGGTCATCCCCGAGATCACGCTCAAGAACTCGGGCCTCAAGGCGAAGTATTTCACGGTTCTCTCCGCGACGCCCGCGCCCGAGAACATGCAGTGGGGCGTCAGCGAGCAGTCGGGCAGCGGCAAGCCCCACATCCTGCGCCGGCACACTTACGTGATCGTGCCGATGCCCAGCGGCTTCTACGTCATGACCTATCCGGCGACCTCGCGCGGCTACGAGCACTACGTCGACCGCTTCCGCGGCCTGATCGGCTCGTTCATCCCGCGCACCGACGGACCCGGCGGGGCGAAGTACAAGATCCCCGGACCCGGCGCCTCCTGATCCCCTAATTACAAAAACTCCTGGCCGGGGAACGCGCCGCATGATACACTGATCACCATGCCGTCCGCCGAGAAAACCCGCCTTTCGACCCGCGACATCCGCCTCGCCGCGATCATCCGCGCAAAGCCCGAAGTGGTCTACCGCACGCTCACGTCCGCGCGCGAGCTCACGCGCTGGTGGCTGCTCGGCGCCGAGACCGACGCCCGCAACGCCGGACGCGTGCGCATGATCTGGCCGCGCGTGCGCGGCAAGAACGGGGAGAAAGCGCCCGGCTTCGGCGAGCGCGAGGGCGTGTTCGTCGACCTCGAGCCCGCGCGCAAGGTCGCCTGGCTCTGGAAGCCCGCGCGCGGCGAGAAGGGCGTGCCGCCGCTCACCTCCATCTTCATGCTGCCCGCGCGCGGCGGCAGCGAGGTCACCCTGCTCCAGTCCGGCTTCCCGTCCGCCGCGTCCGCCGATCCCGTGTACCGCGGATACGCGCGCGCGTGGGAGGACGGACTCGCCAAGCTCAAGCTCTATCTCGAGACGGGCCGCACGTGCAAGATGGAGTGCGTCGACCTCGAGGCCGTCCGCATCCTGACGAGGAAGAGGAAATGAACGGCCTCACGGTCCTGCTCGCGATGGTCGCCGGCGCCGCCGTGTCCGGCGTCGTGTTCTATCTCGTGTTCTTCACCGCGCGCAAGAACGAAGACGCCATGCGCTTTCAGGCGAAGGAAGACTTCCGCCAGCTGCTCGAGCTCGCGGAGCAGAAGTTCGAGACCGAGCGCGTCCGTCAGAAGAGCGAGCTCGAGGAGAAGAAGGCCGCCGTCGAGAACGCGGTCGACAAGCTCTCGGAGCGCCTCAAGGGCTACGAGGACCTCGTCAAAAAGTTCGAGGCGGACCGCGCCGTCAAGTACGGCTCGCTCGAGAAAGGCCTCAAGGACGCCGCCGAGCAGACCGCGAAGCTCGCGTCGTCCACGGAAGGCCTGCGCGCGCTCATGGACAACTCGCGCGCGCGCGGCCAGTGGGGCGAGCGCATGGCCGACGACATCCTGCGCGCCTCCGGCCTTCAGGACGGCGTGCAGTACCGCAAGAACCGCGCGCTCGACACGGCGACGACCCGCCCCGATTTCACCTTCCTGCTCCCCGAGGGCAAGAAGCTCAACATGGACGTGAAGTTCCCGCTCGACAACTGGCTGCGCCTGCTCCACGCCGCGGGCGACGAGGAGCGCGCCAAGCACAAGAAGGAGTTCGAGCGCGACGTGAAGGCCCGCATCAAGGAGATCCAGGGCCGCGGCTACGTCTCGGTCGAGGAGGGCACCCTCGACTACGTGCTGCTCTTCATCCCGAACGAGCAGGTCTACGCGTTCATCCAGGAGTCCTTCCCGGGCCTCGTCGACGAGGCGCTCTCGCAGAAGGTCGTCCTGTGCTCGCCGTTCACGCT
>CAYVFO010000131.1:0-7526 GCA_964450975.1 uncultured Elusimicrobia bacterium | reverse complement strand
TTCGGGCTCCTCGCGTCGATAGGCTCTCCTCCGCTCGCGCTCGCCGCCGGCATCGGCCTCGGCTTCGGCATGAATCTCGAGCGCGTGCTCAAGGTCGGCGCGTCGGGCTTCCTCTACACCGCGGCCGGCATCGCGTTCGCGCTGGCGCTCGGCCGCGCGCTCGGCCGCCTGCTCGGCGTCGCCGACAAGCCCTCGTGGCTCGTCTCCGTCGGCACCGCGATCTGCGGCGGCTCGGCGATCGCCGCCGCGGGCCCCGTCGTCGAGGCCGAGCCCGAGGACATGTCCGTCGCGCTCGCGGTCGTCTTCTCGCTCAACGCGGTCGGCCTGCTGGTCTTTCCGCCTCTGGGCCATGCTTTCGGGCTCGAGCCCGCGCAGTTCGGGCTCTGGGCCGCTCTCGCGATCCACGACACGAGCTCGGTCGTCGGCGCGTGCATCAAGTACGGCGGCGACGCTCTCGCGGTCGGCGCGGCGGTCAAGCTCGCGCGCGCGCTGTGGATCGTGCCGGTGTGCCTGCTGCTCGGAACGCTCGCGCATGGCGCGGGCAAGGCGAAAGCGGCCAAGCCGTGGTTCATCCTGTGGTTTCTCGCCGCCGCCGCCGTCGCGACGTCCTTCCCCGCGTGGCGCGGCATCTGGGGCGTCTTCGCCGAGATCGCCAAGTCGGGGCTGACGGGAACCTTGTTCCTCATCGGCTTGGGGATCACGCCCGAGACGCTCAAGAAAGTCGGCGCGCGGCCGCTGCTGCAGGGCGTCCTTCTGTGGGCCGCGGTCGCGACGGCGAGCCTGGCGCTCATCCGCGCCGGCTGGGTCCGCTAGCGCGTCAGCGCCAGAAGTACAGCGCGGCCGTCCCGAGCAAAAACGCCGCGAGCATCCCGCCGAGCGCCGCGCGGTCGAGCTTGAGCGCCTTGGCTTCCTTGCCCTGGTCGAAGAGCTTCGTCGTGCGCACGACGACCGCGAGCGCGGCGATCACGAAGAAATACGCGCCGAGGTAGATCTTGTCCATGAGGATGAGGTAGTCCACCTCGGGAAGATCTTCGTTGAGCGTGATCTGCAGCGCGACGACGGTGAGCAAGGCGGTGATGCCGATGCCGGCGCGCGCGTCCACGTAGCGCGGGTGGAACAGGAACAGGAGCGAGGCGCAGAAGATCACGCAGAGCACGGGCAGGATGAGCTTCACGCCGTACGCGAGCGCCGGGCGCGCCATCGGCTGGGCGATGATCACGCGCGAGTAGCGCGTGGACGCGGACTTGCGCGGATCGCCGAAGCGCGTCGGGTAGACGAACTCCTCGACGCGAAGCTCCGCGGCCCCGAGCTTGTAGCCGGGCAGCTTGAGCGACGGGTTGACCGCGAGCGCGGGGGAGTCGGGCTTGAAGACGAGATCGTGGGCCTCGAGGCGCGAGTCCTCGAACTCGACGGTCAAGGTCTGCTCGTCGAACGGGTACTGCTCGAGCGGCAGCTTCTTCGAGAAGCGGCCCTGGGCGCGGACGACCTGGTAGAAGCCTCCGTCGGGCATCTTCGCCGGCTTCTCGTAGGCCGTCGTGCGCGCGTGGCCCCAGAGCTCGTTGGGATTGATGAACTCGAGCCCGGCGGCCGGGTCGAGCGCGGCGTCCTTCCAGCGGAACCAGACGTAGACGTCGGCCTCGTAGCTGTGCGACTTGAGGTCGAGGTTCTGGATGTCGTTGAGGTAGGCGCCGACGACGACCTCGCGGGGGGCGGCCGACGCCGCGGCGGCGGTCGCGAAAAGGAGCGCGGCGGCCCAGGAAATCATCCGGAAAATCCTAGCAAAGAAGCCTTGAATCCGACGGGGACCGGGGCTACACTGCGGGGGAGGCCCCTCGATGCGCTTTTTCGCCCTCGCCGCCCTCCTCGTCACGGCGCTTCCCGCCTTCGCGGCCGAGCCGGTCGTCGTGACCGAGCCCAAGAGCCGCGACATGTCGAGCGATCGGCTCAAGGTCGATCTGTCCGACTGCGGCGACAAGCACGCCGACGTCGAGGCGGCGATCCGCGGCGCGTACGAGAAGGTCGGCTCGTGCCTCTCCGGGTTCAACCCCAAGCTCGCGGCCAAGATCAAGGCCGAGTTCCACAAGTTCAAGTTCGTCTGCGATCAGGAGACGCGCGCGCACGGCGGCACGACGACCCACGACGTCGAGAACGGCAAGCTCGTCTCGGCGGAGATCAAGCTGACGATGCGCTCGCGGCTCGTGCAGTACGGCAGGCAGGCGCGGCTGTTCCACGAGATGATCCACGCCGTGGACCTTCCGGCGCGGGACCAGTCGGCGCTGACCGGCCGCGACGGAAAGCTCATCGTCTCGGCGCAGCGCCACGCCTCCGCCGGCTTTCCCGATCCGGTGTACGGCTGCCAGTTCGCGTGCTACCCGCAGGGCATCGGCGAGGACGAGGGCAAGGCGGTCAAGCGCTGGTCGCAGGCGCTCGCGGCCGACGGCCTCGAGCTCGAATCGAACCCGAAGAAGCAGGTCGAGCTCGGCGAGGACGCCGGACCTTACGCGCAGCTCTACGCGCCGACATACGCGAAGCTCTGCGAGAGCGGAAAGCCCGTCGTCTCCGAGACTTTGCTCGAGGCCGACCGCGCCGCCAACCGGCCGACGTGCATCGCCGAAAAGCTCGCGAACGCGTGCTCCGAGCCCAAATGCCCGGCGAAGAAGGGCGACTCGCTGTGCTCCCTCGGCTGCGAGCTTTCCGACGACACCGCGGGCGGACGGGGCTTGTCCGGGAAGATGGCCGACCGCCTCATGAAGCTCGGAACGGCGCTGTCCGCGGCGATACCCAAGAGCGGCAAAGGGCTCGAAGGCGAGGAAGCCGAATTCTACGCGGACGCGAACGCCGCGGGCATCATCAAGGCCTGCCGCTAGAGCTTAGAGCTCGCGGCGGTCGACCCAGCGCCACTTGCCGGGCTCGAGATCCTTCAGCTGCACTTTGCCGATCGCGGCGCGCACGAGCCGCAAGGTCGGATGCCCGACGGCCGCGGTCATGCGGCGGACCTGGCGGTTGCGGCCTTCGGTCATCGTCATCTCGATCCAGGCGGTCGGGACGTTGAGGCGGAAGCGGATCGGCGGGTTGCGCGGCGGCAGCTCCGGCTCGGCGTCGAGCAGGCGGACTTTGCAGGGCTGGCACTTGCCGTCCGAGAGGACGAGCCCCGAGGAGAGCTTCTTGAGCGCTTCGGGAGTGGGGACGCGTTCGACCTGCGCCCAGTACACGCGCGGATGGCCCCGGCGCGGGTCGGTCAGGCGGTGGACGAGCCCGCCGTCGTCGGTGAGCAGCAGCAGGCCCTCGCTGTCGTGGTCGAGGCGGCCGGCGGGGTAGACGCCCGCGGGCAGGCCGAACTTGGAGAGGCCGGGCTTCTCGTCCTTCGAGGTGAACTGCGTGAGATAGCCGTAGGGCTTGTTGAGCGCGACGATGCGCGTCTTGGCCACTAGCCCTTGCGCTCGCCCGAGAAGGCGTAGCGGACGATCTTGCCGCCGATCTCGCGCACGACGACGACGCCGGCGATGCGGTCTCCGTCGACGCGGCCGGTCCATTCGACGGCGGCGCGCCCCTCGCCCGCGAGGACCGCGGCGAACGCGGTGCCGCTCTCGGTCCCGCGCGCCTCATAAAGGGAGGGAGAATATCCCTCGTCCACCGCGCCGGCGACGACGAGCTTGCCGCCGTGGAAGACGAGGGTCTCGCGGCGCGAGCCCCAGTGGAAGAAGCCGTCCTGCTTCACCTTGACGTCCCAGGCGGTCCCGTCGATCGGGCCTCCGAAGACCGCGGCGTATACGAAGTTCACGGCGGCCAGCACGGACCCGACGAAGGTTCTCATCGCCCACGGTTATAACAGCCGTTTCCCCGCCGCGCAAGATCAAATATGTTACGGCCCGCCGAATTCGCTACGATGGACGCATGATCGCCTTCCTCGTCGGGCTCATCCTGGCTTCCGGCGCCTCCGCGGCGTCGGGCGACCGCGACCTGCGGCGCGCCACCGTGCAGATCCATTTCGTCGCGAGCTCTCCGGACTACCTCCAGCCTTGGCAGCCGGGCCGCCAGGGCAGCGGCACCGGCTCGGGCGTCGTCATCGAGGGCAACCGCATCCTCACCAACGGCCACGTCGTCGCGAACGCCGCGTACCTCTCCGTGCGCAAGTCCGGGGACGTGCGCAAGTATCCCGCGAAGGTGGCGTACGTCGGCCACGACGGCGAGACCGCGCTGCTGACGGTCGACGACCCGAAGTTCTTCGACGGCACCGTGCCCGCGAAGCTCGGCGGCGTCCCGTTCCAGCGCGACAAGGTCGCGGTTTACGGCTACCCGATCGGCGGCACCGATCTGTCGGTGACCGAGGGCATCGTCTCGCGCGTCGGCGTGACGGTCTACTCTCATTCCGCGCGCGCGCTGCTCGCGATCCAGACCGACGCCGCGATCAACCCCGGCAACTCCGGCGGACCCGTCTTCCAGGACGGAAAGCTCGTCGGCATCGCGTTCCAGCACAGCGCGGGCGCGCAGAACATCGGCTACGTCGTTCCGACCCCGCTCATCAAGCGCTTCCTCCGGGACGTGGAGGACGGGCAGTACGGAGGCATCCCGGAGCTCGGCATCTGGTGGCAGGGCACCGAGAACGAGGGCCTGCGCCGCGCCCTCGGCGTCCCGGGCGACGGCACGGGCGTCCTCGTCACGAAAGTCGCCTACGACTCCTCGGCGTGGGGCTCTCTGAAGGAGGGCGACGTGCTCGTCAAGCTCGACGGCACGACGATCGGCCAGGACGGGACCATCCCGTTCCGCGACGACGAGCGCATCGACTTCTCCGAGATCGTCACGCGCCGCCAGATCGGCGACGTGCTCGACGCGACGGTCATCCGCGGCGGACGCGAGGAGCCGGCGCGCGTCAAGCTCAAGGCTTCCATCGATCTCGTGTCCGGCCCCCGCTACGACCGCAAGCCGACCTACGTGATCGTCGGCGGCCTCGTCTTCATGCCGCTGACCGACGACCTGATCGGCGCGCGCGGCGCCGGCTACCGCGTGCGCTCGCTGTCGGCCGACGGCGTGCCGACCCCCGAGCGCCAAGAGGTCGTCGTGCTCTCGCACGTGCTGGCCCACGAGTTCAACCGCGGCTATCACAGCTGGTCTATGGCGCCGGTCACCAAGCTCAACGGCCGCGCCATCTCGGGCATGAAGGACTTCCTCGCCGCCCTCGACAAGCCGCTCGCGGGAAACCGCCACGAGCTCGAGCTCGAGCACTACTCGGGCTGGGGGGAGAACAAGGGCGCGCGCATCGTCTTCGACGCCGACGAGGCCCGCAAGGCCATGCCGGCGATCATGTCGCGCTACGGCGTGCCGTTCGACCGCTCGGACGATCTCAAGGGACGCTGACATAAGCCGGGCCGGGCGGTCACTCATGTCGAGAGGCGATCAGGAGGCAGGATGACGAACAAGACGACTTTGGCGGCCGCTGCGATCGCGGCCTTCGGACTCTCGGGCTGCGCGTCGACGGGCGGCGGGATGATGGCTTCCCCGGGCGACGGCTCCGAGCGGAAGCCCGTCACGATGTTCGGCGCCGCGACGGGGGCCGCCGAAGCTCCCGCGGCCGCCGCCGGCAAGAAGGGCGAGTGCTGGGGCGTCAACGCCTGCAAGGGACAGGGCGCCTGCGGCGGCGTCGGCCACGAGTGCGCGGGCAACAACGCGTGCAAGGGCAAGGGCTGGCTGAGCCTCACGAGGGACGAGTGCGAAGGGCGCAAGGGAACCTTCAAGCCCGGCTGAAGAAGGGGCCCGGCGCGGGCGCCGGACTGCGCTCGGCGCACTTCCCGCGCCTGCTCTCCGGCCCGCGGCCCAAGGCCGGCTGGTTCGAGGCTCTCACCGAGAACTACCTCGACAGCTCCGGCCGCCCGCTCGAAGTCCTCGAGCGGATCCGCCGCGACTTCCCGGTCGCGCTGCACGGCGTCTCGATGTCGATCGGCGGCGTCGAGGGGCCGCGGCGCGGCTACCTCGAGCGCCTGAAGTCTCTGATCGCGCGCGTCGAGCCCATCGTCGTCAGCGATCACCTCTGCTTCACGGGCGCGCACGCGAAGAACATCCACGACCTTCTGCCGCTGCCCTACACGAAGGAGGCCGTCGACCTCGTGTCCGCGAACGTCTCCCGCGCGCAGGACGTCCTCGGCCGGAGGATCGCCCTCGAGAACGTCTCGAGCTACCTGACCTACGAGGACTCCGAGATGAGCGAGCAGGAGTTCCTGCTTCGCGTCGCGCGCAAGTCCGGCTGCGGCATCCTGCTCGACGTCAACAACGTCTACGTCAGCGCGACCAACCACGGCTTCGCCGCCGAGGACTATCTCGACGCGATCCCCGAGGAGCTCGTCATGCAGCTCCACCTCGGCGGCTATTCCGACATGGGGACGTTCCTCTTCGACACGCATTCGCGCGCGCCCACGCCCCCGGTCTGGAAGCTCTACGAGCGCGTGATCCGCCGCATGCCCGAGGTGCCCGTCCTCATCGAGTGGGACGAGGACGTGCCGTCGTGGGAGATCCTCGAGGCCGAGGTCGCGAAGGCCGAGGCGCTGCGCGCGGGGGCGCTCGCGTGATCTGGCTCGTGCTCGCCGTCTTCCTCGCGGCGCGCCTGCCCGCGCTGCTGTCTGCCGCCCCGCTCGGCGACGAGTACATGCAGGCCTACTTCGCGCTCGGCAAGCCCGCGCTCGGAGCGTTCCTCTCGGAGATCCGCCACAACCCGCACCACGTCCTGCTCGATCCGCTCTCGACGTGGCTGTTCGCGCGCGCGGGCGGGGAGCTCGCGTGGCTCAGGATCCCGTCTTTGCTCTGGGGGCTCGCGGGCCTCGAGGGCTTGCGCCGCCTCGGCGCGCACGCCGGCGGCTCGCGCCTCGGCCTCATGGCGGCGGCCGCCCTCGCCGTCTCCGCGATGCACGCCGAGTGGTCGGTCCGCGCCGACTTCTACGCGGCGGCCGCCGCGCTCGCGGTGTGGCAGTCGCTCTTCCTCGTCGAGCTCGAGAAGAAGCCGCGCGACTGGGGCGCGTACGGGCTCTGCGCCGCCGCGTTCCTGCACGCGCACCCGCACTCGGTCCTCGTCGCCGCGATCCACGGCCTTTGGCTCGCGGCGCCCAAGCGCCGCGCCGCGCTCAAGGGCTGGGCGCTCGCCTGGGCGTGCGCCGGCGCGATCTTCCTCCCGTGGTTCCTTTACTCCACGCGTTCGGCGGTCCGGCTCGACGGGCTCGCGTTCTGGAGCGCGGGGCCCGAGGGAGTCGCCGCGTTCCTCTCGTCCTTGCCGCTCCACTTCACCTCGCTGAGCGAGGCCGCGCCGGGCGAGACCGGCCCGCTGCGCGGCGCGCTCGCCGCCTTCGTCCTCGCTCTGTGGACGCTCTCGCGCCTGCCCGGCCGCCGCCGCCTCGAGGCGCCGGAGCTGTCGCTGTCGCGCCTGCTCGTTCCCGCGGGACTGCTGCTCGTGCTCGCGACGGACTGGGCGTTCGGGATGTACCTGGCTCCGCGGCAGCTCGTCTGGCTCTTGCCGTTCTTCCTGCTCGAGGCCGCGGCGGGCG
>CAYVFO010000130.1:0-7530 GCA_964450975.1 uncultured Elusimicrobia bacterium | reverse complement strand
TCACCTTGCGGCCGTACGCCTGGCCCATCATGAACGCGGGCTCGCCGCAGATGAAGAGGCGCGTGTCCCGCGGAAGGCGGCCGTTCTTCTCGAGGAGCTGCAGCGCCTCGAGGAGCAGGTGTACGCCCTTCTCGGGCGAGATGCGCGAGAGCGTGATCAAAACGCGCGACTCGGGCGTGATCTCGTGGTAGTCGCGCAGCTCGGCGGCGCGCTCCTCGTCGGCCGGGCCCGGCGCGTCGGCCCAGACGCCCCACGGCACGACGACGATGCGCTTGCTGAGCTCGCCGTACCCGACTAAGTCGCCGTAGCACTTCATGAGCGTGTCGCCCATCGCGCGCGAGGGCACGATCATGCGGCTCGAGTAGTAGACGGTCTCGCGCTGCTTCTCGAAGACGAGGTTGAGCACGTCGGGCAGGATCCAGTCCGCGCCGATCGAGCGCATGCGCTCGTGGAGCTTCGTGAGCTTCTCGGGCGCGACGATCCGGCGCAGATAGAGCTTGTTGAAGTAGTCGACGACGTCGACGTGCCAGATCGAGAGGATCTTGTAGCCGGCCTCGGCGATGGTCTCGAGCGTCGGGCCCTCGGAGACGTCGTTGACGACCACGACGGTGTCCTGAGGCTTGAACTGCGCCTTGCGCTCGAGGAGCCAGTTCGTGGTCTCCTCCTCGAACTCGCGGCAGAACTTGGCGTAGTCGAGCTCGCCCAGGTCGACCAAGCCCTCCTCGCGGGGGGCCAGGCGGTGGTAGTCGCAGCCGGGGACGGGGCTCTCTGGGCCGGAGCCCAGGACCGTGAGCGACCAGTCCCCGCCCGGCTTCCAGTGCTTCACGAGCTGCAGGCCGACCATGGCTCCGCCGCCCAGGGGCGTACGGTCCATTGGGTAGCCCACGTGCGAGGCGACGAAAACGAGTCGCTTCAAGAGGGTGTTATTATATGATGTTCGCGCGCACTCACCTTAAGAGGAACCGATTATGAACTCCCGAAACGAGACGATCGTCGTCGCCGGCGGAACCCGCACCGCGATCGGCCACATTTCCCGGTCGCTGGCCGGCCTCAAGCCCGAGGAGCTGCTCGTCGACTCCATCAACTCCACTTTGGCCGACGCCAAGCTGCCGAAGAACAAGGTCGACGGCGTCGTCATCGGCTGGGTCGGCCAGACCTTCACGGCTCCCAACATCGCGCGCGTCGCCGCCCTGCGCGCCGACCTCCCCCTCTCCGTCCAGGCCGTGACCGTCCAGAACAACTGCGTCTCCTCGATCGAGGCGATCTCCGCCGCCTGCCGCTTCATCATGGCCGGCGAGGGCGACGTCTACATCGCGGGCGGCGTCGAGGTCATGTCGCGCCTCCCGTACTCGATCGACGGCGCGCGGTCCGCGAAGCCGCTGCGCTCGATGGCGACGGTCAAGGAGAAGTGGGGCGAGCTGCTCACCTCTCCCGACGTCACCGTGACCGACGCGATGGAGCAGGGCCTCACCGATCCCGTCAAGCACATCAACATGGCCGTGACCGCCGAGGTCGTCGCGCAGATCTACGGCGTCGGCCGCGCCGAGCAGGACGAGTACGCGCGCGAGAGCTTCCGCCGCACGCTCGCCGGCTGGAAGAACGGCTTCTTCGCCTCCCACGTGAAGCCCGTCGTCCGCGACGGCGTCACCGTGCTCGAGAAGGACGAGTACCCGCACCTGCGCGAGGACCTGGCCGACAAGCCCGCGATGTTCGCCAAGGCGCCCGCCGCGTTCGACAACTCGCAGTACTCGATGAAGCAGTTCTATGAGGACAACGCCGCGCACCTCGAGGGCAAGACGTACCAGGAAGGAACGAAGGGCTCGGTCACGCTCTTCAACTCCTGCGGCCGCTCCGACGGCGCCGCGACCGTGATCGTGACGACCGCCGCCAAGGCCAAGGAGCTCGGCCTCACCGTCCTCGGCGAGATCAAGGGCTGGGGCTTCGAGGGCAACAACCCCGCGCACATGGGCGTCTCCCCCGCTCTCGCCGCGCCGACCGCGCTCAAGCGCGCCGGCTGGAAGTTCGAGGACCTCGACCAGATCGAGCTCCACGAGCCCTTCGCCGCGACCGTGCTGTCGATCTTCAAGCTCGGCAAGCAGAAGTTCGGCCACGACTGGGAAGCCAAGTACAAGTCCGGCGCGATGAACCCCAACGGCGGCTCGCTCGCCGTCGGCCACCCGCTGGGCGCCACCGGGGCGCGCCTCATGCTCCAGCTGGTGCACGCGCTCAAGGCCAACCCGAAGCCCAAGGCCAAGGGCATGATCGCGGCCTGCGCCGGCGGCGGCATGGGCGGCGCTCTCGTCGTCGAGAAAGCCTAACTCTTGGAGCTTCTTGGTGCCTGGCGTGCCGTTAGTTGCGTAACTTTATGCAACTAACGGCACGCCAGGCACCTATTTCATGCACGAGAAGCCGGTGCCGAAGTAGTTGCCGCCCTGCACCTTCTTCTTGGCGGCTTCGATCATGATCATCAGCGGATCGTTGGGCAGAAGGAAGAGACGGCGCGGCTTCTTGGGCTTGGCGTCCGGATCGTAGAAGATCAGCATCGAGAACTGGCACGTGAGGTCGTCGTCCGTGCACAAAGTCCTCTGCTTGACCGCCTCGACGTCCTCCTCGTTCACTTCCTGATAGCCGACCTGCTGGAAGAACGGGAGCTCGCGCGGGTGCTTCACGTGCTCGGCCGCCGTGCAGCCCGGCAGAGACTGGAGGACGTTGCCCTTCTTCTTCGTGTCGTGGAGCTTGAGCAAGGTCTTCACTTCCACCTGCTTCGCCTTCGCCTTGAAGCGCAGCTTCTTGGGCAAAGTCTCGGAATCGATGGCGAGGAAGGGCTCGATCACGGCGGGCTTCGCCTCGTTGAGCGGCGTCTTGAGCATGTACTCGACGACCTTTACGTCGGTCGCCTCGTCCGCGAGAGCGGGGGCCGCGAGGAGGCAGAACAGCGCCAAAAGCCGCATGGCGATAGTGTAGCCCCGAAACCCGTTATCCGCGAGGGTGATGCTTGGCGTGGGCGGCCTTCAGGGCCGAGGCGTCGAGGTGGGTGTAGATCTGCGTCGTCGAGAGATCGGCGTGGCCGAGCATCTCCTGGACCGAGCGAAGGTCGGCGCCGCCCTGCAGAAGATGGGTCGCGAAGGTGTGCCGCAGGAGATGCGGGTGGAGCTTCGCCTTGATGCCGGCGCGCTCGCCCAGCTCGCGCAGACGCCGCCAGAACTGCACGCGCGAGATGCCGCGGCCAGTGCGGCCGAGGAACAACTCCGGGCCGGGGTTCTTGAAGCGGCGCTCGCGCTCCATCAAGTAGAGCTTCAACGCCGCGAGCGCGCGGGCGTGCACGGGTACTAAGCGCTCCTTGTTGCCCTTGCCGAGCACGCGGACCCAGCCGTCCTGCAGGTTCGCGGCCTCGGGCTTGAGCTGGGTGAGCTCGGAGACGCGCAGGCCGGAGGCGTAGAGCAGCTCGAGCATCGCGCGGTCGCGGACGTCCTCGTACTCGCCGGTGTTCGGCGCGGAGAGCAGGCGCGCGGCCTCTTCTTTCGTGAGATACTTCGGCAGGCGCGCGGGCATGCGCGGCGAGCGGAGCGTCTCCGCCGGGCTCTCGGGCAGGCGCTCCTCGAGCGTCTCGAAGGCGAAGTAGCTCTTGAGCGCCTCGACCTTCCGGAACAAAGACGAGGGCTTGAGGCCGCGCTGCTTCTCGGCCCACAGGAAGTCGTCGAGCTGGCTTCTGTCGGCGCGGCGCGCGTCGATCTTCTTATCGAGCGCCCAGGCGAAGAAGCGCGTGAGGTCGGAGCGGTAGGACGCGACCGAGCGCGGCGAGAGGCCGCGCTCCAAAGCGAGGTAGCGCGCGTACTCTTCCAGACGGGCGTTCGCGTCCTCGGCGGTCATGGTCTTATTCTAGCAGTGAAAATGAAGCCGCCGCTCCCCTCGGCGGGAGCGGCGGCTTTCGATCTGTCCGAAATTGACTGACTCCAGCGTCAGTCAATCCGGCCTTACTTCTTGGCGGACTTCACGACGGGCTTCTCGGCCTCGAGCTCCGCGTCGATCTCCGCCGCGTCGGCCGGCTTGGCCGCGTCGGGAGCGACGAGGTACTTGGCGCGCAGGGCCTTCTCGAGCTTCTCCGCGACCGGCGCGTGGTGCTTGAGGTAGGCCTTCGCGTTCTCGCGGCCCTGACCCAGGCGCTCGCCGTCGTAGAGGAACCAGGAACCGGACTTCTCGACGAGCTGGCCCTCGACCCCGAGGTCGATGAGGCAGCCCTCGCGCGAGACGCCGAAGCCGTGGATCATCTCGAACTCCGCCGTGCGGTAGGGCGGGGCGACCTTGTTCTTGACGACCTTGACGCGCGCGCGCGCGCCGACGACCACGTCGCCTTCCTTGATGTTCTCGATGCGGCGGATCTCGAGGCGCTGGGTCGCGTAGAACTTCAGGGCCAGACCGCCGGTCGTCGTCTCGGGGTTGCCGAACATGACGCCGATCTTGTTGCGGATCTGGTTGATGAAGATGAGGGTGGTCTTGCTCTGCGCGACGACCGCGGTGAGCTTGCGCAGCGCCTGGGACATCAAGCGCGCCTGCAGGCCCATGTGGGAGTCGCCCATCTCGCCTTCGATCTCGGCCTTCGGGACGAGGGCCGCGACGGAGTCGATGACGATGATGTCGAGCGCCGAGGAGCGGACGAGCTTCTCGGTGATCTCGAGGGCTTCCTCGCCGCAGTCCGGCTGCGCGATGAGCAGGCCGTCGATGTCCACGCCGAGCGCCTTGGCGTACGCCGGGTCCATGGCGTGCTCGGCGTCGATGTACGCCGCGGCGCCGCCCGTCCGCTGCGACTGGGCGACGGCCATCAGCGCGAGGGTGGTCTTACCCGAGGACTCGGGCCCGTAGATCTCGATGATGCGGCCTTTCGGAAAGCCGCCGACGCCGAGCGCCAGGTCGAGCGACAGCACGCCGGTCGGGATGGCGTCGATTCCGATCTTCGCCGCGCGGTCTCCGAGCTTCATCACCGCTTCCTTGCCGTACGCCTTCTCGATCTGCGCCAGCGCGAGCTCCAGAGCCTTCGACTTCCCCGTGTCCATGTTTCCCATTGAGTGATTTCTCCCTCCTCGGTACACCCCATGGCATCTTGGGCGCCCAAGGGTGTTAGTATAACAGAAGTCTTGTTCGAACACAAGTTCGATTTTTGTTCGAAAGCCTGTTCGATAGGCTGTTCGAAAGACCCCGTCCCTTCCCCATCATACGATCGAGCGGCCCAAAAAGTTCCCTACACTATCCGCATGAAGCGCCTCGCCGCCGCTCTTCTCCTGTGCTCGTGCGCGACCGCGCCCGACGCTCCGAAGGTCGAGGCCGAGGGCCCGATCGTCGAGCTGAGGCGCTCGTTCCGCTGCCCGCTGCCGCTGAGCCGCGGGCTCGTGACGATCAAGCGCGACGGCTCGGCCGAGCGCACGGTGTTCGAGGGGCCGGTCGAGGACTCGGCGCCGCCGAAATCCACGCGCGAGACGATGTCGATCCCCGCGCGCGACGCGGCCGCCCTCTTTAATAAGGTGGCGGACTCGGACTGGAAGACGATGCCCGACGCCGCGACGCCGCGCTTCGGTCCGCCCGGCGAGCACGTCTGCGCGGACTGCTGCTCCGGCGCGCTCATGGTGAAGACCCAGGAGGGCGGGCGCAGCCTCGCGTTCGAGGGCGCCGAGAAGCCGCCGGCCAAGCTCGAGGCGCTGCTCAAGGCGTTCGAGGACGCCCTATCTAAAGGAAGGTGGGAGCGCGCGTACTATCCCTGGGAGAAGAAGCCCTAGCGGGCGGCGGCGAGCTTCTCGATCTCGCGCAGCTTCGCCGCGGACGCCTCGCGCACCGCGACGCTCGGATCGGCCGCGAACTCGGAGACGAATTCCTTCGCGCCCGCGGCGCCCGGCTCGAGCCCGGCGATCAGCTCGGCCGCGAGCGGCGCGGCGGAGCGAGCGGTCTTGTCCGCGTACAGGTCGCGGATCGCGCGGCGCGTCTTCGCGACCGATTTGGAGCGCTCGAAGCGCAGCATCGCCTCGGAGCGCTCGCGCGGCGTGAGCGCGCATCCCGTCGCCTCGATGCCGGACGCCGCGGCCTCCATCGGCTTGATGACGAGAGGCGTGACGATCGGATCGGCGACGATCGCCGCCGCGACGGCGGCGCCCGCGGGCGTGAACGCCGCGGGGCCGGCGGTTCCGACCACCGTGACGGCGGCGGTCGCGGCGCGCTCGCCCGCGGCGTTGATCTGCTCGACCGTGTTCTCGACGGCGGTCTCACGCGTCTCGGCCCGGCAGGAGCACAGCGCCAGCGCGAGCAGGACGAAGGCTCTCATCGAGGCGGGCCCTTCGCCAAAGCGACCTGGCGCAGCTTCGACGCCGCGGCCTCGCGCACGGGCTGGTACGGCGAGTCGAGCATGGACTTCACGTAGTCCTCGGCGCCCTTCGCGGCGGGATCGAGCTCGGAGAGGACCTCGGCGGCCTTCTTCGGCGCCTCCTCGCGCTCCGCGCGGCTGTCCTCGACGAGCGCGAGCAGACGCGCGATCTCATTGCGCGTGAGCTTGACCGAGGCCGAGCGCTCGAAGCGCGCCATCGTCTCCGATTTCACGCGCGGCTTCAGCGCGTCGGCGGCGGCGCCGGCCGCGACGACGGGCGTCAGGACGACGGCGGCGACTGGGATCATCGCCGTCTTCACGACGGATCCGGCCGCTTCGGCGGCGGGCTCGGCCGCGACGAACGCGGCGTCGAGCGCGTCCGCGGCCGCGTCGCCGGCGCGCTCGGCCTTCTCGGAGAGCTCCGGAGCTTTATCCTGGATCTTCTCGGCGATCGCCTCGGCGGCGGCGCCCGCGGCCTCGAGACCGGGGGCCGCCGGTTTGCCGCGCGTCTCGACGGCGGAGCGGAGGGCTTGGGCGCGCTCGCGCTGCTCGGCGTCGTCTCCCGCGCGCCACGACGCGCACCCGCAGGCGGCGACTACGAGAATAAGAATCAGCGCGGGCATCCGCGCACCCCGCTCTGTACCGAACAAACGGGCTCTTCCTGCCTTATTGTGCTGCGGCCGTCTGGAAGAGGAGCCGCGGGACGCGCCGGAGTGTAATTCTCCGCGCGGAACTGCCCCGCCGCTCGCAGGATCTCCTCCGCATTCAGATGGTATCCCTTCGCCATGGAGTTCTTGTTGCGAATCCAAATATACAGATCATAGGAGCATCCCGAAAGCCCCATCCAATCCGCAATTGGCAGCGAACTTCTTTGATCAGGAAACCATCGGTTTACGGCGACTACCGTCTCTCGGGTTTTCCCGGCGGCTCCGGCGCAAGCAGCCCTGGCCAAATCGACAAGCTGTGCCGCCGCCGCCCGCGCATTGAAGTATTGGAATCCAGCTGGCTTTTCGGGGCGGACAGCTATCGGCGCGACTGCGGCTTGACGTCGCACGCCGGGCTCCGATGAGACGAATCCACGCGCCTCGGCGAGAAGCCGATTCCGTTCCTCTTGGCGGAGGTACCTCATCTCATTTTCCTTATCCTGACGCTCATCATGAAAGAGAGAATGCGATGCCGGTCCA
>CAYVFO010000129.1:0-7678 GCA_964450975.1 uncultured Elusimicrobia bacterium | reverse complement strand
AGACGGCCTCCGCGTCGTCGGCGAGCGCGGTCGCGGCGCCGCCCATGCCCTGCGCCCGCGCGCCGGCGCCGATGTCGAGGAACGACGCCGTCTCCATCGCGGAGGCGGGGAACGCGAGCAGAACGGCGATCAGCGGCGCTTTCATTTGACGATGCCCGCCTTGCCGGACTTGCGGACGTCCGGCTTGCCTTCCTTGCGAGCGGTGATCACCCACGTGTAGACGCCGGAGGCGAGGCCTCCGACGCCGACGACGTGGTCGTAGGTGTCGTGCGCGCCCTTGCCGTTGCCGTCGTCGAAGGCGGGGCGGTAGCTGAAGTCGTTGGAGCCGTACACCTTGCGGCCGGCGGCGTCGTAGAGCGCGAACTCGACGGTGGTCGCGGGGCCGGGCTGGATGCGCAAGGTCACCGGCGCGCCGCCGCGCGACGGGTTCGGAAACGCGTACGCGTCCACGAATTGGAGGTCGCCGGCCGCCTGCGCGCCGAAGAGGACCTGGTAAGTCGAGAAGTGGCTCGTCTGCGCGCGCACGACGCGCGCGGCGCGGTCGACGACGGAGGGGAGCTTCTCCCAGTCGCGGGCCTGCGCGTTCCAGTAGTGGACGGCCAGGCGCGTGAAGTCGGCGTTCGCGGGCAGGCGGTCCGGATCGAACGGCAGCTCGATCGTGACCGGAACCGAGAAGCGCGTCCCGTGCGGCCCGAACTCGACGGCGTCGCCGGCCTCCGCCAGCCCCTTGCGGCCGGTCGTGATGCGGCGCTCCTCGCGGTCGGGCGCGGCCTCCGGCGCTTTGACGTCGATGGTGATCGGAAGCGAGGCCTCGGCGGCGTCGTCGGGCAGGCGGACCGCGACCTTGTCCTTGGCCACGTGGCGGCCCTTGCGCCCCGCCGGCTTCGGCCCGTTCGCGGCGCCGGTCACGCACGACTCGGTCTTGAGGACGAGCAGCGGCGCCGGCGCGGGCCAGAAGCGGCGGACGAGCTTCGCGGACTCCGCCAGGAGCGCGGAGGGCTTGGCCGGCGCGCCGACGGCGCGCAGCGAGCCCGTCGCCGCGAACGTCCGGCGGTCCTTGAGCGAGCCCGTCGCCGTCACGGACCGGGTTCCGGGCGTCGCGAGCAAGGCGGCGAGCGCGGGCTTCTCGAAGACGAGCGCGAGATAGCCCGGGTGGCGCGAGCCGCTGCGCTTCTTGCGGCGGTCGTGACGGTCGTCCTTGTCCTTGCCCTTGCCGTTCTTCTTGTCGTCCTTCCAGTCGCGGTCGCGATCGTCGTCGTGCGACTTGCCGTTGAAACGGCCTCCGATGAGCAAGGTCTTGACGGGCTTGAGAGGGCCCGCCGCGCGGCCGTCGACGGCGGTGACGCGGACGCTCTTGGCGTCAATCGCCCAAGCCGGGGCCTCGCTCGTTCCCTTGATCACCGCGACGTGCCAGCCGCCGCGGCCGCGCAGGCTGATGTTGTCCGGAACGAAGTGCATCGAAAGCGCCTCCGCGTCCGCGTCGTCCTCCTGCACGTCGAAGGCGCGCGCGGCGCTCGTCCCGCCGCCGGGCGCCGCGGTGAAGACGGTCACGCCGCGTTCTCCCGCGGAGGCGACGTCCGACGCGGCGATCGCCGCGGTCAGTCGCGTCGCGCTCACGAACGTCGTCGGGCGGTCGGACCCGTTCCAGCGCGCGACCGACGCGGGGGTGAAGCCGGAGCCCTCGAGCGTCAGCGTGAACGCCCCCGAGCCCTCGACCGCCTCGTCGGGGGAGATCGCGGCGAGCGACGGCGCCGGGTTGTTCACGGAGAACGAGGCCGAGGCGGACGTCCCGCCGCCGGGCGCCGCCGTGAAAACGGTCACCGCGCGCGTCCCCGCGGCCGCGACGTCGGCGGCGGAGACCGCGGCGGTCAATCGCGACGCGCTCACGAACGTCGTCGGGCGCGCCGCGCCGTTCCAGCGGACGCTCGAGCCGGCGACGAAGCCGGACCCGTCGACCGTCAAGGTGAAGGCAGCGCCGCCCGCGAGCGCCGAGGCCGGGCTCAAGGACGCGATCGCCGGCGCCGGGTTGTTGATCGTGAAGGAGGCTGGGGAAGAGGCCCCGCCGCCGGGCGCGGGGCTGAACACGGTCACGGACGCCGCGCCCGCGGCGGCGACGTCCGCGGCGGAGACGGCGACGGTGAGGCGCGTCGCGTTGACGAACGTCGTCGGCCGGTCCTCGCCGTTCCAGCGCGCGACCGAGACCTGGGCGAAGCCCGCGCCGTTGACGGTGAGATTGAAGCCGGCCGAGCCGGCGACGGCGGACGCCGGCGAGAGCGAGGTCACGGACGGGACCGGATTCGGCGGCGGCAGCGGCGGGTGAACGGTGAACGTCGCGGGCTCGGAGGCGCCGCCTCCGGGGGCGGGATTGAAGACCGTCACCGCGCGGGCGCCGGCGGAGCCGAGGTCGGAGGCGGAGATCGCGGCCGTCAGGCGCGACGCGCTCACGAAGGTCGTCGTCCGGCTCGCGCCGTTCCAGCGCACGACCGAGCCGGCCAGGAAGCCGGAGCCGTCGACCGTCAAGGCGAAGCCGGGATCGCCCGCGCGCGCTTCGCTCGGCGAGATCGCGGCGATCGCGGGAACGACGTTCTCGACGGAGAAGGTCAGGGCGGAGGTCGTCCCGCCGCCCGGCGCGGGGGTCCGGACGGTCACGGACGCCGCGCCCGCGGCGGAGACGTCGGCCGCGGAGATCGCGGCCGTCAGGCGCGTGGAGCTCACGAACGTCGTCGGCCGATCTCCTCCGTTCCAGCGCGCCGTGGAGGCCGGGGTGAAGCCCGCGCCGTCCAGCGTCAGCGCGAAAGCGCCGGAGCCCGCGGCGGCGGACGCCGGCGAGAGCGAGGCGAGCGCGGGCGCGGGGTTGTTCACGGCGAACGTCAGCGCGCCGGAGAGGCCCCCGCCGGGCGCGGGGCTGAACACCGACACAGCGGAGGCTCCCGCGTCCGAGAGGTCCGCGGCCGAGATCTCGGCGGAGAGGCTCTCGGAGCTGCCGAAGGTCGTCGGGCGGTCGGCTCCGTTCCAGCGCACGACCGAGCCGTCGACGAAGCCGGAGCCCGCGACGGTCACCACCGCCGGCCCGGAGCCCGCGAGCGCCGACGCGGGGGACAAGGACGACGCCACGGGAACGGGGTTCGGCGACGCCGGGGCCAGAGTCTCGGCCGACGCGAGGTTCGACGCGGCGGAGAGGTTGCCGGCGGCGTCGGCGGCGCGCAGCGAGACGTAGTAGACGGTGCCGGCCTCGAGTCCGCCGATCGTGCGCGACTGCTCCTCGCCCGGGGCCCACGAGGCGGTCCAGACGTCGGGGACGGCCGTCGCCACGGCCGCCGGGTCGGGTGAGACGCGCAGCTCCCACCGGCCGTTCGACACGGCGCCCGTCGCGCCGTCGTCGCCGGGCGCCGTCCACTCGACGGTCAGCGCGTTCTGGTCGGCGGCTGACGCGGAGAGGTCGGCGACCGCGGCCGGGGCGATCCGGTCCGGCAGGGAATACGCCGCGCGCTGCATGGAGGAGCCGTCGCTTCCGCCGATCGCGAAGAGAGATCCGTTTCCGGCGGCCGTGCCGTGGTTGAACAGGCCGACCGGCAGGGCGTCGGCGTCGGTCCAGGCGCCGAGCGCGCCGCCCTCGCCCAGAGGGGAGGAGTGCACCGCGGAGGTGGGGACGTCGGGCTCGCGGCCGCCCACCGTATAAAGAGCGCCGCCGCGCGGGTGGAACCCGTGGCCCGCGATGCCGAGGGTCAGCGCGTTCTCCTCGCGCCACGCGCCGAGCGAGGAGTCCGCGTTGATCGGCGCGCTGAGAACGCCGTTGGTGATCTGGTCCGCGGGGTAGGGATCCCACGTGACGCCGCCGGAGAGATAGAGGCGGCCGCCCGCGATCGCGGCTCCGTGCAGCCACAGCGCGCCGGGCATGAGCGAATCGTCCGCGGTCCACGAGGCGATCGCGCCGTCGGCGCCCGGCGCCGCGCGCAGCACGCGGCGGGAGACGACCGAGGTGTCGGCGGCCTCGCGGCCGCCGGAGAGATACAGCGTCCCGTTCGCGACCGCGCCGGCCGCGTAGAAAGCGGGCGCCGGAAGCGGCGCCTCGTCGCGCCACGCGCCGAGAGAGCCGTCCGCCTGCACCGGCGCGCTGAGCACCTGATTCGTGAAATGGATGCGCTGCCCGTCGGGGAACATGTTGAACGCCCACAAGTTGCCGCCGAGGACGTAGACGCGGCCCGCGTGGTAGAGCAGCTCGAAGCCCCAGCCGTGGACGACGTCCGAAAGCTCGTACTGGGCCCCGGCGCAGGTCACCGTGATCGTGCCCGAGCCCGCGCCCGGCAGCGAGGTCGTCTGAATCCACTGGCCCGCCGCGCCGTCCGCGCCGATGGGGGCATAGTGCACGTCGGAGGAGCCGCAGATGCCCTTTTCGCCCAAGCCGCCGACGCGGTAGAGCCGGCCGCCGCCCGCCACGGTGCGGGTCTGCACGTACGACACGGGGAGCGGGGTTCCGGCGAGCCATTCGGCGAAGGCCGGCTCGACCGACGAGAGAGCCGTCGTTATGGAGAGGAGAAGGGCGCCGGCGGCACGAAGCCTGACCCGCATCTTCCGTAGGATAACAGAGGGAAAATGCCCTTCAAGCCCGATATTGTCAGAATATGTCAGGGCGGGTCAGAAACCCGTCAGATTCGCCCAAACAAAACCTTAACTTTCGGGGTCAGCCGACGATTTCGTAGCCGGAAGAGGTGGTCTGCAGGCGGCGGGCGTCGCGCGAGCCGAGGTCCTCGCGCAGGCGCTGGATCGTCTTCTCGAGCGCCGCGACGCTGGCGTCCTTGTCCTTCCAGACCTGCTTGAGCAGGGCTTCGCGGGAAACCGGTCCCTCGGCCTCCATGAGGACCTTCAGCACCTCCGCCAAGGTGGGGGAAAGCGTCGCGACCAGCCGGTCGGCGATCCAGACCGTGCGCATCTTCGGATCGAGCTTGAGCTCGCCCTTGACGATGCGCGAGGCGTCGGCGTTCTCGCGCTTGTACTGCGCGACGATGCGCCGCACGAGGGAGCGCACCTCGGCGAGCTCGAAGGGCTTGCGCACGTAGCCGCGCACGCCGTCGGACTTGATGAGGCGCTCCAGCAGCTCGCTGCGGTCGCCGTGCGCCGTCATGATCACGACCGGGATGTCGCGCACCGAGGCGTTCTTGCTCATCTGGTCGAGGATCTCGGCGCCGTTCATGACCGGCAGCATGAGGTCGAGGAGGACGATGTCGGGCTGTATCGCGAGGATGCGGTCCCAGCCTTCCTTGCCGGTGAAGGCGTAGTGGACCTCGTAGCCCTCGTTGTTGAAGGACAGGCTCAGCAGCTGCTGGAGCTCCCCGTCGTCTTCGATGATCAGAAGCCGCGCCATGGCCGTAACTATAGCTCTCGTCCCCGATATTGACAAGACCGGGGGGGACTGTTAAGTAATTAAGGAACTTGGCCCCCCGCCTCCTCGCGGCGATGCTGCTTCTGTTCCCTTCGACCGCCTTCGCGCAAGCGGTCGGAGCGGGCGCTTTTCTGCGCCAGGATCCCAGCGCGCGCGCCGCCGCTCTCGCCGGAGCCTCCGGAGGACTCGTCGACGACTCCTCCGCCGTGCTCGTCAACCCGGCGGCGCTCACGCGCGTCGCCAAGCCGGAAGTCGGCGCCACGCGAGCGACCTTGTTCGAGGACACCGGCTACGACGTCCTCACGACCGCCTTCCCGACGAAGCGCTGGGGACATTTCGGCGCGGCCTTCTTCCGTGAGTCGAGCGGCGGCTTCGAAGGGCGCGCGGGCCCCAACGACGCGCCGACGGCTTTCACCATCGAGCACAGCGCGTTCTTCCTCGCGTGGGGCTACTCGCCGCTCCTGCCGTGGGAGGAGCGCAAGGAGGACGCGCCGCGCATGCTCTCCGTCGGACTCGCGGCGAAGAGCGTGCGCGAGAGCGTCGCGGCCGCGTCGGGCTCCGGCTTCGGCCTGGACGCCGCCGCGCTGCTCAAGCCGCGCGAGGACGTCTCGATCGGAGTGCGCGTCGAGAACCTCATGGCGCCGAAGCCCTCGCTCGGCTCGACGTCCGCGCCCTACGCGCGCGCGGTCGAGATCTCGCCGGCGTACACGCGGCGGCTCGGACGCGACCTGCGCGCGACGTTCGCCGCGCGCGTCGCGAAGGTCCAGGACGAGGGCCTCTCCGCTTCCGGCGGCGTCGAGCTGCAGTACGGGCGCCTCGCCGCGCTGCGCGTCGGCGCGCAGGAGAAGGGGCCGTCCACCGGGTTCGGCGTCGGCTGGGGCAACACGCGCGTCGACTACGCGGCCCTGCTGCACGACCTCGGCGTCGCGCACGCGATCTCGCTGACGCAGCGCTTCGGGCAGACGCGCGAGGAGATCGAGGAGACGATCCGCCGCGGCATCTCGCGGCTCTCGCGCGCCGACGGCGCCCGCCTCGCGCGCGCGTACGTGCAGAAAGCCGAGCGGGAGCTCGAGGAGTCGCGCCCGTCCGAGGCGCGCCGCTCCCTCGAGGCCGCCGTGCTGCTCGATCCGGGCAACGAGGAGATCTCTCAGAAGCTCCACAAGGCCGACGCGATGTTCGAGGAGTCGCTCCGGCGCCAGACCGTCGAGCGCCTGGCCTCGCTCGCGCAGCAGCAGGGAGAGCAGGGCAATCTCCTCGCGGCGCGGCAGTACTGGCGCTCGGTGCTCGACCTCGATCCCGAGCACGGGGGCGCGCGGCGCGAGCTCGAGCGCATCGACGGCGCTCTTTCGCTCGAGGAGAAGGCGCGCGCCGAGGGCCTCCGCCAGGCGCAGAAGGCCAACGACATCGCGCTCGCGCTCGCGGGCGCCGCGACCTACCTCGCGCGCGGACAGCTCCGCTCGGCGGGGATCGAGGCCGAAAAGGTCCGGGCCCGCTACCCCGACAACCCGCAGGTGCGCGACTTCATCGCGCAGGCCAAGGCTCAGCTCTCCGCGTTCACCGCCGCTCGCCTCGCGGAGGCCGACAAGGCCGCCGCGGCGGGCGACCACGCCGGCGCGCTCGCCGCGCTGCAGGCCGCGCGCCGCGAGGACCCGGACAACAAGGAGATCGCCGCGCGGGCCGAGGCCGTCCGCGCCGACGTGCGCGGCTCGCTGTCCGCCGAGGCCCGCAAGCAGGCCGAGCAGCTCTATTACCGCGCCGTCGAGCAGTACCTCAAGGGCTCGTACCCCGCCGCCGGCGCGCTCGCCGACGAGGTGCTCAAGCTCGATCCGTCGTCCGAGGCCGCGCGCGCGCTCAAGGAGAAGGTCGAGGCCGCGCAGAGGTACTCGCGGTGACGCGCGGAGTCCTCCTCGCGGCTCTGCTCGCCGCGCCGGCGTCCGCGGCGACCTTGAACGGGGGCGACTACGCGGGCGGAGACCTCCTTCCGTCCAACGGCGACGTGCTCTCGGGAACCTTCACGAACGTGCGCCTGTTCTCCTTGCCCGCCGGCGCCACCGTCTTCGTCTTTCCCGGCGTCTCGCTCTCCGTCCACGCGGCGACGATCACGATCGCCGGCGCGATCGACGGCGGCGGACGCGGACAGCTGGGCGGAAGCGGGGGCAACAACTCCGCGGCGGGCTCCGCGGGCTTCGGCGGCGGGCCCTCTTCGAGCGGGGCCGGCGCCGCGGGAGCCGCCGCGCGCGGCGGCGGCGGCGCCGGCGGCGGCGGCGGCGGCGCGGGCGGAGGCGGAGCGTCCGGCGG
>CAYVFO010000128.1:0-7721 GCA_964450975.1 uncultured Elusimicrobia bacterium | reverse complement strand
AGTATATCGAAAACCTTTCGACATACTGGCTCGAGGACGTGCTTCTGGAAATTGGCTGCGGGACTAGGATTCGAACCTAGAAAGGCAGATTCAGAGTCTGCTGTGATACCGTTTCACCATCCCGCAATGGTCCGCATATTATAGCGCATTCGCGCGTTCTCGACGAGCTTGAAAGCGAGCCAGCCCGTCCAGATCGCGAGGAGCGGAATCCCGAGCGGGTGATAGGACCACGACGCGGCGAGGTCGCCGCGCATCGCGTGCACGACGGCGTGGCCCATCCCGCAGCCCGGGCACGACCAGCCCGTCGCGAGCTTCACGGGGCAGAGCGTCAGCCCTTCGGGGATGCCGAGAACGGCCTGCGCGGCGCACGCGAGCCACGCGGCGCCTGCGACGGCCGGGAACGGCACGGGCTTCTTGATCACGAGAGCTTGTTGAACTCCAGCTGGTACACCGCGTCCGCGATGATCGTCAGCCCGAGGCACGAGAGCACCAGGCCGACGATCGGCAGGTTCGGGTTCGGGTCTCCGCCGTTGGCCTTGAGCCACGCGTAGATGTCGGAGCCCATCTTGTACTCGTAGTAGATGTGGTAGAGCCCGCAGGTCACGAGGGACAGCAGCAGCCACGGCACGAACTGGTACTCCTCGCGCCCGAGCAGCGCGTTCATCGCCTGGAACTGCCGGTAGTTCCAGTAGATGTTGTAGAGGCCGCAGGTGATCAGGCTGAGGATGATGCCCGTGGCGATGTCGATCTTGTGGTCGGAAGACAGGGGTTTGCCGGTGGTCATGACGGCAGTATGACCTTAACTCAGCGGCGCGTCAAGCCGGACACGGGCGTGCGCGCGGCGAGCCACGCGCCCTGCGCCGTGTCGGCGAAGCGGAACAACGAGAGGTCGTCGCGCGAGATCAGGCCCATGTCGACGAACTGCTGGAAGTCGATGATCTTGTCCCAGTACGACTTCTCGCCGACGAGGACGATCGGCGTGCGCTTCATCTTGCGCGTCTGCATCAAGGTGAGGACCTCGAAGAGCTCGTCCATCGTGCCGAAGCCGCCCGGCATGTAGACGAGCGCCATCGCGCCGTGGCGCAGCGACATCTTGCGCGTCGCGAAGGTCTGGAACTCGAAAGACAGGCCGGGCGTCACGAACTTGTTGAGGCCCTGCTCCTTGTCGAGGATGATGTTGTAGCCGACGCTCGGGCCGCCGGCCTCGAAGGCGCCGCGGTTGGCGGCCTCCATGATGCCGGGGCCGCCGCCGGTGACGACCGCGACCTCGCCGCCGCCCTCGACCGCGACGATGCGGCCGAACTCGCGCGCGACCTCGTACCACCTCGACATCTCGACGGCGGTCTTGGCGTCGTGGATGCGGCGGCGCGCCTCGGGGTCCTTCGGCTTGCCGCCGTACTTCTTGATCAGCTTGTCGAGATTGCCGCGCGCGAGGTCGGCGGGCAGCAGGCGCGCCGAGCCGTACACGGTGACCGTGGCCTTCACGCCGGCCTCGCGCAGGCGCTTCGGCGGCTCGGTCACCTCGCGGGCGATGAGCTCGGGATCGGGGAGCGGAGCCTCGGCGATCGCGTTGGGCACGAGGAAGCGGGCGTTCGACGGCGCGAGCTTCTTCGCCCGGCCCTCGCCGAACTTGCCGTCCGCGCCGGGCGTGAAGACCCGGCGCTCCTTGCCCTGGTAGATCTCGACGCGGTCGAAGCCGACGACCTTGTCCTTCGCGTACTCGTTGATCGCGTCCTGGACGTCGCCCCACGAGCGCGGCGCGCCGACGACGTCGATCGCGATCGCGCCGAGGCCGAGGCCGTGGCGCGCGGAGTGAGACTTGAGCTGGGCGTCGGCGTTCTCGAGGGTCGTCGTCATGAGGCCCTCGGCGTGCAGCGACTTCATCTCGGTGACGACGCCGCCGACGATCAGGTCGGGAGTCTTGGCCTCCTCGCGCAGGACGAGCTGGAGGTCGTCGGTGTGCATCTGGATCTTGCGCACGAGAACGGCCTCGTGCGGCTGGACCTCGGGAAGGACGTCGATGAGCTCGGGACGGCCGGAGAGGTCGACCGCGCGGAAGGTGTTGCCGTTGACGTCGCGGTAGAGGCGCAGGTCGAGCCAGCCGATCGAGGCCCACTTCTGCCGCAGGCCCGCGACGAACGCGGAGGCGTTGGCGACCTTCGGGATGAAGCTCGAGGCCTCGGAAGCGGAGTGCGTGCGCACCGTCGAGACGCCGTAGGAGCCGATCGGCTTGGCCGCGTGCGCCGGGTCCGCGAGCTTCGGAGCGAGCTGCGATCCGTCGAAGTGAAGGCTGCCGTCGGCGCCGCGCGCGTCGGCGTCGAAGAGGAGATGGATGTCCTTGAGCGACGTGACCGAGGCGGGCTTCTCGGAGCCCGGGACGCGCTTGTCGCCGGCCGAGGGCGCGGAGCGGACCGGCGAGAGCGCGAGCGGGACCGCGTTCGCCTGCGCCGGAACGAAGGACGGGACGCCGGCGATCGCGGACGGGACCAGCGCCTGCGGCAGGGGCAGCGGCGCGGGCGTCGTAAACGACGGGATCAGGGAAGGCGCGAGCGAGGGCGCCGACAGCGCCGGACCGCTCAGCCCGCCGAGGCCCGGCGTTCCGAGGCCGGGCGTGAACGACGGGACCACGCTGATGCCGGTCCCCGTGACGGGAGCCGAGCGCACCTGGGCCGCGGCGGGAGCCGCGGAGCCGAGGGCGAGCAGGGCCGACAGTAAGAGCCGGGCCGTCATCTTATTGAGGATAGCGGCGCGGGAGCGCGCCCGCGTGGGCCCTCGGTCCCAGGGCCCCATAGGCAAAGGGCCCACCGGAATGGGCGCGACTTTAATCACGCGGGAAAAGCCCTGTAGGGCCCTTGACGAAAACCCCTTTAAAGTTACTATTATTATGCCTTGCCCAAGATCCTGATCGTCGACGACGACCCCGACTGCGTCGAGCTCCTCTCCATCCACCTCCTCAAGGCGGGCTATAAGGTCGTCAGCGCCGCCGACTGCCCCGACGCGCTCGAGCGAGCCTCCTGGGAGCGCCACGACGCGATCCTCCTCGACTTGCGCCTTCCCGCGGTCGACGGCATCCGCGTCATCGAGATCCTGCGCGGCAACGACCTCACCGCGCGGACGCCGATCATCCTCATGAGCGCGGCCGACCGCGAGTGGGCCACGCGCCGCCTCCAGCCGGACTCGCTGCTGCGCTTCATCGAGAAGCCGCTCGACTTCGACAAGCTCGACGCGTGCGTCAAAGAGCTCATCGCCGTCGCGCACGGCTGAAGCCCCTTTCCCCCGCCCGCCGTAGACGGCCCGCTCGGGCATTTGTTATCATTTTCCTCGTCGTAGTCCCCCATTTTCCCGGAGGTGCACGATGGCTTTCTTCATCGGACGCGACCGTGAGGCCCGCAGAGCTTACGGATTCGACGAGATCGCGCTGGTTCCCGGCGACGTGACCGTCAACCCTGAGGAGGTCGACACGACTCTCCGCCTGGGCCCCGTCACCCTCGAGATTCCCTTCCTCGCCTCCGCGATGGACGGCGTCGTCGACGTCGAGTTCGCGATCGCCATGGGCAAGATGGGCGGCCTCGGCGTCCTCAACCTCGACGGCATCAGCACCCGCTACGACAAGCCGCGCGAGGTCGTCTCCCAGATCGCCGGCGCCACTCCCGACGAGGCCACCAAGCTCGTCCAGGAGATGTACCGCCCCGCGGTGAAGGAAGAGCTCATCGCCGAGCGCATCAAGCAGATCAAGAAGGCCAAGGTCCCCTGCGCCGTCTCCACGATCCCGCAGAACGCCGCGAAGTACGGCAAGATCGCGATGGACGCCGGCGCGGACCTCTTCGTCGTGCAGTCGACCGTCACGACGGTCCGCCACAAGGCGACGAAGTACACCCCGTTCGACGTCGCCAAGTTCTGCAAGGCGATGAAGATCCCCGTCGTCGTCGGCAACTGCGTCACCTACTCCGTCGCGACCGAGCTCATGGACGCCGGCGTCTCCGGCCTGCTCGTCGGCGTCGGACCCGGCGCGGCGTGCACCACGCGCGGCGTGCTCGGCCTCGGCGTTCCGCAGGTCACCGGCACCGTCGACTGCGCCGCCGCCCGCGACTTCCACTATAAGCGCACCGGCAAGTACGTGCCGATCATCACCGACGGCGGCATGTCCACCGGCGGCGACATCTGCAAGGCGATCGCCTGCGGCTCCGACGGCGTGATGGTAGGCTCCGCGTTCGCGCGCACCAAGGAAGCGCCCGGCCAGGGCTACCACTGGGGCATGGCGACGCCGCACCAGAACCTGCCGCGCGGCACGCGCATCCACGTCGGCATCACCGGCACGCTGGAAGAGATCCTCTACGGTCCCTCCCGCCTCGACGACGGCTCTCAGAACCTCGTCGGCGCCCTGCGCACCTGCATGGGCTCCGTCGGCGCCTCGACGATCCGCGAGATGCAGACGACCGAGATCGTGATCGCGCCCTCCATCAAGACCGAGGGCAAGATCTTCCAGAAGGCTCAGCGCATCGGGATGGGCAAGTAGCATGCCCGTCCTGGCTCCCGCCGGCGAGAAGATCCTCATTCTCGACTTCGGGAGCCAGTACACCCAGTTGATCGCGAGGCGTCTGCGCGAGCTGGAGGTGTACTGCGAGATTCTTCCCTTCCACGCGAAGAAGGAAGCCATCCTCGCGGCGAAGCCCGCCTGCATCATCCTGTCCGGCGGGCCGGCGTCCGTCCACGAGAAGGGCTCCCCTCGTCCCGACAAGTTCGTCTTCGAGGCCGGCGTCCCCGTCCTCGGCATCTGCTACGGCATGCAGCTGCTCGTCGAGCTTCACGGCGGCAAGGTCGTCCCGTCGAAGAAGCGCGAGTACGGCCACGCCGACCTCGAGATCGTGGCCGAGAGCCCCCTGTTCGCGGACCTGCCCAAGCACCTGCAGGTCTGGATGAGCCACGGCGACAGCGCGGAGCGGCTCGACAACGGCTTCCGCGTGGACGCGCGCACGGGCTCGGCGCCCTACGCGGCGATCTCCGACGAGGCGAAGGGCCAGTACGGCATCCAGTTCCATCCCGAGGTCGTGCACACCCCGCTCGGCGCGAAGGTCCTCGAGAACTTCGCGCGCCGCATCTGTGGATTCCAGCAGCGATTCACCATGGCCGGACTGCTGGAATCTCAGGTCAAGGCGATCAAAGCCCAAGTCGGCGGCGGCAAGGTCGTCTGCGCGCTCTCCGGCGGCGTCGACTCGACCGTCGCGGCCACGCTCATCTCCAAGGCGATCGGCAAGAACCTCTACTGCGTGTTCGTCGACACCGGCCTCCTCCGCCACGGCGATCGCGAGCGCGCCGAGAAGGTCCTCGGCCAGGAACTCAAGCTCAACCTCAAGGTCGTGGACGCGTCCAAGCTCTTCCTCGGCCGCCTCAAGGGCGTCGCGGATCCCGAGAAGAAGCGCAAGATCATCGGCAAGACCTTCATCGAGGTCTTCGACTCCGAGGCCAAGAAGATCAAGGGCGTGGACTTCCTCGCGCAGGGCACCCTCTACCCCGACGTCATCGAGTCGGTCTCGGTGCACGGCCCCTCCGTCGTCATCAAGAGCCATCACAACGTCGGCGGCCTGCCCAAGAAGATGAAGCTCAAGCTCGTCGAGCCCCTGCGCATGCTCTTCAAGGACGAGGTCCGCAAGCTCGGCAAGGAGATGGGCATCTCGCAGGACCTGCTCGGCCTCCACCCCTTCCCCGGCCCCGGCCTCGCGATCCGCGTGCTCGGCGCCGTCACGCCCGAGCTGCTCAAGACGCTCCGCGCCGCCGACCTCATCATGCGCGAGGAGCTCAAAGCCGCCGGCTGGTACGACAAGGTCTGGCAGTCCTTCGTGGTGATCCTCCCCTCCGTCAGATCCGTCGGCGTGATGGGCGACGGCCGCACCTACGAGAACACGGTCGTGGTCCGCTCCGTCGACTCGCGCGACGGCATGACCGCCGACTGGTCGAAGCTCCCCTACGAGCTCCTGCACAAGATCTCGAGCCGCATCGTCTCCGAAGTGAAGGGCGTCAACCGCGTCGCCTACGACATCTCCTCCAAGCCGCCCGCGACGATCGAATGGGAATGACCGCGACCCAGCCCGCCTCGATGGACATCGCCGGCCTCAAGCTGCTCCGCCGCGGCAAGGTCCGCGACGTCTACGATCTCGGCGACACGCTCCTCATCGTCGCGTCCGACCGGCTCTCCGCCTTCGACGTGATCCTGCCGACGCCGATCCCCGGCAAGGGCCGCATCCTCACCGAGGCCGCGAAGTTCTGGTTCGGCCTGACGCAGAGCGTCGTCCCCAACCACCTGCTCGCGACCGACACTGCCGACATCCTGCGCGCTCTCCACAAGGGAACGAAGCTCGACCCGTGGTTCGACGGCCGCATGATGCTCTGCCGCAAGGCCGAACGCGTGGACGCCGAGTGCGTCGCGCGCGCCTACCTCGCGGGCTCCGGCTGGAAGGAGTACAAGGCGACCGGCAAGGTCGGCGGCCACGAGCTCCCCTCCGGCCTGCAGGAAGCCGCGAAGCTCCCGTCGCCCATCTTCACGCCCGCGACGAAGGCCGACGAGGGCCACGACGAGAACATCTCGCGCGAGAAGCTCGCCGAGATGATCGGCGCCGACCTCGCGAAGCGGCTCGAGACCCTCACGCTCGAGGTCTTCGCGAAGGCCTCCGAGCACCTCGCCAAGCGCGACCTCATTCTCGCCGACACCAAGTTCGAGTTCGGCTTCATCGACGGCAAGCTCCACTTGATCGACGAGATTCTCACGCCCGACTCCTCGCGCGTCTGGGAGCGCAAGGATTGGAAGCCCGGGAAGACTCCCGACGGCTTCGACAAGCAGTTCGTGCGCGACTGGCTCGAGAAATCGGGCTGGAACAAGCAGCCGCCCGCGCCGGCCCTCCCGGCCGACGTGATCGACGGCACTCTCGCGCGCTACCGCGACTTCCTCAAGAAGGTGATCTCGTGAGCGTCAAGTCGGCTCCCCTCAACTCCTACCTCGTCGAAGTGCGCCTCAAGCCCGAGTTCACGGACGCCGAAGGCGCCGCCGCGCTCCTGCTCCTCAAGGAGCAGGGCCTCTCGCAGCTCAAGGAAGTCCGCGTCGGCCGCGTCTACGAGCTCAAGGGCGCGCTGACCGCCAACCAGGCCCACCAGGCCGGCCGCGACCTGCTCTGCGACGCCGTCACGCAGGAGTTCCGCATCGTCCCGCCCGCGACGGCCGCCCTCAACGGCATGAACGCCTGGCGCGTCGAGGTCTGGCTCAAGCCGACCGTCTCCGATCCCGTCGGCGCGACCGTGATGGACGCCGTCGCCGAGGCCGGGCTGCCGAAGCCCGTCTCCGCGCGCTGCGCGATGCTCTACCGCCTGACCGGCCGCTCGATGAAGGCCCAGATCGAGAAGGCCTTCGCCCGCTCTCTCGCCAACCCGCTCATTCACCGCGTCGTCGTCACCGAGGCACACTCTTGAGCCAGCTCGCCGAAGCGTCCGTCGATTCCTTGCCCATCTCCGGAAAGTCCGCCAAGGAGCTGCGCGCCTTCGGCGCGGAGCGCCATCTCTCGCTCTCCGACGCAGAGTGGGCCGCGATCCAGGCGCACTTCAAGTCCCTCAAGCGCGAGCCTTCGCTCGCCGAGCTCGAGACGATCGCGCAGACGTGGTCCGAGCACTGCAAGCACAAGACCTTCACCTCGCCGATCAAGAACTCCGAGGGCAAGAAGACGCGCACGATCAAG
>CAYVFO010000127.1:7339-7743 GCA_964450975.1 uncultured Elusimicrobia bacterium | reverse complement strand
TGCCGTAGTTGGCGACGGCCTCGCCCTCGCTCGACGCGCCGAGGCCGATCGCGGCCGACTGCTGGTCGCCGACGGTCGCGAGAAGCGGGATCTTCCGGCCTTTGCGCTCGATGACGCCCCAATCGCCCGCGGAAGAGCGGATCGACGGGAGAATCTCCGCCGAGAGGCCGAACAGCGCGAGCAGGCCGTCGTCCCACGCGGCCGTGTCGAGATTCATGAGGAGCGTGCGCTGCGCGCACGTCGGGTCGGAGGCGACCACCGCTCCCTTCGTCAGGCGCGCGGCCAGATACGTCGAGACCGGCGCGCACAGGAGCTGGCCCGCGTCGGCGAGCGCGCGCACCTTGGGCTCGCGGTCGAGGAACCAGCGGATCTTCGGCGCGGAATAGTACGGCGTCGCGTAGAGG
>CAYVFO010000127.1:0-7329 GCA_964450975.1 uncultured Elusimicrobia bacterium | reverse complement strand
GCGTAGAGGCCGGAGAGGCCGTGCACCTCGCCCTGGCGCTCCTGCAGCGGCGCCACGAGCTCCGCGGCGCGGCCGTCCATCCACGACGGCGCGGGCGCGGCGGGCTTGAGCGTGCCGCGCTCGCAGAAGACGATCGTCGAGCGCTGCACCGCGAGCCCGGCGGCGAGCACGCGGTCGCGCGAGGTGAGCTTGCCGAGCACGGCGTCGAGAGAGGCCTCGAGCGTCTTCGCGAGCTCGAGCGGGTCGTGCTCCGCCCAGCCGGCCTTCGGGCGGCTCGTCTTCACGGGCTTCTGCGCGAGCGCCACGACCTTGCCGCTCAGGTCGAAGAGGACGGCGCGCGAGGACGAGGAGCCCTGGTCGAGCGCGAGCAGCAGGTCGCGGGTCTTCACGAGCCTCCGAGCTTGAGCTCGCCGCTCTCGACGCGCTCGCCGAGCTCGGTGAGTCGAGCGCGGACGTCGGCGTCGAGCTTCGGGTCCTCGACGAGCTTGTTGACGAGCGGCGCGGAGGGGGCGAGAACCTTCTCGTAGAGGCCGGCCTTCTTGAGGATCTCGAGCACCTTCTTCTTGTCGGTGAACTCCCACTTCACGGCCGTCGCGAGCGAGACGTCGAACTTCTCGCCGAAGGCGCGCACGTACTTCTTCTTCTTGAGCGCCTCGGTCAGCTCGCGGCCCGCTTTGTCGGCCGCGATCTTCGCCTTGTCGGCCGCCTCGACGGCCTCGCCGTACGCGTCCACCAGCGCGGCGAGCTCCGGCTCGCCCGCGGGCTTGGCCTGCGCGGCCGGCATGCCGGCGAACTGGTCCTTGAAGACGGGGCAGATCGGCTTGTAGTCGCACCACTTGCAGACGGAGTCGAGCGGCTTCGGCTCGAACTTCTCCTTCACGATCGACTCGGCGGTGACGACGATCTTGCTCTTGAGCTCCTCGACGAGAGCGCTGTCGCGCCGCGTCGTCGAGTGCTCCTTGAGCGTGGGCAGATGGTAGAACACGAGCTCGCCGACTTCCGCGCCGAGGCCCTTCTCGCAGGCGATCTGGTACATCGTGAGCTGCGCGTCGACGTCGATGCGGCCGGTCTTGAGCTGCTTGCCGGTCTTGTAGTCGAGGATCAGCAGGCGGCCGTCGGCCATCTTGTCGACGCGGTCGACCTTGCCGGTGACCGGGACGCCGTCGACCTCGAAGTTGAAGCCGTACTCGACGAAGTAGGGGACGTGGAAGGTCTTCGCGTGCTTGTCGTGGAAGCGCGTGAGGATGCGGCGGCCCTCCTCGAAGTACTCCTGCTCCTGCGCCTCGTCCTTGTAGCCGCCTGCGACCCACTGCTCGCGGTAGCTCTTGAGCAGGTCCTCGAGCGACGGCGCCTTCGGCTCCTTGACTCCGTAGAAGTACTCGAGCGCCAAGTGGACGGACTGGCCGAACGAGAAGAAGTGGCGCGGCTTCTCGGGGATCTTGTCGACGTACTTGAACTTGTACTTCTGGGGGCACTCGGTGTAGAGCGAGATCGACGAGTGCGACAGGGGGCGGGGGAGTTTCATGCGGCCGTCGGAGAATTCAACGAATTGCTGTGCCTGACCCTGGAAAGGTCGGAGCTAGTCTATTTTACCAAACCGCGAGAGCTCCATGTTCGGGTTCTCGTAGCCCGGACCGCCGACCGTCGTCTTCACGCGCCCGACGCCCGGGCAGTAGTAGTCGTACTTCCAGGAGGACTTGAACGCGAGGTCGCGCTCGCGGATCTTGAGGCAGCCGGTGAAGGACCCCGCCGCGACGGTGACTGCCTCCGAGGAGGACGAGACGAGGTACTCGATCTTCGTCTTGCCGCGCTGGACGGACCAGCCCTGCGCCTCGACGTACGGGTAGCGCAGGATCGGCTCGCGGTTGCCGCTCTCGACGCGCCAGACGGCCCAGTCGGCCTTCTCGTAGCGGTCGATCTTCTGCTGGATGCGCTTGTTGCCGGCGAAGAGCGACGACGTGATCGAGCCCGCGGTGGCGGTGGAGGAGCGGGCCTCCCACTCGAAGCGCGCGGCGCGGCCCTTGCTCGCGCTGTCGACGTAGACCCACGTGCGGCCGTCGTCGGTCGGGAAGTAGTCGGGGCACAGCATGAGGCTCGCCTTGGCGCGGCTCACGCAGGCCTGCTGCTTGGGGAAGTCGCGCGCGGCGGCCTCGTAGTGCGCGCGCGCCTCCTCGCAGCGGGAGAAGACCCGGCGGTAGATCTCGGCGGCGCGCAGGCGAACCTCGCAGGAGCGGGGATCCTTGGGCTTGGAGGCGAGGAATTTCTCGTAGTGCTTGATCGCCTGGGCGGGACGGCGCGCGTCCTCCTTCAGCGTGCCCGAGACGAAATGATAGGTGTCGCAGGAGGCCGAAGCCGCCGCGAGAAGAAAAACCGCGAAAACGCGCCTAACCGTTCGAGCCATCGCATGATCGACTGACTCTAGAGTCAGTCAATCCGAATGAGAGCATGACATTTTACAGTATGCCGCTTTCCCGGAAGCTGAAGAAGGACGATTCGGACACGATGACGTGGTCGGCGAGCGGAATGCCCAGCAGCTCGCCCGCGCGCTGGAGGCGGCGCGTGGCCTCCCGATCTTCCGCGGACGGCGCGGGATCGCCGGAGGGGTGGTTGTGGACCGCGACGACCGCGGCCGCGCCCGCGGCGATGGCGGGGGCGAACACCTCCCGCGGATGGACGAGCGACGCGGAGAGCGTGCCGACCGAGACGGTCTCGAGCTTGAGCAGCTGCCGTCGCGCGTTGAGGCAGAGGACCAGGAAGTGCTCCTTGCGCGCGCAGCGCACGTCGGCGGGGACGAGGCCCGCGGCGGCGCGGGCGCCGTCCACGACCGGCCGCGGGTCGAAGGCGCGGCGGCGGCGCGCGTATTCCTCCAGCGCGGACTCGCGCCCCGGCTTGGCCCCGTCGCGCACGATGGCCTCCGCGCGGGACGCGGGCACGCCGAGGATCACCGAGACGAGCTCGGCGTCGGTCAGCGCCTCGGGGCCGCGGCGTGCCAGCTTCTCGCGCGGGCGCTCTTCGACCATGAAACTCACAGTTCCGCCGACTCGAGCACGCGCGACGCGTCGTCTTCGGCAAGGTCACCGGAGACCACGACTTTACCGTTGAGCTTCCAGACTTCGTAGCTCTGCAGTCCGTTCGAGTAGCGGCGCCGCCCGTCCTTCTCGCCGATGAACGCGAAGCCGTCGGGCATCCAAGGGCCACGCGCGGAGATACCCGCGAAAGCGGTCGCGTCGACATGCGCCGGAAGGTCGAGTTTGACGATGCGCTCTCTTCGGGACAAAGCGCCGTCGTCGCGGTAAGTCTCGCGCTTGAGCATGAGTCCGCTGTCGCGGTCGAGCCACAGCGTGCGCCGGAGGATGCCCTTCTTCAGCCTCAAATCCACGCGCCATGTCTTACGCTTGGCGACGACGCCGCCGGTTGAGACAGTGAGATCGTAGATGTCCTTGAGACGCGCGAGGCCGCGCTCCGGCGCCTCTCCGGTCCCTCCGCGAACAAGAACGATGGAGGAAGCCTTCTTCTTCGTAGGCAGCACTTCGCGCCGGACTTTGCCGCCCGGAAGAACCGCCAGATTGGTCTTGATGGCCTTGGGCTTCTTTTCGGCGACGAACACTTGTACGCGCTCGACCGCCGTGTAAGACGTCGCCGGTCCCGCGAGCGCCTTGAGGATCAGCTCATCAGCGCCGGGCAGCGGCTTGCGCGGCTTGGCCGCGGCCGGAAGAGCGAGCAGAACGATGAGCGCGAGCTTAATCATGATCGCCTCCGTCGTCGTCCGCCCAAAGCGCGGCGAGGTCGGCCTCGGTCGGCGCGGGCGCCGAATGTGCCACCGGCGCCTCGACGACCGCCGCGGGCCGCTCCGGGATCGCCTGCACGATCGCGAAGAGCACTCCAGCCGCCGCGAACGCGGCGCCGGCGCCGTACGCCCACGCGTTGCCCGACAGCGCCTCGCGCAGCGCGTCCCAGACCGAAGGCTCGGACTTCTTGGCGCGCGCCGCGCGCTTGAGGCCGGCGACCAGGTCCGCCGGCGCTTCCGCGCGCAGGTGCCGCAGGGCGGCCTTCGAGATCCTCTCGTCGTTGGGCTCGGTCACGGCGAAACCTCCAGTTCCAGCAGTCGTTCGCGCAGAGCGGCGCGGGCGCGGATGATCCGCGAGCGGATCGTGTTGAGCGGGCAGTCCATCACTTGGGCGGTCTCCTCGTACGTATGTCCCTGAAGGTCGATCATGAGCAGCACGGCCCGGGCGTCCGGCGTCAGCGCCCGCATCGCCTTTCTCACGAGCTTGGCCGACTCCTCGCGCTCGAGCCGTGCGATCAACGGCTCCTCGCGCTCGTCGGCCACCGCGTCGGCCACGGTCAGGCCGCCCGCGCCGATGGGGACGTCCAAGGACTGGCTGTTGCGGCGCTCGTAGCGCTTGTTGCCGTCCAGGTACAGGTGCTTCAAAACGGTCAAAAACCAGCTTTCGAACGACTGGGAGGCGTCCCGGGTCCCGATGCGCTCCATGGCTTTCGTGAAGGCGTCCTGGACCAGTTCCCGGGCGTCCGGCTCGTTTCCGGTGAGGCCCAAAGCGAAGGTATACGCCCTTCCCGCGTGGGTCTCGATCAGCCCTTCCCAGTCCAGTTCGGCCATCCTGCCTATCATACGATTGAGGGGGTGAAATAGTTCCATGCCGGGGGTAAGTTTTAGGGCCTATTTTCGCGTAATACCCGTGTAACACGAAGGGGTCATAATCCGATCATGGACGCTCAGCAGCAGCCGCAGGTGTGGGAGGACATGGTGATCCGGGAAGCCCCGGCCATGCCCGCCCCCGCGCCCGTGAAGCATGCCAAGCCCTCCATCCCGAACCCGGTCCGCCGCCCGGAGCCCAAGGTCCAGGCCGCTTATCTGGCCCACGAGCTGCGCGCGCCGGTGACCTCGATCCGCCTCGGCCTCGAGATCCTCGCCGAGCAGACCGAGAGCCGCCTCCAGTCGGACGAGAAGCAGATGCTCTCTCTGGCCATCCGCAACACGATGCGCCTCGAGGGCCTCGTCAACGACATCATGGACTACTCCAAGATCGCGGCCGGCAAGCTCGCGATCCTCAAGGAGGCCTGCGACGCCCGCCTGCTGGTGGACGACGCGGTCGACTCCCTGCGCGCCACCGCGACCGCCAAGGGCGTCAAGGTGAGCAAGGAGTACGCGCCCCTCCTGCCCCGCATCGCCGCCGAGAACCGCCGCGTGGTCCAGGTCCTCATGAACCTGATCTCCAACGCGATCAAGTTCACGCCCGCGCGCGGCACGGTCACGGTCTCCGTCGCCGAGGGAAAGTACGAGCACGAGGGCACTTTGATCTTCAAGGTCCGGGACACCGGCTGCGGCATCGACGCCGCCGACCTCGAGAAGGTGTTCGGCATGTTCGAGCAGGCCGGCGCGCCCACCCGCAAGTCCGAGGGCACGGGCCTGGGCCTGACCCTCGCGCGCGCGATGGTCGAGCTCCACGGCGGCCGCATCTGGGCCGAGTCCTGGAAGGGCTCGGGCTCCACGTTCTGCTTCACGATCCCGATCGCGCCGGTCGACATGGTCCGCCCGGTCGAGGTCTACGCCGAGCCGCTGCAGGTCCACGGCCTGCTCGCGGACTTCGCGCGCCGCTTCAACGCCTTCCTGGCGATGTTCGTCTAGCGCGCGGAACGCGCGAACGCGACGTACGCCGCCGACAGCCCCGCCGCTCCCGCCGCGACGAACGTGCAGCCCCTCATGACTTGGAGCTGTCCCTCGGGCGTCCCCGACAGCGCCTTGGCGAGGAAGATCGAGCCGAAGCCCGCGATCGCGCCCGCCGCGGCGGCCGCGGCGACGCCGACGAGGGCGGAGAGGATCAGGCGGCCCGCCTTGGACTCGCGGAAGGCCTTCACGGGCCCTTTCTGGAGGAAGTCGTCCCATTTCTCGAGCGCCACGGACAGCAGGAACAAGGCTCCGAGCACGCCGACGAACCACGCGAGCGTGATCGCGAAGCCCTTGAGGGGCGCGCGCGACGGGATCGCGATCAGCGCCCAGACCGCGACGAACGCGATCAGGATCTGGATCTCGATCATGCGGCCGCTCTCGCCGCGGGGTAGCCTCATATGTGACGGTAATTCTACTTTGCTACAGTACCTCCGTGAAGACGCTTTTCGCTCTCGCCGCCCTGCTTCTCCCGCTCTCGGCTCTCGCCCAGGACCAGGAGCTCGTCACGGACGCTCCTCCGGCCGCCGCCGCGCTCCCGTTCAAGGTCGGAGCCAAGGGCACCGTCGGCACCGCGGGCTATAAAGGACGCTCCGCGTATTTCCAGATCGGCCGCGACTGGTCGGCCAAGGCGTCCTACTCGGACTATCAGTTCGACGGCTCCACGGGCACCACGGGCACCACGCGCACGCTCGGCCTGCGCCTGGCGTGGCAGGGCGAGGCGTTCTCCGCGGGCCTTACGGGCTCGGTCGTGCCGCGCAACGACATGTACGCCAACCGCTCCTTCGGCCTCGACGGCGCCTACGTCCTGAGCCTGCTCGGCGAGGAAGAGGAGGGCGGGCTCGAGGAGATCGAGTTCTCCGGCTGGTGGACGCAGACGCGCCACTCGCAGATCATCCCGGCGACCCTCGTGCTGCCTCAGGAGCGGAACGTCGTCGTCAACCAGCACGACTTGGGACTCGCGATCGCGGTCACGGGCTGGGATTTCACGCTCTCCGTCGACGGCTCGAAATCCCACTACGACGAGGACTTCACGGGCCAGCCGCAGGCCGCGCGCCGGCGCCCTCGCCTGGCCGAGACGTTGTCGCTCGTCAACGGCTTCCCCGACGCGAGCGCCTCGGCGCGCGTCGACTACGACGGCTGGGACGCGGTCTCGCCCTACGTCTCGTTCGCGACGACGCGCTACAAGCTCCAGCCGCAGCCGGCCTCGGCGACGTCCGGCCTGGGCGCGGCGTTCCGCTATAAAGGGGCGACGCTCGATCTCGGCTACGAGCTGGTCCGCGTGAAGGGCTCCGCGGACTCGAAGTACTTCACCTTCGGCGGCTCGTTCAGGTTTTAAGCCAGCCGAGGATGTGCTGCGCGGACTCGCGCGGCGCCGAGCCCAGCACGTTGTGGTCGGAGAAGGGGAGGATCTTCTCGCCCTTATAGCCCGGGCATTCCTTGCGCAGCCAGCGCGTCACGACGGGCCACGGCACGAGCGGGTCCACGCCGCCGCCCAAGTAGTGCACCGGAACGGTCGTCCTGCGCGCGACGGGGCGCGGATCGGCGGTGGAGATGAGGCGCAGGCGCCACGCGGCCGCGCGCCACTCGGGCGCGCCGCGGCGCTGGGCGAAGCCCATGATCTCGGCCGCGCGCTCGGGCTC
>CAYVFO010000126.1:0-7818 GCA_964450975.1 uncultured Elusimicrobia bacterium | reverse complement strand
GGGCGTCGATGAGGACATGATCGGCAAGTCCGGCGGCCTCAAAAAGATGAATTTTTCGAACTACCCGAGCGGCTTCGGAACGGGGGGGCGGGCCTTCAAGCCGCTCGGCCAAAAGGCCTCCGAGGACCCCCCCGCAATAGGGGGTAAAAAGTCACAAAAATGACTTGAAAACGCTCGGTTTCGGGGCTATACAGGGAAGAAGTGCCCCGGTTCCTGCTCCTTGCCGCAGCCCTCCTGTGCGCCGCTCCGGCGCGCGCCGCGTATCCCTTCGTCTCCTCGACGTCGGTGGTCGGCTCCTTCGGCGGCTCCCAGCTGTACTCGATCGCCCAGAATCCCGTCAGCGGCGACATCTACGCCGCCGGCGGCATCTCGCGCGGCGCGGGCTCCTCCAACAACGACCTCTTCATTGGCCGCTACAGCTCCTCGCTCGTGCTTCTCTCGAGCTTCACCTACGACAAGGCGGGCTATTACGAGGAGGCCTACGAAGTCGCCGTCGACACCGGCACGGGAAACGTCTACGCCGTCGGCTTCGTGACCTCGACCTCCGCGTACGCCGGCCGCGACGCCTGGATCGGAAAGTTCGACTCGAGCCTCAACGTGCTGTCGACGATCACTTACAACGGCGGCGCGGCCGACGGCGACGAGGCGTACGGCCTGCACGTGGCCTCCAACGGCGTGTACGTGATCGGCAGCAGTTCCGAGTCCGGCGGCCGCGGCTTCTGGCTCGCGCTGTTCGACTCGAGCCTCGTCCTCGTCTCCAGCTCCCACTTCATGCAGTACGGCGCCTACGGTTGGGACGTCCTGCCCACGGCGGGCGGCATCTTCGTCGCCGGCTCGCGCGCCCCCAACGCGTCGACCTCCAATGACGTCTGGGTCGGGAAATACGACTCAAGCCTCGTCATCCAGGCCAGCGCGACGTTCGACGGCTCCTCCTCGAACTCCGACGAAGTCCGCCGCGTGGTCGAGGACGGTTCGGGAGGCGTCTACGTCTCCGGCTACGTCAACAACATCGGCGCCGCCGCGGACCATTGGATCGCGCGCTACGACTCGAGCCTCGTGAGGTTGAGCACGGCCTACGTCAACGGCCCCGCCAACGGCAACGAGCACATTTTCGGCCTGCAGCGGCTGGCGAGCGGCAACCTTCTGCTCGCCGGCAGCTACGTCGAGGTCTCCGGGCTCGGCGGCTCGAACCTCTATCTGGCCGAGTACGACGCGAATCTGGTCAAGCTGTCGAGCACGCAGTTCACGACGTCGGGCAACGCCTCCGACCAGGGCCTCTCCGTGCTCGTCGGCGCCAACAATGACATCTACGCCGCCGGCTGGGCGACGAACTCGGGCAGTCAGGACGGCATCCTGGCGCGCTTCAGCACGAGTCCTTTCGCAGGCATCTCTCCGGCGACGGGCTTCGCCGGGACGGCGATGTCCACCGGCACTATACTGTGGACGTGGACCGACCAGTCGACTCTCGAGACCGGCTACCGTGTGATGTCAGCGACTTCGGGCAGCGTCTCGGGAGACCTCGCCGCCGGCACCACGAGCTGGCTCGAGCCGGGCATCACTACCGATACGCAGCGCGGTCCTTATTGGGTGCAGGCGTTCAACTCGACCACGACGGCGGACTCGGGCACGGCGTCGCGCTATACTTTGGCCGCCGCGCCGGTCTCGATCACGGTCGGCGTCGTGACGAGCTCGAGCTCCTACATCACGTGGTTCCAGAACAACCGCCCCTATACGATCTACACCCTCGAGCGCTCGACCGACGCCGTCGCGCTGTTCGGCGCGATCTTCGCGAGCTCGGGCGCCACGGCCTACTCCGATTCCGGCCTGAATCCGTCGACGACGTACTGGTACCGGCTTAAGGCGACCAACGGCGACGGCATCGACACCGCCTACACCTCCACGTTCTCGATCCAGACGACGACGGTCGCCCTCCTCGTCGGCGGCTTCGCGGGAACGGCGCAGTCGACCGGCTCGATACTTTGGTCTTGGACGGAGTCCTCCGCGAACGAGGACGGCTTCCGCGTCATGTCCGGCACGACGAACCTCTCGGGCGACCTCGCGGTCAACGCGACGTCGTGGTGGCAGTTCGGCCTGGCGACGAACACGGCTTACGGCCCCTACTTCGTGCAGGCGTTCAACTCCTCGGGAACGGTCGACTCCGCCTCTGTCACGCGCTACACGCACGCAGCCGCTCCGTTCGGAATGTCGACGTCGAGCGTCCATCAGACGAGCGGAACCGTCTCCTGGCAGTCGAGCAATCCCGGGAACACGGCATTCGATCTGCAGCGCTCGACGGAGGCGGGGACGGGCTACGCCTCGATCGTTTCGACCACGGCGACGTCCTACACCGACACCGGCCTCACGGCGGCGGCGACGTACTGGTACCGGGTCCGCGCGAGCAACGGCGACGCCGTCGCGACCGCGTTCGCTTCGACCGCTTCGCTCACGACGCTTCCCACCGTCGTGCCGGCGGCGCCCTCGGGCTTCGCGGGCGTCGCGCAGAGCCAGACCTCGATTCTGTGGTCTTGGACGGACAATTCCTCGAATGAGACCGGCTTCCGCGTCGTCTCCGGCTCCGTCAGTCTCTCCGGGAATCTCGCCGCCGGCGCGACGACGTGGCTGCAGACCGGCCTCTCGACCGGAACCTCGTACGGCCCGTACAACGCGGTCGCCTTCAACCTCGGCGGCCCGTCGACGTCTGCCGCGGCCTCTCGCTGGACTTTGACGAACGCGCCGGTCTCGCTCGCGGCGTCGTCGGTCGAGCAGACGAGCGCGACGATCTCCTGGGCCGCCAATCAGAACGGCTCCGGCGTGACTTACGAGCTCGAGCGCTCGACCGGCACCGGCTACGCCCTCTACTTCTCGACCGTCGGCTTCCTGACCTACGCGGAAGCCGCGCTGATCCCCGGCGCAACGCATTTCTACCGCGTGCGGGCCGTCAACGGCGACGCGCTCGCGAGCGCATACTCCTCGTCGATCTCCGTCGTCGCGATCTCCGCGCCGCCGCTGCCGAGCCAGCCGGGCACTCCCGCGGGCACGGCGCTCGGCACCTCCTCCGCGTCGTGGACCTGGACGCCTCTCGCGACGAACGCCACCGCGCACTGGCTCTACCGGCCGTCCGACAACTCGATCCTGGGCTCGACGGCGGCGCCCGCGTGGGTGCAGACGTCGCTGACCCCGAACACCGCGTACGGCCTCAAGGTCGGCGGCAAGAACCTGGCCGGCGTCGGCCCGCTCTCGCCGTCGGCGACCGTCTACACGCTCGCCGCGCTGCCGCTGTCGCCCGCGGTCTCCTCGATCACGTACTCCTCGATGACGCTGACGTGGGGCCTCAACGGCAACCCCGGCTCGACGACGGCCGAGCTCGAGCGCTCCACGACCGGCGTCGTCTACTCGACGCGCGCCTCCGGCGCCTTCACGTCCTACGCCGACGTCGACCTGCTCGGCTGCACGACGTACTTCTACCGCGTGCGCAACCGCAACGGCGACGCGATCGCGACCGCGTACGTCTCCTTCCAGGCAGTGACGGACAACACCGTCCCCGCGCCGCCCGCGGGCCTCACCGCGCAGCCGCTGACCGGGGGGAGAATCCAGCTCGACTGGAGCCCCTCCATCACCGAAGGCATCACCGGCTACCGCCTGTTCTGGGACGCCGGCACGAGCACGATCTCCTACGCGGCGCCGCTTTCGGTGTTCACCTCCACCGAGACGTCGTGGGTCACCGGCGTGCTCGCGTCGAGCTCCGCGTATCAGTTCGCTCTGCGCTCCGTCCACCGCTGCGGCGTCGTCGAGACCGTCGGCGCGCTCTCCGGCTCCGGCGCGTCCGCCGTTCCCGCCGCGATCCGCGCCGTCATCAAGGAGCCCGACTCCGGCAAGCGCATCAAGGGCAACCGCGTCACCGTCCTGGGCGAGCTCGTCTCGGGCATCCCCACGGACACGCGCATGCTCCAGTTCGAGTACAAGCCCGCGTCGGCGACGGCCTGGGGCGTGATCTCCGCCGCGAACGTCAATCACCCGAACCCCGACTACCAGTTCCCGTACTTCGTCCACTGGGACGTCAGCGGGTTGGCCGCCGGCTTCTACGACCTGCGCGCGGTCGCCTACAATCTTTCCGCCGTCCCCGATCCCTCGCCCGCCTCCGTCCGCGTCGAGGTCGTGACGGTCAATCCGGACATCGACGAGAACGACGACGGCGGCGGGCGCGTCAAGAAGGACCAGGTCATCTCGAGCGGCGTCACCGCGACCGTCGAGAGCGCCGGCGGCGGCGCGGGCGAGGCCGCCGCGGTCAAGGTCCAGATCCCGGCGGGCGCCGTCAACACGGCGACCGCGACGGTCTCCGTGACCGCGAACCCGCTCATCCCGACCGCGGCGCCCGCGGGCATGACGATCGTCGGCTCGGCGATCAAGATCGACCTCAGCAACGGCCAGACCGCGCTCAACACGCCGGCGCAGATCACGCTGACCTACCCCGTCAACCACTTGTTCCCGTCGGTCCTGCAGATCTGGTACTACGACGACGTCGCGCTCACGTGGTCGCGCGACTTCACGTCGACCGTGAACACGTCGTGCCGCACGGTGTCCGGCCTGACGCCGCACTTCTCGACGTTCGCGCTGCTGCAGGGCGTCAACTTCGCGAACAACCTCGACAGCGTGCGCGTGTATCCCGTTCCCTTCAAGCCCAACGGCAACAATCCCGACGAGGGCAAGCCCTACACCTCCGGCGACGCCGCCTCGGGCATCATCTTCGACAACCTGACGCAGGGGACCGAGATCCGGATCTACACGATGAGCGGCCGGCTCGTGACCGGCATGGACAACCCGACGCCCGTCGGCGCCGTGCGCTGGGACGCCAGGAACCAGGACGGCCGTGACGTCGCGTCGGGCGCGTACTTCGCCGTCATCAAGGCGCCGGGCCACAAGCCCGTCGTCAGGAAGATCGTCATCATCCGATGAGCCTCAAGAGACCGACGGCGGCGCTCATGGCCCTGGCCCTCGCGGCCGGGCCGGCGCGCGCTCAGTCGGTCGCCGGCGCGGAGGCCTTCGACTTCCTCACGATCGACGCCGACGCTCGCGCGGTCGCCCTCGGCGGCGCCTACACCGCGGTCGCGACGGACGCCAACGCGCTCCTCTACAACCCCGGCGGCCTCGGCCGGGTGAAGGTTTCCGAGGCGACGTTCATGCACAACCAGTACGCGCAGGGCGTGACGCAGCAGTACATCGGCGTGGCGACGCGCCGCGGCGTCGGCCTGCAGTTCAACTACGCGTCGCTCGGCGACGTGCCGCGCACGACGATCTCCCAGCCTGGCGGCACCGGCGGCCGCCTGAACATCTCGAACACCTCGCTGGCGGCCGGCTACGGCAAGCCGCTCAACGACGACCTGAGCGTCGGCGTCGGCGCCAAGTTCGTCCAGGAATCGCTCGGAGACGTCTCCGCCAACGGCTACGCGGTCGACGGCGGCGTGCTCTACCGCGTTCCCGAGCTCCACGGCCTCACCGTGGGCGGCGCTCTGCTCAACGTCGGCCCGCCGGTCAAGTTCGCCTCGACGAAGGAGCGCCTGCCGACGACATTGCGCGCCGGCGCCGCCTACGCGCTGCGCTTCCCGCGCAACGACGCGCGCTTCATGCTCGACCTGAGCAAGAGCGCGCTCGACAAGGTCCGGCTCGGCTTGGGCGCGGAGACGACGATCGACCAGCAGTTCGCCGCGCGTCTCGGCTTCACGACGCGGCAGGACGTCGGCCTCGGGCTCTCGATCGGCCTCGGCTGGATCGGCCGGAATCTCGGCGCCGACTACGCGTTCACGCCGCTCGGCGATCTGGGCACGGCGCACCGCCTCTCGTTCACCTTCCGCTGGGGCCCGCACGACGATCCGCAGGCCGCGCGCATGCCGAGCGAGGGAACGCCGGAGTGGCGTCTCGCGCAGGCGAACGCGGCGCTCGAGCGGGGGGATCTCGTCGCGGCGCGCACGTACCTGACCATGGGCCTGCGCCAGCTGCCGGCGCGCGACCGCCGCCGCGTGCGCTTCCAGGAGCGGCTCGGCGTGATCTCGCTCCGGCAGAACGACTTCGGCTCCGCGATGGCCGCCTTCACCGACGGCCTCAAGCTGGCCTACGACTCCGGCTACGCCGACGAGAGCGTCGCCGACGCGTACGTCGGGCTGGGCATGGCGCTGACGGCGTCGAAGAACTGGTCGGACGCGGCGCGCGCGTACCGCAAGGCGATCTCGATCGGGCCGTCGGCCTCCGCGCTGCAGATCGCCAACGAGCAGCTGCGTCAGGTCAAAGACAAGCCCGCGCCCGCGAACTAAGCCGCGAGCGCGGCGGGAAGGTCCAGGTACTTGCCCGTGTGCGAGGCCTTCGCCTTGACGATGTCGGCCGGGCGTCCCGCGGCGACCAGCTGGCCGCCCTTGTCGCCGCCCTCGGGACCGAGGTCGAGGATCCAGTCCGCCGAGCGCATCACGTCCGTGTTGTGCTCGATGACGAGAACGGTGTTCCCGGCGTCCACGAGGCGGTGCAGCACCTCGAGGAGCTTGGCGACGTCGGCGAAGTGCAGGCCGGTCGTCGGCTCGTCGAGCACGTAGAGGGTGCGGCCGGTCGCGCGGCGCGAGAGCTCCGTCGCGAGCTTGACGCGCTGCGCCTCGCCGCCCGAGAGCGTCGTCGCCGCCTGGCCGAGGCCGACGTAGCCCAAGCCGACCTCCTCGAGCGTCTTCAGGACGCGCGTCATCTTGTTGTACGCGGAGAGGAAGACGCGGGCCTCGGAAACGGTCATCGCGAGCACGTCGGCGATGGACTTCCCTTTGTAGCGCACGGCGAGCGTCTCCTCGTTGAAGCGCTGGCCTTTGCACTCGTCGCACTGGACGTAGACGTCCGGCAGGAACTGCATCGAGATCTGCAGGACGCCGTCGCCCTCGCAGTTCTCGCAGCGGCCGCCCTTCACGTTGAACGAGAAGCGGCCGGGCTTGTAGCCGCGCGCCTTGGAGGCGGGGAGCATCGCGAAGAGATCGCGCACGGGGCCCCAGAGGCCGGTGTAGGTCGCGGGGTTGCTGCGCGGGGTGCGGCCGATCGGCGACTGATCGACGAGGATGATCTTGTCGAGCTTGTCGTCGCCGGAGATCGACTTGAAGCGGCCGGGCTCGTCCTTGGCGTCGTGGAGCTTCTTGGCGAGCGCCTTGTAGACGATCTCGTGGACGAACGTGGACTTTCCCGAGCCGGAGACGCCTGTCACGCAGGTGAGCGTGCCGAGAGGGATGTCCGCGTCGAGGCCCTTGAGGTTGAACTGCTGGGCGCCGCGTACCTTGAGCCAGTCCTTGGGCGGGCGGCCTTTCGACAGCGGGGGGCGGAGGCCCTCGCCGCGCAGATACGCGCCGGTCGCGCTCTCCTTCGACTTGAGGACGTCGCCGATTTTGCCCTCGGCGACGATCTTGCCGCCGTGGACGCCGGCCCCGGGGCCGAGGTCGACGATCCAGTCGGCCGAGCGGATCGTTTCCTCGTCATGTTCGACGACGATGAGAGTATTGCCGAGATCGCGCAGGCGGCGCAGGGTCGTGAGGAGGCGCGTGTTGTCGCGCGGGTGGAGGCCGATCGAGGGCTCGTCGAGCACGTACATGACGCCCGTGAGGCCGGAGCCGATCTGCGTGGCGAGGTGGATGCGCTGCGCCTCGCCGCCCGCGAGCGTCTCGGAGGCGCGGTCGAGCGTGAGATAGTCGAGGCCGACGGCGGAGAGGAACTCGACGCGCGAGACGATCTCCTTCATGACCTGCTTGGCGATGACCTTCTCGGTCTCCGACAGCTTCAAATCCTTGAAGAACGCGCGCGCGTTCT
>CAYVFO010000125.1:0-7820 GCA_964450975.1 uncultured Elusimicrobia bacterium | reverse complement strand
GGCTCGCCGGCCTTGCCGGTCGGCGAGCCCTGCGAGAACGACTCGCCGGGCAGGATCGTCAGCAGGCGCGTCGGGACGCCGGGCAGCACCGTGATCGCCGTCGAGCTGTCCTGCGAGACCGACGGCAGCGAGAGCGTGTCCACCATCTCGGCGCGCAGGATCGTGCTGCCCGCGCGGCGCAGGTCGACGAGGTACGTCGCCGACGTCGTGATCACCTGCGTCGTCGGGACGATGACCGCGAACGGGTCGTCGGCGACGAGGCGGATCTGCTGCGTGACGCCGGGCGTGAGGTTCCAGAACGCGTCGGTGATATCCACCGTGACGTTGAACGTGAAGCCCGCCTGCACGACGTGCGCCGGGCCCGAGCGGCCGTTCGTGACCGAGCCGGGCACGCGCGTCTCCGACGGCGTGAGCACGCGCAGGCGCGTCGGGTTGTTCGGCAGCAAGGTGAAGCCGCCCGACGTCGCGCTCGAGAGCAGCGGGCCGCCCGTGCCGTCGGTCGCGCCGAGGCGGCGCGTCCCCGCGGAGCGAAGCAGGATGTTCGAGACGGGCGCCGCGCCGCCGGCCATGACCACCGAGCCGATCACCGGGACGAACGGGTCGTCGGAGACGACGTCGATGTCGGGTTCGGCGACCGAGGTCACCACGTTGTAGCGCGAGTCGGTCGCGTAGACCGTGGCGTTGAAGAACACGCCGGCCGTGGACTGCGTCGGCACGCCGGTCACGCCGAAGGGCGCGACGACCTTGCCGGGAACCAGCGTCTCGCCGGGCAGCGCGATGATCATGCGGTCGGCGGTGCCGGGGATCACCGTGACGCCGGAGACCGTCTGGCTCGCGAGCACGGGCGTGATCACGTCGTTGTCCTCGCCCGCGACGACGAGGTTGCCGGTCGCGGCGCTCGGCAGGAAGCCCGCGAAGAGCGTCTGGCCGAGCGCGAGCGCCTGCGGCGCGGGCACGGTCGCGTAGACGTCGTTCGCGCTCAGGCGCACCTGGCGGCCGTCGTTGGCGCGGTTGTTGTAGAGGTCCACCGCGCGGACCGACACGCCGTAGACGGAGCCGGCCGTCAGGACCGACGGCGAGCCGGACTTGCCGGTGACCGTGCCCTCGACGTACGCCTCGCCCGGCATCAGCGCGAGCAGCGCGATCGGCGCGCTCGCGATCACCGGGATGTTCGTGATCGTGTCCGTGCTGTACGACGTGCCCGTGAGCTGAGTATCGATCGCGCGCAGCTGCAGGCCCTCGAGGCGCGTGACGGGCGGGAACGAGAACTGCGTCGTGCCGAACGAGAGCGTGCGCTGGAACGGCGTCGGCGCGAGGCCGCGTCCCTGGATGTTCGCGTCGTTGAGGAAGTCGAGCTGCGCCAGCGGCATCACGATGTTCGCCGGGTTCGGGATGAACGGCGTCGTGGACTGGACGACGTTGAAGTAGTCGTCGACGAGGTTGACGCGGATCGTCGTCGTGCCGCCGGCCGTCAGCGTCGCGGGCGCGCCGGGGAGGCGGCCGCCGGTCGTCGGGTTCGCGTCGTAGGGCGCGCGGCCCGGATCCGCCGGCTGGCCCTGCGCGATCAACTGCAGCTTCGTCGGCGTGGACCACCAGACGCGGAACGACGTCGGCGAGTAGTAGAACGTCGCGGCCGCGGCGAGCGCCGACTGGATCATGACCGTCTGCGTCCCGGCGACGACGGGGTTGAACGCGAAGTTCGTCGTGCCCGCGGCGAGGTTCTGCGTCTTCTGCGGCGTGTGCGCCTCGGTGAAGATGCGCGAGTTGACCGCCCACGACACGGTCAGGTCGTCGTTGTAGAACTGGTCGACCGCGAACGCGCGCACCGTGTACGTGGTGCCCGCCTGGACCTCGTTGGGCACGCCGGACTTGCCGAACGGAGGCAGGATCTTGCCCTGCACGCGCGTCTCGCCCGGCATCAGCGCGAGCAGGCGGTCGGCGGGCTGGCCGATGACGACGACCGGCGACGCGGGGTTGGACGCGTTCGGGAACACGCCCGAGCCCGTCGACTGGACGACCTGGCCGACGACGTCGGCCGTGACGAACACGCGGTTGAACGTCGTCGAGCCCGGGACCGCGACGTACTGGTCGAGGCCGCCGCCGAAGGTGTCGTTGTTCGGGTCGGTGTCGGTCACGTACACCGTCGTCGCCGAGTCCGAGGCGAGGTTGTAGAAGTCGTCGGTGATGCGCGCGCAGTAGACGACCGTCTGGCCGGCCTGGCGCGTGCGGGGCGCGCCGCTGCGGCCCTCGGAGCCGGGCGTCACGACGCCGGGCGCGGGCTGCTGGCCGAGCGGGTCGCAGTCCGCGACGAGCTGCACGCGCGTTCCGGCCTGGCGCAGCGCGGTCAGGTTGATGAGGCCGAACAGGGCGGCGTTGTCGGTCTGCTCGACGCGGAGGATGCGCGAGCCGGCCTTGCGCAGGCGGCCGGTGAACGCGCGCACGCCGTTGTCGCCGCCCGTGCCGACCGTGTACGTGTAGTCCTGCGGCAGGCCGTGGAGGCTGTCCGACACCCCGTCGGTGTCGGAGGTCTCGGGGCCGCCGGTGCCGTCGACCATCAGGAAGCGGACCGTGCTCGCGTAGCTCGAGGCGATGCCGCCCGTGCCGGCGGGACCGTCGCGCGCCGTCACGGTGATCGTGAAGTCGTTGCCGACCGTGCCCGGGTCGGAGGAGACGATGATCGAGAACGACTGCGCGACGCCCGAGATGAAGAAGCGCGGACCGCTCTGGATGACGGCCTGCAGGTTGCCCGAGGGCGTCGCGTTGTCCGTCGCGCGCGACCACGTCACGTACGGATCGCCGCGGACCCAGCAGGGGTCCGTCGGGATCGGGCGCGGGCACGTGAGGCCGTCGTAGTTCCAGTTGCCGAACGCGTCGACGAAGGTCGCGGGCACGTAGACCGGGCCGCCGGCCGACGCGACCCAGGTCGAGCCGTTCCAGAAGAAGCCGGTGGAGTCGTGGCCGCCGGGCGGAACGGGGCCGCCGACGATGAGCGGCGCGGTGTCGCGGAACACCGCGACCTCGATCTTGCCCTGGTGCCAGCCGAGCGTGGGCACGACGCCCGAGCCGCCGCCGTTGATGCCGGCGGTGAAGCCGGGGTCGCTCGCGTTGCCGACGAGGATCTTCGTGTCGTCGTAGGTCGTCAGGTTCGCCGGGTTGACGATCGAGGACGTCGGGCCGTCCGTGTCGAACAGGAAGCGCGACGAGCCGACGATCGACTGGTTGTTGCCGACGTTGTCCGTCGCCGACGACTTGATCAGGTAGTGGTTCGTCGTGGTGAACGCGAGCGAGCCGTTCGTGAACGTCCACGACGTCTGGAAGAGGTTCTGCGGCAGCACGGGCAGCCAGACCTCGGCGTTCGAGGCGAAGCTCGTGCCGTCGAAGTAGGTCGTGCTGTTCTGGTTGAGGATCGAGACGGACACGCCCGTGACCGAGCCGATGTCGTCGATCGACGTTCCCGAGATGGTCGTCAGCGAGCGGTACGCGGCGTTGTTGAGCGGCGCGACGGGGCCCGACGTCGGCGGCACGTTGTCGAAGCGGAACGTGCGCGTCGAGAACGCCGTCTGCAGGTTGCCCGCGCCGTCCTGCGCGCGCGTGACGATGTGGAAGAGCTTGCCGTTGCCGCCGTCGTGCGTGCCCTCCTTCCAGGCGAAGTTCAGCGTCCCGGGGTTGTTGAAGTCCGGGATCTGCGTCGAGTTGTACGCCCACGGGTTGACCGTCGCCGCGGGGCCGGCCGCGCCGCTGATCGACCAGAAGCCGGAATCCGTGAGCTGCCAGTGCGGGACGGCCGGCGTCCAGTAGTAGGTCGAGCCCGCCGAGACGTACCACATCTTGACCGCGACGTCGGTGATCGGGGACGTGTTGTCCGTCGAGGTGCCGGCGATGACCTGCATCGTCGAGTACGAGACGCCGTCCGCCGGCGGGTACAGGACCGCCGAGAGCGGGCGCGTCGCGTCGAAGCTGAACGTCGACGAGGCGGTCGTGTAGTTGCCGGCCGCGTCGAGCGCCTGGACCTCGACGCGCAGGCCGTTGTTGGAGTCGGGCCACGTGATCAGCGAGGAGTCGTAGCGCCACGTGAAGACACCCGAGACCGACGTCGAGTCGATCGCGTTGTTCCAGAGGTCCGGGAAGCCGGGGAACGCCGAGGTCACCCAGCCGGTGCCGTCGACCCAGTACTGGTTGACCGTGATGTCGTGGATGCGCACGCGCGGGAACGTGACGTTGAACGCGCCGGGCGCCTGGTCGGCCGCGGTGCCGGACAGCATGGGCAGCGCGGAGTAGCGGACGCCGTGCGCCGGGATCTGGTTGACGACGGCCGGCGAGGACACGTCGAAGCGGAAGATGTTCGCCGTGATCGCGGTCTGCGTGTTCGTCGCGAGGTCGAAGGCGCGCGCCGCGATCTCGTACTGCACGCCGTCCTCGAGGCCGCCGGGCAGGTTCGACGGCGGCGGCAGCTGGGTGTTCTTCGTCCACGGCGAGCCCGCGACGGGGTTCAGCCACGACGCCTCGGTCGTGCAGTTGACGCCCCACGCGCCGCCGCCCCAGCAGTCCGAGGCGACCGTGCGCTTGATCTGGATCTGAGTGCCGCCGACGCCCGACGCCGAGCCGCCCGCGTCGGTCGCGACGCCGGTCACGCTCGGGAGCGTGCGGCCGAAGGAGTTGTTCGCCGGCAGGTTGACGGTGCCGACGGGGCGCGTCGTGTCCCACTTGACCGTGTTCGCAGGCGCGACCAACTCGGTGCCGGCCGAGTTGATCGCCTTGACGTAGAGGTTGTAGTTGCGGCCGTTCGAGCTCGCCGGCGTCGGCGCCGCGACGCTGAACGTGAAGTTCGGCGTGGTGCCCGCGATCGGCGCGTCCGTCCACACCGGCGTCGTCGCCGAGAAGGTCGTCACGCCGTTCCAGTACATGAGCGTGTCGGCCTCCTGGTAGGCGACCGAGGTCGCCGTGATCCCGAAGGCGTCGGACGCGGTGCCGGAGACGGTGAACGCCGCGTTGAGGTTGCCGCCCGGCGCGGGCAAGGACGGCGGATAGACGATCGCCGCGCTCGGCAGGTTCGTGTTGTACGTGAAGGTGATCGAGGAGACGTTCGCCGGGAGCGTCGTGTTGCCCGTCGGCGTCGCGTTGTCGCGCGCGCGGATCCAGACGCGGTAGCTGAACTGCGAGGTCAGCGGAGGCGCGTTGACGTCCCAGAACGTGGACGGGACCGAGTAGGTGCCCGCGCGGTCGCCGCCGGTGATCGGGTAGTAGATCGGGCAGCCCGTCGCGGTGAAGGTGCCGCCCGCGATCGTGCCGTTCCAGCAGCCGCCGAGCGGCGAGATCTCGCCGATGGCGATCTCGACCTGGCCGGCCGCCGCGATGCCGGCGAGCGCGTCGGAGGCCGTGCCGACGAGCTTATTGAGCGTCGGGATGACCGAGCCGTTCGCCGGAGAAGTGACGTTGGCCGACGGGCCGACGAGGTCGACCGTGAACGTGGACGAGTTGACGGGGTCGTTGAAGGCCTCCGCGTTCCCCCCGACCGCCGCGTCGTCGACGCCGGACGTCGTCAGGAAGTAGGACGCGCCGTGGTTGAGCTGCAGCGTGGTCGGCAGGTTGGTCGAAAGCGTCCAGCTCGACGGATGGATCTGCACGCCCTCGGACGTCGTGAGCTCGGCGACGGTGCCCTGCCAGCCCGAGCCCGTCCAGAAGTTGGCGTCGGAGAGGCGGACGAGGCGGACGCGCAGCTGGCTCACGGCTCCGGGGAACGTGACCGGCTCGTCGTAGGACGTGCCCGACAAAGTCGGTAGCGCCGAGACCGTCGAGAGGTGGACGGGCAGCAGCGCGCTCGTGAACGGAACCTCGGTGTCGAAGCGCGTCGTCGCGGTCGCGTACGTCGTCGAGTACGTGCCCGCCTGGTTGTGCACGCGCGCCTCGATGCTGTAGAGCTCGCCAGAGACGAACGGCACGCCGCTCGAGAGGCTCCAGGTCGTCCACAGCGGGCTCGCCGAGGAGTTCGCGTTGAACCACGCGGTGTCCGCGGCCGCGGGCAGGATCGTGAAGTTGTGCGGGCCCGCCGCCGGGTCCGCGTAGCGCGCCGGCGCCGACAGGCGCTGCACGCGCACCTCGACGGTGTCGAGCGCGGTCGGGATCGCGTCGGTCGCGGTGCCCGAGAGAGTCGTCAGATCGCGGCGGCGCGGCTGCGTCGGGACCGTGATGCCGACCGTCGGCGTCGCGGTGTTGTAGGTGAACGTGTTCGAGCTCGTCGCCGGGGTGAACACGGTCTGGATGTTCCCCGCCGCGTCGATCGAGCGCGCCGCGACGATGTACGTCTCGCCGGTCACGTACGGGTTCGGGTTCGCCGTGAACGTCCAGGCGCCGGCCGTGCCGCCCGCCGGGATCCAGTTCGGGCACGGGATCGTGAAGCCGCCGCCGAGGTTGTAGCAGAGGCCCGTGCCGCGGTGCTCGATGGAGACCGCGATCGTCGAGACGCCCGTGCCCGCGAGCGGGCCCGCGCCGTCGGGGTCGACGTCGGACGAGGCGCCCGAGACGGTGAAGTTGCCCGTCTTGAAGCCGTTGTTGACCGGGTCGGCGATGGACGCCGTCGCGCTCGACTGGTCGAAGCGGAACGTGAAGTCCTGATCGCGCGCGTTGCCCGCGTTGTCGACGGTGCGCGCGCGCGCGAGGTACAGCTGGCCGTCGACGAGCGCGGGGCGCGTCCACGCCCACGTGTCGGGCGCGCCGATCACGTACGCGCTCGTCGCGATGAACGTCGGCGCGTCGCCCGTGAACGTCGAGCCGTCGTACCAGTTGCCGAGGCCGGCGCCCGAGGAGATCGCGAGGTAGAGGCTCGAGATGCCCGCCGGCGAGTCGGTCGCGGTGCCCGCGATGCCGCCCATCTGCGGGCCGTACGCGGAGGCGATCGGCGTCGTCAGCGCCGCGGTGGCGGCGCGGATGTCGAACGTGAACGCCGCGCTCGAGACCGCGGTCTGCGCGTTGCCCGCGGAGTCCGTCGCCGAGGAGCGCAGCACGTACGTGTTGGCCTGCAGCCACGGCTGGACCGGGAACGTCTGCGACCACGCGGCGACGAAGCCCTGCGCGCCGAACCAGTTCGGGCAGGCCGCGTTGAACGCGTTGATCGCGACGTTGTAGCAGTTGGGCGGAGCGATCGAGGCGTTCTGCAGGGAGAGCTGGATCGTCGAGACCTGGACGTTGTCGGTCGAGTTGCCGTTGATGGACGCGACGTTGTTGCGGTACGAGCCGTCGGTCGGCGAGATGATGCCCGCGAGCGGCGGCGTGTTGTCGAACGTGAACGTCGAGCCGCGCGGCGAGTCCCACGCCTCGGTATTGCCGCCGCCGGCCGCGTCGTCGGTGCCGGACGTGGTCAGATAGTAGGACACGCCCGAGGTCAAAGCGGCGCCGGCCGGGATGTTGACCGGCGAGATCGCCCACGTCGACGGATACACCGAGACGCCCTGACCCGCGCCGAGATCGACGACGCCGGGGTTCCAGGCGCTGAAGCCGTCCCAGTACCGGTTGTCGCTCAGGCGCTTGATGCGCACCAGCACCGTCTGGACGACGCCGGGGTTGCCGCCCGGGAGGTCGGCGAGCGTGCCGGTGATCGCCGGCAAGGTCGGGATGATCGACGTGTTCGCCGGGACCATCACCGCGGTCTCGGGCGCGAGCGTGTCGAAGACGATCGTCGTGGTCGCGTACGGAACCGTGTACGTGCCCGCCTGGTTGCGCGCGCGCGCGATGATCAGGTACGTCGAGCCGTTGACGAACGGGATCAACGTGCCGGAAGTCGCGTGCCAGTTGGTCCAGTCCACCGTGTACGTCGCCGACGACCA
>CAYVFO010000124.1:0-7838 GCA_964450975.1 uncultured Elusimicrobia bacterium | reverse complement strand
GCGCTGTGCGCGCTCACCGGAATGGACCGGTCCGTGGCGGGTCCTTCCTCTAAAAAAAGCTGACGGCCTGGGCCTTGACGCCTTTCCGTTCCGGGGCTATAACGAAGGCGATGGTCGAGAATCTCGAGCACCTCATCCGACGGGCGGCGCGCGATCCGCGCCTTCCGCGCACCGCGCTCTTCAAGGAGCTGCTGCGCTCGGAAACGTACCTGCTGACCCTCGACGCGCCGCTCGAGGACGGCGAGGTCAAGCGCGTCACGAAGCCTGACTCCTCGTTCCCCGTCTGGGCCGACAAGGATCCCGAGCTCGGCGGCGTCTGGGTTCCCGTTTTCCCGGCGCGCGACCGCGTGCGCGACTTCGTCGCGGCGCGCCGCCTCAAGACCCCGCGCGGCAAGGAGTTCCTGTGGATGGGCCACATGCCCGGCCAGGTGTTCGGCCTGCTGCGCGGCGTCTCGCGCTTCGCGGGCATCCGCCTCCACCTCGAGCCCGGCGTGTTCGTCAGCATCCCGTGGACCGAGGTCCGCACGCTGTCCGAGGGCCGCGCCGTCGACGAGGGCCCGAAGCGCTACGAGCTTCCGCTCGAGCGCCTCGTGATCCCCGCCGGCGCCCGCCTGTCCTTCGGCAAGCTCAAGCCGTGGGAGGGCGAGGAGAAGCCGGTTCTCCTGCTCATGCCCGACGCGGGCAAGTTCAACCCCGAGGAGCTGCGCCGGCTGGTGCGCCTGCCGCTCGGAGACTCGCACGTGTGGACGCCGTGCCGCCACCTGCTGCAGATCATGCGCCGGGTGAAGACGCTCGGCGGCGAGGCCGGGCGCCATCTCGAGGACCTGTTCGCCGCGCTCATGAGCTTCGAGATGTACGGCGAGGCCGAGGCTCTGTGCGAGTGGCTGCAGGATCGCGGCCACGAGGCGTACGCCTGGCTCGGCCTGTCGGCCGTCTACGGCCGCACGGGGCGCATGCAGGACTGCGCCGAGCTGTGCCGGCGCGGCGCCGCCAAATACCCCGCGGAGCGCGCTTTCCACCTCAACGGGGTGCGCGCTTTGACCGCTTTGGGGCTCACCGCGGAGGCCGCGAGCCGCGCGGCCGAGGCCGTCCGCCGATTCCCCGAGGACGCCGTCATCGCCAAGCTGGCGGCCGACCTGGCCGCCCCTGTTACGGGAGCGTAAAAGCCCGGTAAAGCGAGTAAAAATCGGATAAAACCGGTTTTTCCCTCTTGCGCGGAAGCCGTTCCCGCCTTACACTGGGAGAGTCAGCGGAGGACCCTTATGAGCGAGCTCACCAAGTCCAACTTCCACGCGTTCGGGGCCGGCTTGATCGGCTTCGTCGCCGTCGTGGCGATCGGCGGAGGCGCTTTGTACCTGCACTCCAAGAACGCCAAGACGGGGCCCGTGGCGGCCGGAGCTCCGATCGATCTCGCCTCCCCCGTTCACGCGCCCGCGCCCGTCTCCCGCTTCGCCGCCCGTTCCGAGACCGCGCGGCCCCAGCAGTCGCCGGCCCCGCTGATCGGCGAGACGGACGAGGAAGCCGCCGCGAGCGCCGCCGCCGAGTCCGCGGCGCCCGCGAAGGCCGCGGCTCCCGCCGAGAGCGGCCCGATCCGCGACGCCAAGAACGCTCCGCGCCTCGTCGCCGGCGGCGGCGTCGACGGCGCCGCGCCTTCGGCGCACACGTCGGCCGAGCTCCGCTTCAAGGACAAGGTCGTCCTCCACGACGAGGCCGCCGCGAAGGCCGACCCGAAGCGGGGCGCCGTCGCCGCGAAGAAGCCCGAGGCGCAGGCGATCGCCTCCGTGAAGTACGGCGTCACGAGCCGCTCGGAGCTCATGGGCCGCGCCGCGGGCCCGGTCTACAACTTCGCGGGCGGCCAGCAGCAGAAGGCCGGCGTCGGCAAGCTCGCCGGCGAAACGAGCGCGCGCGTCGAAGCGCTGCGCAAGCAGCTCGACGCTCCGGGCATCTCCCCCGAGGACCGGGCGAAGATGCAGAAGGAGCTCGACGAGGTCGTCAAAGCCGTCGACGGCGCCGTGACCCCCGCGCGCTGATCAGTAGGGGAACAGCGAGTCGAGCGGCTTCTCTTCCAGCTCGCCGATCGTCTTGAGCTGGTCGAGAAGGACGCGGTCGCGGTGGCCGAGCACCCACACGGTCATCGGCTTGCCCTTGAGCTTCGCCGCGAAATCCGCCAGCCGCGCGGGCTCGTAGGTCAGGGCGTCCGCGAAGCGCTTCGGCCGGGGATCTCCGCCCTCGATGCCCTGATCCTCCCAGCCCATGACGGCCCCGGGGATCGAGCGGAAGGAGATCGGGCTCGTGCGGTACGACTCCTCGATCGCCTTGCGGGTTTCCGCGAAGCGCTTGTCCGAGGCGGGGAACTCATCGAAGAGCTTGAGCATCAGCTTGACCGCCTCGGGCGTCTTGTCGGCCTGGCAGCCGACGCGGCCCCAGAGCTGCGTGTCGTCGCCCTTGTAGGACGCGCCGCTGTACCCGCCCGACGCCGAGTACGCCAGCGCGCGGGCCTCGCGGACCTCCTGGAAGATCACCGAGCTCATGTCGCCGCCCATGAACTCCGAGTAGAACGTGTAGTCGAGCGACTTCTCGGGGTCGTACGTGTCGCCCGCGGCGAACATGCCGACCTGGGCCTGGACCATGTCGCGGTGCGTGAAGAGCACGCGCGGGCCCGCGGGGCGCAGCAGCTTGTACGGCGCGCGCGCGGGCGTCGGCTTGAGGCGGCGGCCCTGCTCGAGCAGCTTCGCGATCTCCGTCGGCGCGCGGTTGCCGACGTAGGCGACGCGGCGCTGATAAGCCGGGAAGTCGCGGATGAGGGCCTTGAGGCGCGCCTCGGTGAGCGCCTTGAACTCGGCGTTCGACAGGCGCTTGAGCACGCCGCTGTCGCGGCCGCGCGTGGCCACCTGGCCGAGCGCGTAGTGCACGGCGCCGGGGTTCTTCTTCTCGTCCTCGCGCGCGCCGAGCTCGACTTCGACCATCTTCTCGAGCGTGCCCGGGTCGACGTTGGGCCAGTCGAAGCGCTGCGTCATGAGCTGCAGCGACGGCCACAGGTTGCGGTCGATGCCGGACAGGTGGACGGCGGTCGACTGCTCGCCGCACGAGTAGTGCAGGGAGGTGCCGAGCGAGAACAGCTTCTTCTTGAACTCGTCGGCGGCGTACGGGCCGGCGCCGGAGAGATCGAGCAGATCGACGGCCGCGCAGAGCTCGCGGGCCGCGCGTGAGCCGCGCTCGAAGTAGAACGAGAGCGAGAAGAGGTCGTTGTAGGGGTTCTTGACCGAGTACAGGCGGCCGCCCTCGGCCGGCGTGATCGCGTAGTCGCGGCCCGCCTGAAGGAAGCGGGGCTCGATGGGCTTCGCGGGGATCGCGAGCAGCTCCTTCATGAACGAGGATTCGCGCGACGGGTCGATCGCGACCGTCGTGAACGAGGGCTTGACGATCTTCGGCACGTCGGGCTTGGCGTCGCGGCGGTAGACGACGATCCGGTCGGCGCCGAGATACTTCTTGGCGACGCGGACGACGTCGGCCTTCGTGACCTTGCGGATGCGCTCGAGGCGGCCGACCGTGCGCTCCCAAGGCTCGAAGGAGACGAAGTTGTTGACCATCATGCCGACGCGCGCCTCGTTGGACTCGAGGCGGGCCTTCTCGGTGAGCTCGAACGCGGTGACGACGGCGGCGACGTCCTCGTCGGTGAAGTCGCCGTTCTTGAGGAGCTCGACCGTCTCGAGGAGCAGCGCCTCGGCCTGCTCGGGGGTCTGGTCCTTCTTCGTCGAGGCCCACGCGTGCCAGGAGCCCGCGTCGTTGCGCTTCGACGGGTACGAGCCGGACGCCTTCACCTTCTGCGCCTGGTTGAGCTTGAGGTTGAACAGGCCCGCCGCGGAGTTGTCGACGATCATGTCCATGACGTCGAGCGCGTCGGAGTCGGGGTGCTGGTCGGCGACCGTCATCCACGCGATCTCGACCTTCTGCTCGGCCTCGTACTTGACCTCGTACTTCTCGGCGGACTTGGGCTTGGGCAGGGACCACTCGGGCAGGGCGGGCAGCGCGCGCGGCGTCCAGCCGGAGAACTTGCGCGTGACGAGCTCGAGGGCCTTCGCGCGGTCGAAGTCGCCGGACAGGGCGATCGCCATGTTGTTCGGCGCGTACCAGCGCTCGTAGAACGCGTACATCTTCTCGAGCGACGGGTTCTTGAGGTGCTCGACGGTGCCGAGCGTCGGCTGCTGGCCGTACGGGTGGCCCTTGTAGAGGCGCTTCTCGACCTCGTCGTGGAGGATGCGCTCGGCGTTGTCCATCGAGCGGTTCTTCTCCTCGTAGACCGTCTCGATCTCGGTCTGGAAGAGGCGGAAGACGGGGTTCTTGAAGCGCTCGGACTCGATCGCGGCCCACGCCTCGAGGCGGTTCGACGGGACGCTGACGACGTAGACCGTCTGTTCGTCGGAGGTGTAGGCGTTGAGGCCCTCGCCGCCGATCGAGCGGTAGAAGCGGTCGAACTCGTTCGGGACGGAGTGCGCCGAGGCCTTCACGTTCGCGGCGTCGATGTCCTTGTAGATCTTCGCGCGGTCGGCCTCGTCCTTGGTGTCGAAGAGCTTCTCGTAGAGAGCGCGGATGCGCTCGAGGTGCGGGCGCTCCTTCTCGTAGTCGAGCGTGCCGAGGCGGCCGGTGCCCTTGAAGAGCATGTGCTCGAGGTAGTGCGCCATGCCGGTGCTGTCGGCGGGATCGTGCTTGGAGCCCGCGCGCACCGCGATCTGCGCCGCGACGCGCGGCTCGCCTTTGTTGGGGCTCAGGTAGACCGTGAGGCCGTTCGGAAGGCGATGGATCGTCGTGCCGGAGGCGTCGTCGGGCCGCGGAGCCTCGAGGGTCGCGGGAACCGACGGCGGCGTCCAGTCCTTGCGCGGCTTGGCCGGCGCGGGCGCGGCGAGGACGAGGGCGAGCAGGGGGGCGAGGCGCATCATGGCTTCTCCTGGGGCTCCGGCGCGGTCGCCGAGGGCTCTTGCGGCTGAGGCTTCGGGGCTTTGGCGGGCTTGACCTTCGGCGGCTTCGGGGGCTCCGGCGGAGCCTTGACGATCGGTCCGGCCTGGATCGACGGCCAGTTGTAGCGGTTCTGCGCGTTCCAGAGTATCCACTCGCGCACGCCGAGCTCCTCGGCGGCGAGGATCTGCGCGCGGACGTGCTCGGGCTTGTAGCGCACGCCCATCGAGAAGTCCTGCAGGTAGGGGCGCAGCTTCGCGGGCGAGCCGCCGAGGCGGTCGAGCGCGTCCTGGATGCCTTTGCGGATGGTCTCGTAGGGGCGCGCGTTCGGATAGCGCAGGCCGTACTCGCCCTTCGCGTAGTGAGACGGGTACATCATCGGCGAGACGAAGTCGACGTGCGCCGCCATCTTCTCCATGCGCTGGCCGATGCCGAGGCCGCTGTCGGCGCTCGTCGTCATGCCGAAGGTGTCGATGGAGACCTTCACCCCCAGGGGCTTGAGCCGGCTCGTCGCGTAGACCAGCAGCTCGTCGAGGGCGGCCTCCGCGGTCGCGGGCGAGTGGTCGGCGCGCGAGTAGCGGCACTGGCGGGTCTTGCCGTCGGACGGGAAGCGGATGTAGTCGAACTGGATCTCGTCGAAGCCCGCCGCGGCGGCGCGCGAGGCGATGTCGATCGCGTAGTCCCACAGCTCCTTCTTATAGGGATCGACCCAGGCCGTGCCCTTGTCGTTGGTCCAGACCCGGCCGTCGGGCCACTTCACCGCGAGGTCGGGCCGGGCGCGCGCGAGAAAATCGTCCTTGAACAGGGCGATGCGCGCGATCGTGTAGATGCCGAGGTCCTCGAAGTCCTTGACCGCTCCGGGCAGGTCCGGGATCGCGTTCATGAACGCGCCCGACTTCTCGGCGAGCGGGACGCCTTTGACGAACACGCGGCCGTCGTAGTCCTTGAGGGCGATGACGACGGCGTTGAAGCCCGCCTGCTTCATGTCGGAGGCGAACTTGCGGCGCAGCTTGCCGGACCCGGCGGCCCAGCCCGTGAAGTGGACGCCCCGGAGCGTCGCGCGGGAAGCGGGGGCTTCGGCGGCGGGCTCTGCGGCGGCGGCGCTCAGCGCCACGACGAGGAGGAGGACGATCTGCACGCCGGAGAACCTACCAAATCCGAGGGGTCAGCGTGCGGGCCAGCGCTCGGGCACGGCGATGAGGCTCAGCTGCGACTTCGAGCCTCCCTTTCCTCCGTCGACGGGGGCCGGGGCGAGATCGCCCTCGGTCAGGTTCTCGAGGGCCTTGCGGCGCTCCTCGTCGTCGCGCGAGCGGTAGGGCGGATCGACGTCGAGGACTTGTCCGTCGCGGTAGCCCGGGGCGCGGAGCGACACGTGCCAGCCCTCGGCCTTCTCGACGTCGGCCTCGAAATCGCCCGCGTCGTCGGTGCGGACGGACACCGGCTCGGCGCCCTCGCGCGAGAACGAGATCTCCGCGCCGTTGACCGGCGACAGCGTCGCGAGATCGTAGACCGAGCCCGCGAAGCGCCAGTGGGTCTTGCGCGGCGGGCCCTTCGGCTTGGCGGGCGCGGGAGCGGGCGCGGGCGCGCCGCCGGCGGACGGCGGTCCTCCGGCGGGGGGCGCGGAGCCGCCCGTCCGCGCCGCGTCGACCTGTTGCGACGCAGTCTGCAGCGGGGCGGCCGGAGCGGCGCCGAGATTCGCGGGCGTCGAGAGGTCCTTCGCCGTCTCCGCGGCGGCCGTCTTCGCCGCGACGGCGACCGTCTTGATCTCGGCGCGGCGGTCCCAGCTCAGCTTGATGCCGGCTCCGGCGAGCAGGACCGCCGCCGCGACCTGGAACGGGAGCTTGCGCCGGCGCGACTTCTCCTCGCGCAGGGACGCGAAGCCGCGCACGATCTCCTGCTTCGTGCGCGAGCGCAGACAGATCTGGCAGCCGGTGGCCTCGGGCGGGAGCGCGGTGCCGCAGCCCGGGCAGGGCAAAGTATCCATCCCATTAATAATTGCAGGATTGCACCCTTCCCGCAAGCCCCGCTTGACGGCGAACGCCTCGCCTGGCATACTCAAGATCATGGGCAAGCTCGGCGCGTTCACCGTCCTGGTGATGTTCGCCTCGATCATGGTGGGCACGTTCGTCTACCTGTCCTCGCGCCCGTCGGGCGGCCGCGGCGACGCCACCGGCTTCGACGTCGCCGAGGTGGCCGAGCCCAAGCCGGTCGTCGTCGCGGCGCCGGAGCCCGCGCCCGCCGCCGATCCGAGCCAAGGCAGCCCCAAGCCCGTGATCGGCTACGCCGATGAGCCCGAGGTCGCCTCCTCGCCCGCCCCGGTCGCGGGAGGAGTCGGCCCCGGTCCGCGCGCCGGGTCGAGCGCCTCGCCGGCCGCCGCCGGGCCCGATTCCGACGCGCGCCGCCGCGAGAAGGACTTCCTCGCCAAGAACGGCGCCGCGATCGCCAAGTATCACGCGGGCCTCGGCAACATCGCGATGAACCATTTCCGCAAGAACCCCGTCGTGCGCGACGTCGACCGCGCGTTCGCCGGCATGAGCCGCTACATGGCGGTCAAGAAGCGCTTCGACAAGGACCGCGACCCGTACTCGTTCGCGCGCGACGCGATCGCCTTGCCGGAGGTGCGCGCCGAAATCATGCGGCGCGCGAAAGACCCGGCTGTGTGGGGCGCGGCGATCTCGATGGTCTCCGAGGCGCTCAAGAATCCGCCGCCGCCGGCGCTCTACGGCGAGGCCCAGCGGTTCATGATCAAGGACGACGCGGTCGCGGGCTTCGTGACCGACTTCATGGGCGCTGCCACGAGCAACGTCGGGGCGATCGCGAAGGGCATCCCGCCCGGAACGGATCTCGCGCCGCTGACCAAGCTCGCGCAGGACGTGGCGCCGGGG
>CAYVFO010000123.1:464-8038 GCA_964450975.1 uncultured Elusimicrobia bacterium | reverse complement strand
CGACCGCCTGGACGCGGTCGGCAACACGACGAAGGCGGTCACGAAGGGCTACGCGATCGGCTCCGCCGCGCTCGCGGCGTTCCTGCTCTTCTCGGCGTACCTCGACGAGATCTTCAACTACACCGGCAAGCGCATCGCCGTCGACCTGTCGAAGCCCGAGGTGTTCGTCGGGGCGATGATCGGCGCGATGATCGTGTTCCTCTTCTCCTCGATGGCGATCAAGGCCGTCGGCGAGGCGGCGCAGACCGTCATCGCCGAGGTCCGCCGCCAGTTCAAGGAGAAGCCCGGCATCATGAAGGGCACCGAGGAGCCGGACTACGGCCAGTGCGTCGACATCGTCACGATCGGCGCGCTCAAGCAGATGATCCTGCCCGGCCTTCTCGCGACGGCGGGCCCCGTGCTCGTCGGACTCGCCATGCGCGCCTTCATCTCCGAGGCTCAGCCGACGATCGCCGCTGAAGCGGTCGCGGGCATGCTGATGGTCGGCACGATCGCGGGCATCCTCATGGCGCTGTTCTTCAACAACGCCGGCGGCGCCTGGGACAACGCCAAGAAGTACATCGAGATGGGCACGCACGGCGGCAAGAAGTCCGAGGCCCACAAGGCCGCGGTCGTCGGCGACACCGTGGGCGATCCCTTCAAGGACACCGCGGGCCCGTCGCTGCACGTCCTGATCAAGCTGCTGGCCACGATCACCCTCGTCCTCGCCCCCCTCTTCATCTAAGAGACGGGTCGAATCGAGACCGCCGCCCGGTTCCGAAAGGAACCGGGCGGCTTCTTTTCGGGTCATACCGCCGTGATCGCTCTTCTCCTGGTCCTTCTCGCCTCCCCGGCCTCCGCCGAGTGCATGGCGCCCATGCCCTTCATCGCCGGCCCGGAGACGGTTCCCTCCGCCTCGCGGCTCATCCTGTTCTGGCCCCGCACGCGTCCGCCGCGCGCTCCCGAGTTGACCGTGACCGACCAGAACGGCGAGCCGCTGCCGTTCACCTCGGCCCGCGTCTCGCTCGCGCCCGCGTACGAGGCGTACGAGCTGCGGATCGACGCGGGGCGCGCGCGCTCCTTCAAGGTCGAGTCCTCGACCACCTTTTGGCAGGCGGTGAGCTCGACTTTCACCGTGGACGCGGGTTGGCGTCCGGCGTCCGCCGGTCCCGCCGAGCAGGGCTTCGACGTCGCGTACAGCACGTACGCCTGGCCCTGCTCTTTCGAGCGCACGCGCACCGTCTCATTCCCGAGCTCGGCCCCGGCCTACCGCGTCGAGTGGCGACCCAAGGGCGCGACGGCCTGGAGCGTCCTCGTCGCTCCGGCGCACTTCTCCTGGTTCCACGACCGCCGCCGGCCGAGCGCGCAGCGCTCCGCTTTGCGGCTCGGCCACCTCAACTGCATGGGTTGGAACTTCCGCTGGGACCATCCCGTGATCGAGGTCCGCGTGACGCCCCTGTTCCCCGACCGCGGCGAGGGCGAACCGATGGGACCGTGGACGCTCGAGGCGCCGCCGCGGATCGGGGACTGGTACCGGCACGACGTCCCCGGGCCCATCGGCCTCCCTGAATAGGCCTTTAGCCGCTGTCGGCGACGCCGTCCGGCGGCTATCCTGAGAGCATGAAACGAGCCCTCGCCGCCGTTCTGCTGGCCGCGTCGCCCGCCGCCGCCCAAGTCGTCAAGGTCGGCGCCGTCTCGGAGGCCCTGCCGATCGGAGGCGGCCTCGGGGGCATTTCCGCCTTCGAGGGAGCCCTGCTCCCGCTCGAGCTCGCGCCCGCTCTCAAGCTGTCGCTGACGCCCGCCGCCGCCGTCCCGACTCCCGCCGGCGTCCCGGCCGCTCAGGACCCCGCGAAGCGACCCGTGACGGCCTACGATCGCTCGCAGATCGCCAAGAACGTCGCCGCGAAGGTCGCGGAGCGGCGCGCGGCGATCGTCGCCGATATGGCCGACGACAAGGTGATCCGCTTTCCCCTGCCCAAGACGCGGGCGTTCGTCGAGGCCGTCGCGGCCAAGCTCCTGTCCTCCTCCGGCTTGGCGGGACATCTCGGGCCGAACGGGATGCTCGTCCGCGTCAACGACACGACGTGGGGCGACACCGGCGCGTCGATGTCGGCGGGCGTTCTCACCGCGCAGCCCGAAATGATCGCGATCATGTCGAGCGAGGACGAGGTCGCCGCCGTGATCGCGCACGAGATCATCCACTACATCCGCGCCCACGACGAGCTGCTCGTCGCCGCGCGCGGCTGGAGCCTCCGCCCCTCGGGCGGAGACATCTTCGGCGGCGGGCCGCGCATGTCCGACAAGGAGATCGCCGCGCGCCTCAAGCACGAGACGGAGGCGGACGCGCTCTCCCTGCGCCTGCTGGTCAACGCCGGCTACGACCCCGAGGCCGCCGTCTCCGCGCTGCTCGTCATCCAGAACGAGCGGAACACCGAGCCCCGCTACTCGTTCGAGCGCGGGCGGCACGACCCGACGCATCCGACGATCGAGCAGCGGGTCGTCGCCATGCGCCAGATCATGAGGGACGAGCGGATGTCCCCCTCCAAGCGGACGGCGGGCGGCCTGCCCGAGGTCTACGAGGAGCTCAAGAACCGCCGGCGCGAGTACAAAGACGGCAAACCCCGCCCGGACGAGTCCTCCGCGTCGGATCTCTACCAGCACTACAAGCGCCCCAAGGTCTTCGTCCCCTGACGGCTTAGGCCTTGACGTTCGCCGCTCTTTCTGGTACTATTACTAGTAGATAATAGTTATCAACTAGGAGGAGACCATGAACGCGAACATCGGCTTGGCGGCGGCGTCCCGGACGAAGGTTCTCTCCCTTCTCGACAAGACGCTGGCGGACCTCTCCGTCCTGTCCCAGAAGACCCGGAACTTCCATTGGAACGTCACGGGCCCCCGCTTCAACGACCTCCACAAGTTCTTCGAGGCGCAGTACCAGGCGCTCGAGGGCGAAATCGACGAGACCGCGGAGCGCTCGCGCGCACTCGGCGGCCCGGCGCTCGGCTCCATGAAGGAGATGCTCGCCGCGACGCGCCTCAAGGAGGCCGCGGCGCGCCCCCACGCCGCCGACGCGATGCTCGTCGAGCTGCTGCGCGACCACGAAGCCCTGATCCGCTCGCTGCGCGAGGACTCGGACGTCTGCGGAGAGGCCGGCGACAAGGGCACCGAGGACTTCCTCGTCGGCATGTTGGAAACCCACGAGAAGATGGCCTGGATGCTGCGGAGTTTCGTATCCTGAGGTTCTTCCGATGAAGACACGCGACGAGCTTCGCGAGCAGTTCAAGGCCAAGGGCGTCCCGCTGACGCACCAGCGCCTCGCCGTCTACGAGGGGCTCGCGGCCCGGCACGACCACCCGAGCGCCGAGACGCTGTACGCGTCGCTCAAGTCGGAGTACCCGAGCCTCTCGCTGGCGACGGTCTATAAGACGCTCCAGACCTTGCACGAGATGGGCATGGTCTCGCGCGTCGATTCCCCCACCGCGCAGGCCCGCTACGACGCCATCGTCGAGACCCACCATCACGCCGTCTGCACGGGCTGCGGCCGCATCGAGGACCTCTTCGACGAGCGCCTCGACCGGCTGCCCGCGCCGAAGGCGAAAGGCTTCGAGACGACGGGCTATTCGGTCCACTTTCACGGTCTCTGCGCGAAGTGCGCGAAGGCTTCCGCTCAAAAGAAGACGCGATAACACAGGAGGAGTTCACCATGGCCGATACGCTCGTTCAGAAGGACGCGCCGGACTTCAAAGCCCAGGCGCTCGTCGGAAAAGGCTTCAAGGAGATCCAGCTGTCCGACTACAAGGGCAAGTGGGTCGCGCTGTTCTTCTATCCGCTCGACTTCACCTTCGTCTGCCCGACCGAGATCACCTCGTTCTCGGACGCCTACGCCGAGTTCAAGAAGCTCGGCTGCGAGGTCCTCGGCTGCTCCGTCGACAGCCAGTTCTCGCACCTCGCGTGGGTCAACACCCCGCGCAAAGAGGGCGGCCTCGGCGACATCAAGTATCCCCTGCTCGCCGACATCACGAAGAAGATCGCCCGCGACTACGGCGTGCTCGTCAACGACGCCGTGGCCCTGCGCGGCCTCTTCCTGATCAATCCGAAGGGCAAGGTCGCCTACTCGGTCGTTCACGACCTCGGAGTGGGGCGCTCCGTCGAGGAGACGCTCCGCGTCCTCAAGGCCTTCCAGCAGGTCGAGAAGACCGGCGAGGTCTGCCCCGCGAACTGGTCCGAGGGCAAGAAGACCATGAAGGCCGATCCGGTCAAGTCCAAGGAGTACTTCGCGGCCGCCGCCTAATCGCGGGAGCGAAGACGAGCCCCGGCCGGGATTCCCGGCCGGGGCTTCTTATTTCCCCTTCACGGGGAGAGTGAAGAAGAACTCAGAGCCCTTGCCGGGCTCCGAGACCAGGCCGACCGTTCCGCCGTGGGCCTCGACGACGCTCTTCACGAACGCGAGGCCGAGGCCGAAGCCGGGGATCTGTCCCGTGAAGTCGTCGTCGATCTGATAGAACTTGCGGAAGAGCTTGGGGTGCTCCTCGCTCGGGATGCCGGGGCCGTTGTCGGTCACCGAGATCCTCACCGAGCCGTTCTCGGCGCGCGCCGCGACGACGGCCTCCTTCTTCGCGCCGCGGTTGAACTTGACCGCGTTCTCGACTAAGTTCGCGACGGCGGACTTGAGCAGGAAGCGGTCGCCCGAGAGCTCCGGCAGGGCGTCGGCGCCCGCGCGGTTCCAGCGCACGTCCATCGACGGGTCGTGGATGCCGTCGAGCGAGGACAGCGCGGTCTCGATCATGTCGGCGACCTTCACGGGCGCGCGCTCGAGGACGATGTTCTCGGGGCTCTGCACGAGCGAGAAGGCGATGACCTTCTCGACGAGGCCCGAGAGCTTCTGATCCTCGCTCTGGATCTTGCGCAGCGAGGTGCGCTGCATGTCGGTCAGGTTCTTCGCGTCGCCGAGCAGCAGCTCGAGGTGCCCGAGCGCGACCGCGAGCGGCGTGCGCAGCTTGTGAGAGACGAGCGACAGGAAGTTGCGCGCGAGGACCTCGCCGCGCTTCTCGAGCGTCGCGTTGTGGAAGATCATGAGGTAGCCGGAAGGGTCCTCGTCGGCGCCGAGGCGGTCGGCGACGCCCGAGAGGATCAGCAGCTTGGGCTCGGCGCGGTGCAGCTCGAAGGGGACGATGCGGCGGGACCCGTCGAGGACCGACTCGAGCGGCGGGCGCGCCTCGAAGCCGGAGATCGCGGCGCGAAGCTCGCCGGGCGACTTCTCTCCCGCGCCGAGCAGGCTCTTCGCGGCGGAGTTCATGAGGAGGATCCGGCCCTTCGGGTCGGTCCAGACGAGGCCCTCGCGGGTCTCCTGGAAGATCGTCTCGAGCTTCTCCTTCTCGTGCTTGATGGCGGCGAAGAGCACGGCGTTCGCGGACGCCATGTCGTTGAACGCGCGCGCGAGCAGGCCGATCTCGTCCTTGCTCTTCCAATCGACGCGCGCGTCGAACTTTCCCTGCCCGATCTCGCGCGCGGCGGCCGCGAGCTTGGGCAGCGGGCGCGTGATCCAGCCGACGATGAGGACGGTGCCGAGGACCGCGCCGAAGGTCGCGGCGGCGGCGATCGCGAGGAGGCGGCGCTTCTGCGCGGCGAGCGCTCCCGCGATGGAGGACTCGTCGAAGCCGAGGCGCGCCGTTCCGACGCGCCGCGTGCCGACCATGAGCGGGACCGCGAGGTCGAACGCCGCGCCGCCCGTGTCGCGGCGCTTCTGCAGGAGGATCTCCCCCGCCGTCGCGGCCGCGCGCGAAGCCTCGTCCCCGGGCGTCTCGCCGATGTGCTTCGGATCGGAGTGCGAGAGCACGCGGCCCTCGGCGTCCGACACCGACGCGTAGGTCACGGCCTTCTCCTTGACGAGCTGATCGACCGCGAGATGCAGCGCGAAGGCGTCCGTCTTCGGGAAGACGGCCTCGCGGGCGGCGCGGCCGAAGTGCTCGGCGCGCACGCGCATCTCGCCGACGAGGCCCTGCTCGATCTGGTTGTAGGCGCCCTGCGACATCAGGCCGATCACGCCGAGCACGAGCGCGCTCGTGAGCAGAGAGAGCTTGGCGGCGACCGACCTCAGGGGATTCATGCTAGTAGAGGATCGCGACCTTGACCTTCTGGGAGTCGGTGCGTCCCGCGTAGCGCTTGCGGACCTCCACGATGTAGCCTCCCGGCGCGACGCGTCCGCCGGAGCCCGTTCCGTCCCACGAGCCGATCTGGTTGCCCGCCGCGTCGTAGCGGCGCGTCGACTCGGAGATCAGGCGGCCCTGGAGCGTGTACACGCGGAAGAGGACGTCGGCGGGCTCCTCGAGGAAGAAGCCGATCTGCACGGGGCCCTGCGAGGGATTCGCGGGATTCGGCCAGACGCGGGGCTTGGGGATCGCCGCAGTCTGCGCCGGCACGAACACCGGCACGCCGACGCCGACGCCGGAGAACGGGCCGACGACGCCCGCGTTGCTGCGCGCGCGCACCTGCGCGTAGTAGCTTCGCCCCGTCGCGAGGCCGGTCGCGGTGTAGCAGGAGACGGCGACGGTTCCGTTGAAGACGTCGTTGCCGCCGGGCGTCGAGCCGAGCAGCAGCTCGTAGTCGAGGATGCCGACCGAGCTCGACGCCGCGCCCCACGAGAACAGGACGACGCCGTCGTAGGAGAACTGGACGTTCGACGTCGGCGTTCCGGGCGCGCTCGGCGGGCTCGTGTCGGCGAGGTTGCCGGCGCGCGTCGAGACGGAGGCGGAGTACGCGCTCGGCACCGAGTTGCGGTTGAGCGCGCGCACGCGGAAGAAGTACTGCGAGCCGGGCGTCAGTCCGAAGAACGTCGCGGAGCCCTGGAGCGTCGCCGACGTCCCGATCAGCGAGAAGAAGTTGTCGGAGGAGACCTCGGCGGAGTATTGGGTGCCGGCCGGGTTCCCTCCCGCCGTCCAGGAGAACGCGGCGCTCGTCACGTAGACCGAGCCGACGGCGGGGTTGGCCGGCGCGACGGCGAGCGACGCCGTCGACATCGTCGCGGTCCAGGCGGTCTGCACGCCGTCGAGGTTCACGGCGCGAGCGCGGAAGAAGTAGGTCGTATTCGCCGTGAGCCCGCTCGCCGAGGACGAGAGGGCCGCGATGAAGCCGGAGGCGCGGCCGGTCGCGAAGCCGGCGTCGAGCGCCGACTCGAGCTCGTACGTCGTGTACGAGGGGTTCGCGGGCGTTCCTCCGGTCCACGAGACCGTCAGCGACGTCGAGCCCATGGAGGAGAAGCCCGCCGCCGCCGGCGCGCTCGCGAGCGTGTGCGTGGAGGCCGCGTTGGACGGCGCGGAGTCCCCCCAGTCGGTGAACGCGGTCACGAAGCGGAAGTAGGTCGTGTTCGGCGTCAGGCTCGCCACCGTGGCGCTCGTCGCGAGAGCGCCCGCCAGCGCCTCGGGAGACGACAGCGGCGCGGCCGCGGTCGCCGGGAAGATGCGGTAGGCCTGGGAGGCCGCGGGGGCGTCTCCGAACGAGGGCGCCGCGCTCCAGGTCCAGGCGATGGAGGTCGCGTACACGCTCGACGCGGCGAAGCCGGACGGCGCCGAGGCGATCGTGCCGAAGCTGACCGTGCC
>CAYVFO010000123.1:0-454 GCA_964450975.1 uncultured Elusimicrobia bacterium | reverse complement strand
CGCCGCTCCGGCGGCGGGCGCGGGCGCGCCGTTGACGCCGCCGACGCCGCCGTTGCCGCCGGCGGAGCCCGGCGCGGTCGTCAGGATCACGGACGTGAAGGCGGCCGTGTTGGAGAAGAGCTTGATGCGCCCGCCGCCGCCGCCGCCGCCGGGATGAATCGTCCCCGCGAAGGTGTCGGCGACGTTGCCGCCGCGTCCGCCGTTGGCGGACAAGCGCGCGCCGGTGATCGTGAGCGCGCCGGGCGAGCGCAGGACCAGCCCGCCGCCGCCTCCTCCTCCTCCTCCGCCCGGGTTGTTGCCGGCTCCGTCGATGCTCGTCGGCGCCGTCGCGCCCTGCAGGAGGATCGCGCCGGTGATCGTCATGGACGCGGCCTCGAGGAAGACCGCCCCGCCGCCGTTGCCGCCCGAGCCGCCGGGCGAGCTCGAGCTTCCGCCGCCTCCGCCGCTCCAGGAG
>CAYVFO010000122.1:0-8100 GCA_964450975.1 uncultured Elusimicrobia bacterium | reverse complement strand
TCCAGGCGCTCGTCGTGCGGCCCTGGTTGCGCGAGACGTCGAAGGCCGCGGACTTGCCCCAGCCGAGGATGTTCCCCTCCTCGAGACCGAGCGCGAAGAAGCTCTGTCCGCCCTCGGTGCCGGCCGAGAAGCGCGGGTTCGTCGTCCAGCTGTCCTGCGTGCGCACGAGCGCCCCGACGCGGCCGTCGGGCAGGCGCTCCGGGAGGATGTCGGCGCGCCGAAACGAGCCGTTCGCGCGCAGGTTGCGCTCGGACTGCAGGGTCTTGAGCGCGTTCCACTTGTCGCCGGGCGCGAACAGCAGCTCGCGGCGGATGACGGACTCGCGCGTCATGTAGTGGATCTTGTTCGCGATCCGGAAAGGCCACCAGTCCTCGCCCTTCACGTCGGGGTCGAAGACGTTGAGCCGCTCGACGCGGATCTGCGAGATCGTCGGCCCCTCGCGGACGGCGATCGGGTCGTCGGGCGAGAGCGGGACGGCCGGGACGGGCGTCGACGTCGCGACGGGCTCGGCCGGATCGGCGGCGAGCGCCGGGCCCGCGCAGAGCAGGGCCCCGGCGAGGAGCGCCCGGATCATCCGCGGCGCAGCCGCGAGAGGACCTCGCTCGTCGAGCGCGACCGGTTGAGCGTGTAGAAGTGGATGCCGGGCGCGCCTCCGTCGAGGAGCGCGCGGCACTGCGCCGCGGCCCACTCGATGCCGGTCTTGATGACTGCCTCGGCGTCGTCCTGGACGGGGGCCAGGCGCGCCTCGAGCTCGGCCGGAATCTTCGCGCCGCACATCTTCTCGAAGCGCGCGAGCTGCGCATAGGCCGTCACGGGCATCACGCCGGGGACGACGGGAAGCTCCGCGCCGAGCGCGCGCGCCTTCTTCACGAACGCGAAATAATCTTTCGCGTCGAAGAAGAGCTGCGTCAGGCCCCAGGACGCGCCTGCCGCGCACTTCGCGGCGTAGCGCTTCAGGTCGTCCTCGGGCGATTTCGCCTCCGGGTGGGTCTCGGGGTAGGCGGCGACGGCCATCTTGAACCCGCCGCGCTTGGCGACGTGGCGGACGAGATCCTCGGCGTAGCCGAAGTCGCGCTCGCCGGCGGGCTTGACGGGGTGGTCCTTCGGCGCGTCGCCGCGCAGCGCGACGAGGTGGCGGATGCCGAGCTCCTCGAGGCGGTCGAGCACGCCGTCGATCTCGCCGCGCGTGTGCGCGATGCAGGTGAGATGGCAGGCCGTCGTGACGCCCGTCTCGTTCTGCAGGCGGCCCGCGGCCTCGACGGTGCGCTCGCGGCCGGACCCGCCCGCTCCGTAGGTCAGCGAGATGTAGTCGGGCGAGAGCGCCTTGAGCTCATTGACCTGGGCGACGAGCTTGTCGAGATCCTCGGCCGCCTTGGGCAGGAAGAATTCGAAGGAAAAGACGGGGCGCCCTTTTCCGAAGAGCTCCGGGATCTCTCGCACGGCGAGGATTCTACTAAAAAGGGCCTAGGACGACTTGCCCTTCGCCGAGCGCGATTCCGATTCCTCGATCAACCGCTTGTACTCGTCGACGATGGTGGGATCGGTGTTGACCATGCTCGCCGTCTTGAAGTCGCCGGCGGCGTTGCCGAACTTCTGCGAGGAGGTCCAGACCGAGGCGCGGTTTCGGTAGAAGCGGTCGACGATGGGGTTGATCGCGACGGCGCGGCTGAAGGCCTCGAGCGCGTCGCCGTGGCGCTTCATCGCGTAGTAGCCGAGGCCGAGGCCGTTGTAGGCGTTCGGATCGAGCGGATCGGTCTTGACCGCGAGGTTGTAGCTCTCGAGCGCCTTCGGATACTCCTTGAGGAAGTAGTGGACGTTGCCGAGTCGCAGGTAGGCCTCCGCGTTCTTCGGGTCGGCCTGCAGCGCCTTGCCGAGCTCGGAGACGGCCGCGCGGTAGTTGCGGCGCATCGTGAGCACCACGCCGAGCTTCACGCGCGCGTTGGAATCGTTCGGGTCGAGCTCGAGCGCGCGGACGAAGTCCTGCTGCGCCGCCTCGAGGGCGTCCTGCGCGGTCAGCGCGGTGCCGCGGCCGACGTACGCGTCGGGCAGCTGGCCGTCGAGCTCCATCGCCTTCGTGTACTCGAGCACCGCCTTGTCGAACTGCTCGGCGTTGTGCAGGGAATCGGCGCGCAGGACGAACACGTACGGGTCGCCGAGGTCCTTCTGCATCTGCGAATCGAGATCGACGATCGCCGAGAGGTAGTCGTCCCCCTCCGGGTGGCCGGCCGCGAAGCCGATGTAGGGGCTGCGCACGTACGGATCGATGCCGACGGCCTGGAGGTAGACGCGGTGCGCCTCCTTGTACTGGCGCGCGGAGGCGTGCGAGATGGACTTGGCGAGCAGGCCCTCGGCGCGGCGCGTGCCGAGCTGCCACGCGGTGTCGATGTCCTCGACGACGCGGGCGTGCTGCTTGAGCGCGAAGCGGGCGAGCGCGCGCTGGAGGTAGGCCTGGCCGTGCTGCGAGTCGAGCTCGATGGCGCGCTCGCAGGCCTGGAGCGCGCCCTTCGGGTCGCGCGCGAGACGGCGAGCCTGGCAGAGATAGGTCCACGTGTCCTTCGAGCGGGGCTCGAGCTCGAGCGCCTTGCGGAAGTCGGCCTGCGCCTGCTTGAGCTGGCCGAGCGAGCCGTACGCGAGGCCGCGGTGCAGGTACGCCGCCGCGAGCCGGTCGTCGAGCTGCAGCGCCTGCGAGAGGTCGCGCACGGCCTGCTCGTAGTCGCGCTGGCGGAGGCGGATGTGGCCGAGCGTGTCGTAGATGGACGGATTGCGAGGGTCCTTCTCGAGCGCGGACTCGACGTCGTGCATCGCGCCGGAGTGATCGCCGATCTGGAACTTCGCGTCGGCGCGCCGCTCGAGGATGCGCGCGGCCGGGCCCTTGAGCTCGAGCGCGGCGTCGAAGGAGTCGATCGCCTTGAGATAGAGGCGGCTGCGCAGGCGCAGCGAGCCGAGATTGTAGTGGTAGCCGGGCTCCCGGGGCTTGAGCTCGACGGCCTTCATGACGTCGCGGATCGCCTTGTCCGGCTCGCCGAGCTGGTTGGCGTAGAGCGCGCCGCGGCCGTTGTAGGCCTCGGCGTGCCGCGGGTCGGAGTCGATGGCCTTGTCGAAGTCCTCGAGGGAGAGCGTCGGCTTCTCGACCTTCGCGTAGAAGCTGGCGCGCGCGACGAGGATGTCCGGGTCTCCGGGCGCCATGCGGACGGCGCGCGTGAGGTCGGCGAGCGCCTCCTTGTCCAAGCCCATGCGCGAGAGCATCGTGCCGCGCATCGAGATCAGCATCGCGTTGTCGGGCTCGAGCTTGGCCGCCGCGTCGAGGTCGGCGTACGCCTTCTTGAGATCCTTGAGCGACTCGTACGCCTTCGCGCGGCGCGTCAGCGCGGGGACGCCGGCGCCGAGCTCGAACGCCTTGCCGTAGGCCTCGACGGCCTCCTTCCAGAGCTGCAGCGACATGTAGCGGTCGCCGATCGCGATCGCGGCCTCGGGCATGAGCTTCGGCGAGGTCATCGCGTTGCGGTAGTCGGAGAGCGCCTCTTCGCGGCGCCCGGCGCGCCAGTGGAGCTCGCCGCGGTTGACGTAGGGAGCGTAGTCCTGCGCGTCGGCGCGGACGGCCTCCTCGAAGTCGCGCAGCGCGCCGGCCTCGTCGCCCTGGCGGAGCTTGATCGCCGCGCGGCCGAGCCACGCGTAGGAGTATTCGGGATCGATCTGCAGGGCCTTCTCGTACGCTTTCGACGCGCGCTTGTAGTCGCCCTGACGGGCGAGCGAGGCGCCGACGAGCGCGAAGGCGATGTGGAAATTCTTGTTGCCGCGCAGGGCGGCGGTCAGGTCGGCGACGGCCTTGGCGTCCTCGCCCTGGTCGAAGCGGATGCGCGCGCGGGCGTAGAGCCACAGCGGCGTCTTCGGCGAGCGCTTGATCGCGTCCTCGAGATCGGCGGCCGCCTTCTTGAGATCGCCCATCTCGCGCCAGACGCGCGCGCGGCCCGCCAGGGCGCCGGCGTCCTTGCCGTCGATCTTGAGAGCGGCGTTGAAGCTCGAGAGCGCGCGGTCCTTCTGGTGAAGGAGCAGGAACGCGCCGCCCTGCGCGGTGAGGTCCTCGACCGACAGCGAGCTCAGGCTCTGCCCGAGCAGCTCGAGCGCGCGCGTCGCGTCGGCCTTCTGCCGCGCCTGGTCGCCGGCGACGTGCCAGAGGCGGGCGCGCAGCTCATGCGCGGCGCCGCTGCGCGGGTCGGCCTCCATGACGGCCGGGAACTTGCGCATGGCCTCCTTGAACTCTCCCTTGCGATAGAGAGTCTCGACCTCCGAGAGGAGGCGGCGCGCCGCGGCCTTGTCGGCCGCCATCACGGGCGCGGCCTGCAGGACGAGGGCCGCGAGAAGGGCCGTCGCGATCATGCGGGAATTCATCGACCTATTGAGGATAGGGGAGCCGTGTTACAAAAACAAGGCTGAATAAAGCCTTCTTAAAGGTAGAAGTCGCGCACCCAGCGGTGGGAGGCGATCGCCGCGAGCTCGGCGGAGTCGAAATAGCGGCCGTCGCAGGCGCGGGCGTTGAACGTCACGTGCGAGACGCGGCGCATGCCGGGGATCACGGTGGAGACGGCGTCGTGCGAGAGGCAGTACTTGAGCGCCGCGGCGGCGAGCGTCTCGGCCTTCGGGCCGATGACGGTCCGCGCGAGCGCTTCGGCGCGGCGGCACGTCTCGACGAGGCGCTCCCCCCCGAAATAGTGCGAGCGGAAGTCCTCGGGCGCGAAGCGCGTCTCCGGCGTCAAGGTGCCGGTCAGGCTGCCCTCGTCGAACGGGCAGCGCACGATCACGCCGACGCCGCGCTCCTTGCACAGCGGCAGCAGCTTGTCGGCCGCGCGCTGGTCGAACATGTTGAACAGGACCTGCACGACCGCGACGCGGCCGGTCTTCACGAGCTCGATCGCGGACTCGGGATCGTCGTTGTTGATCGACACGCCCCAGTTGCGGACCTTGCCTTCCTTGGTGAGCTTCTCCATCTCGGCGGCGAGCTCGGGCCACAGCGGGTCCTTGAGCCAGGCGTCGTGCCAGACGTGGAACTGATAGAGATCGACCGAGGAGGCGTTCAGGTTCCGCAGAGACCTCTCGACTTGCAGGCGCACCCAGTCGGGCGGGAACACGAGCGCCAGGCGCGAGCGCGCGTAGCCGGGCCACTCCATGTTCTTTGGCGGCACCTTCGTGGAGACGGCGGCGCGGCGGCCGGCTTCCTTGAAGAGGCGCGCGATCAGGCGCTCGGAGTGCCCCCCGCCGTACGCGTAGGCGGTGTCGAAGTAGTCGACGCCCGCGTCGAGCGCGGCGTGCAGCGCGCGCATGGACTCGTGGTCGTCGGTCGGCCCCCACATGGACTTGCCGATGCCCCAGCCGCCGAACCCGATCTCGGAGACCGAGATGCCGGTCTTTCCGAGGGCCCGGTGCGGCAGTTTGGTGGAAGCTTCAGCGCTCACGCTTTTAATTTAGCAAAAACGGTGTCTGACATGCCGTTGATTGCATTATTGGTACCTGACGTGCCGTTATTTGCGTTACTTCGGGCGAAGATAGCGCGTCGTCGAGCTCGGAGCACAGTTGAGCCATTTCGCGATCCCGCGGAGGGTATGGCCGTGTTTGACGGCATCCGCGGTCAGAATTCGCCGCGCGGCTACCACCTCCCTGCGCCTGGTCGGCGACTGAAGCTCCGAGATGGTGATACCCGTGCCGGCCCAGACGGTCAATCCTATGGCATCAATCTCAACTTGCGGTTCTAATTCTCTACGCAACAGCGAAATTTCTCGAGTCGTATTCTTGGGCCAAGGATCGTAGGCTGCAAAATCGTATTCGCCGTCCAAATCGATTCGACCTGCTGCGCTGGACCAAGGCCAACTCGACTGCTTGCGTGTGAGACCCGCCCGAACCGGATTGTCGTGAATGTACCGGATTGTACTCAGCAGATAGGCGTCGTCTAAGATGAGATTCGCTTTGAAACGGTCCTGGAAGAGATGACCAACGCGCGCGTGATGACGATTGAAATCGCGGGCGTGCGCTGAAAGGGGTCGATGTAGAAGAGTCCCAATCGGTATGTTGCCAACTCTGAGGGCGGCGTGAAAGTGATTGCCCATCAGGCAATAGGCGAGAATTTCCCCCTCTCCGTCATTGATGGAGCGTTGGAGACGCTCGAGGAAAGTCGAACGATCGGAGTCGTCCGCAAAGATGGCGCAACCATCCACACCGCGCGCCATAGCATGGTAGATGGCCCCGGAGAAGTGAATTCGAAGTGGTCTGCCCATACCACCATACGAATCAGCGGGTCAAAAAGTTCCATCGAAGCGCAATTATCGGTACGCCAGGCACCGAAATTGCAACTAACGGAACGCCAGACACCTACTGGGAGACTTTGACCTGCAGGCCGGTCGCGCCGATCACGTCGGCGACGGCCTCGCAGCGCTCGAGAGGGCCGTGGTAGACGATCGCGGAGCCTTTGGTGTGAACCTCGTTCGACCAGGCCCGCGCCTGCGCCAGGGAGCAGCGGGTCGCTTTCACGAGCACTCTCTCCACCTGATCGAAGGTGTGGCACTCGCAGTTGAAGAGGATCACCTTCCAGACGGGCTCTTCCTCGGGACCGGAGTCCTGGACGACTTTCTGGACTTCCTTCGCGCCGCGCGTCGCGGTCGGGGTCACTTGCGGACGGCGACGGCCATGCCCTCGCCGGTCGGCAGCATCGCGCAGGACGAGAAGAGCTTCTCGTCGGCGAACAGCGAGAGGGCGGCGCGCATCGGGGCGACCTTCGGGATGTCGTCGTGGCCCGCGGGCAGGTCGTCGCGGTGGAGGTTGCCGAAGAGGTAGGCGTTGTCGCAGATGACGAGGCCGCCGGACCGGACGTTGGCGGCGGCCCACTTCGCGTAATCGGCGTAGCCGGTCTTGTCGGCGTCGATGAAGCAGAGATCGTAGGGCGCGTTCGCGACGAGCTTCGGCAGGATCTCGACGCCGGAGCCCTGGTGCACGGTGACTTTCGAGGCGAGCCCCGCCTTCGCGACGTTCTCGCGGGCGACGACGGCGTGCTTGGGATCGTACTCGATCGTGTCGAGCCGGCCGCCCTCGGGCAGGGCGCGCGCGAGCCAGCAGGCGGAGTAGCCGGCGAGCGTGCCGACCTCGACGATCTTCTTGGCGCCGACCGAGCTCGCGAGGAAGTGCAGGAGGCGGCCCTCGTCCGGGCCGACGCTGATCGCGGGCAGGCCCTTGGCCTCGGTCGTCTCGCGGATCTCGCGCAGGGCGGCGTCCTCTCGCGACAGGAGCTTCGTGACGAAGTCGAGCAGCGGCTTGGTGCGGTAGCCGGCGTCGGCGGCGTGCGCGTGGGCCATCAGAGCCTCAGCCACTGCAGGATCTTCCACTTCTCGACGGCCTCGACGGACTCGCCGTCGCGGCGGAGGCGGAAGCGGCGCCGGAGGGCGCTCGAGTCGCTGCGCAATGCGGCGCGCTCGGGTCCGAGCAGGCCGACGCGCTCCTGCTTCGCGAGATAATCCATGAAGGCGAGGGCGTCGGCGACCACCGCGGCGTCCCCCTTCGGCCGGCAGCGCTGCGCGTGGGCCAGAAACAAGGTGCGGTAGCGGGTGCCGAGCAGGCGCACGGTCTGCGGCAGATAGCGAGCGGTCTTCCAGAGTCGCTCGACGGTCTCGGCGGAGGAGGCGTCCACGCGAGGATCGTATCAGTTCTAAAGTCCCTAGGTCAAACGGGCAAAAAGGGCCGTTTTCCCTCGTGTGGACAAGCGGATAACTCTGGGGATAGTAACACGTTCGTCATATGGTGCCAGGCTTAAAAGGTTAAGTTGCGACGGAGAAAAGAATCTTAATATCAGGCACTTGACTTGGACAAAGGGCCTATGATAGGATAGGCCCGACGCACCTGTAAAAGCAGGTCTTCCGGGCAGTATAGTTGGGCCGAATGGGATACCCCTCTCGCCGAGAATCCCGTCCCGGGCCCTTCCGCCGCTTCGCGGCGGGGGTCCTGTGCCTGTCTTTGCCCCTGAGCGGCCTCCCCGCCGCCGCTTTCGAGCAGGACGCGCTGCGCGACGCGGTCTCCTCCGCGGGCTGGGCCGGCGGCGCCGCCTCCGGGCCGGTTCCGGTC
>CAYVFO010000121.1:5800-8304 GCA_964450975.1 uncultured Elusimicrobia bacterium | reverse complement strand
TGTACCGGTTCTCGAGCAGCATGCCGCCGAAGGCGATCGCGCGCAGCGCCTCGGCGGGGACCTCGACGCCCGCGTCGATCAGCGGCTGCAGCAGCATCGGCGCGGCCTTCGTCGTGAACAGCAGGAACACGCAAAGGCCGAGCAAAGCGGCGAAAGCCGGATAGAGCATCGCCCGCTTGAGCTTGCGGCGGAAGTCGATCCGCACCTCGAGCGCGTCGGCGTAGCGGTCGAGGAACACGTCGAGCTTGCCGCCCTCCTCGCCGGCGCGCACGAGCGCGAGGAAGACGGGGGAGAAGCCGGAGCCGAGCGCCTTGTGGAGCGGTCCGCCCGCGGAGACGGCCTCGGCGGCCTGCGGGAAGCCGCGCTCGCGCAGGTGCTGGGCCAGGGGGAGCCCGCTCTTGACGGCGTCGGAGAGGGCGCGGGTGAAGGCCAGCAGGGGTTCGTCGGACATCCCCGGAAGGGTAGCAGGAGCAAATGATAGAATCCAGCGTGTTCATGCCCAAGAAGCAGACTAAAACGGACCGCCTGATCGCGCTGACCGACAAGCACGGCGCGCACAACTACCACCCGCTGCCCGTCGCGCTGGCGCGGGGGAAGGGCCCGTTCGTCTGGGACGTCGAGGGGAAGAAGTATTTCGACTTCCTCTCCGCCTACTCGGCCCTCAACCAGGGCCACAACCACCCGAAGATCGTCGCCGCGGCCAAGAAGCAGCTCGGCAAGGTCGCGCTCGTGTCGCGCGCGTTCCACACCGAGGAGCTCGGGCCGTTCCTCGCCAAGCTCTGCGCCGTCACGGGCAAGGAGCGCGCGCTCCCGATGAACTCGGGCGCCGAGGCCGTCGAGACCGCGATCAAGGCGATGCGCCTCTGGGGCCACCGCGTCAAAGGCGTCGCCGCAGGCGCGGCGGAGATCGTCGTCTGCGAGAACAACTTCCACGGCCGCACGACGACGATCGTCGGCTTCTCATCGGACCGCGGCTCGTGGGAGGGCTTCGGCCCCGCGACCCCCGGCTTCAAGAAGATCCCGTACGGCGACGCGCGCGCCCTCGAGGCCGCGATCACCGAGAACACGGTCGGCTTCCTCTTCGAGCCGATCCAGGGCGAGGCCGGCGTCATCCTCCCGCCCGAGGGCTGGCTCACGGCCGCCCGCGCGATCTGCTCCGAGAACCGCGTGCTCATGTGCGCCGACGAGATCCAGACCGGCCTCGGCCGCACCGGCAAGCTCTTCGCGTGCGACCACGAGGGCGTCGTCCCCGACCTCTACGTGCTCGGCAAGGCGCTCTCCGGCGGCCTCTACCCCGTCTCGGCCGTCTGCGCCGACGACGAGGTGCTCGGCCTCTTCACGCCCGGCACGCACGGCTCGACGTTCGGCGGCTCGCCGATGGCCTGCGCGATCGGCCTCGCCGCGCTCGACGTCATCGAGAAGGAGAAGCTCGCCGAGAAGGCCGCCAAGACCGGCGCCCGCCTGCGCGCCAAGCTCGAGACGCTCGAGCACCCGGCGCTCAAGGAAGTCCGCGGCCGCGGGCTCCTGATCGGCGTCGAGTTCACCGCGCGCGTGCGCCCGCTGGTCGAGGACCTGCTCAAGCGCGGACTTCTCGCCAAGGACACGCACGAGAACACCGTCCGCTTCGCGCCGCCGCTCGTGCTGACCCCGGCCCAGGCCGACGCCGCTTTCACGATCATCAAGGCCGCCGTCGCCGCGTTCCGCGCGTAGAACACGTAGTATAATTATGACGGTGCCCGACGAACCGCCGCTCCTAGAGATAGGACCCCTCCAGAAGTCCTTCGGAACCTCGCCCGTCCTCCGCGGCGTCTCCCTGACCGTCAAGAAAGGGGAGTTCATGACCTTGCTCGGGCCCTCCGGCTGCGGCAAGACGACCACTTTGCGCATCATCGCCGGCTTCGAGTCCCCGGACTCCGGCCGCGTGAAGCTCAACGGCGAGGACGTCACCGACCAGGCGCCGTACGAGCGCGACGTCCACACCGTCTTCCAGCACTACGCGCTGTTCCCGCACCTCGACGTCGCCGGCAACATCGCGTTCGGCATGCGCATGGACAAGGTCCCCGAGGCCGAGATCGCGAAGGCGATCCCCGAGGCGCTCGCGATGGTCAAGCTCCCGGGCTTCGAGAAGCGCCGCGTGTCCTCGCTCTCCGGCGGCCAGATGCAGCGCATCGCGCTCGCGCGCGCCATCGCCGGCCGCCCCGCGGTCCTGCTGCTCGACGAGCCTCTGGGCGCCCTCGACCTCAAGCTCCGCAAGGAGATGCAGCTCGAGCTCAAGAAGCTCCAGAAGAAGCTCGGCATGGCCTTCGTCTACGTCACGCACGACCAGGAGGAGGCGATGACGATGTCCGACCGCATCGCCGTCTTCAACCAGGGCCGCATCGAGCAGATCGGCACGCCCGGCGAGATCTACGAGATGCCGAAGACCTCGTTCGTCGCCGACTTCATCGGCGGCGCGAACATCTTCTCCGCGAGGGTCCTCGACGGAGCCCCGGGCCGCGCTCACC
>CAYVFO010000121.1:0-5790 GCA_964450975.1 uncultured Elusimicrobia bacterium | reverse complement strand
GTCGCGATCCGCCCCGAGCGCGTCAAGGTGTTCTACAAGGACGAGCTGCCGTTCGGCCTGATCCGCTTCGACGCGATGCTCAAGGACACCGTGTTCCTCGGCGACGCGTGCCAGATCTACCTCCAGATGTTCAAGAAGAACCCCGAGCGGCAGACGATCGCCTGGGCGGGCGGCGACCGCTACGCGGTCCACGACGACCTCAACGTGCCCGTCATCGCGGCCGTCCAGCCCGACGACGTGTACATACTCGAAGCCGAAGAATGAGCGACCGCCTTTCCCGCCGCGGCTTCCTGCAGGCCGCCGTCCTAGCGCCGCTGCTCCCGTCTTTCCTGTCCTCCTGCTCGCGGGCCGACAACAGCCGCGTCGTCAATTTCTTCAACTGGTCGAACTACATCGGCAAGGACACGCTGTCCGACTTCAAGAAGCTCACCGGAGTCGAGGTCCGCTACGATCTGTTCGCCGACGAGGAGGAGATGTTCGCCAAGATCCGCGCCGGCGCGCGCGGCTACGACCTCATCGTCGTCGGCGACTACCTGATCCCGCGCTTCCAGACGCTCAACCTCATCGACCCGGTGCCCTCCGGCGCGCTCAAGAACATGGACAACCTGTTCGCGCGCTTCCGCCGCCCGATCTACGACCCTCAGGAGACCACCGTGCCCTACCTCTGGGGCACGACGGGCATCGCCTACAACCGAAAGAAGATCAAGACGCCGCCCACGTCGTGGTGGGACCTTTGGGACGAGAAGTACAAGGACCGCATCTCGATGCTCGACAACGTGCGCGACTGCATCTCGGTCGCGATGCAGCTGCTCAAGATCCCTCAGACGACGAGCGATCCCGAGGACTTCAAGAAGATCCGGGAGCTGCTCGTGAAGCAGAAGCCGCTCGTCAAGCAGTACTCGTCCTCGTCCTATCTCAACAGCCTCGTCGCGGGCGAGATCGACCTCGCGATGACCTGGTCGGGAGACCTGTTCCAGGCCGCGCGCGACAACCCCGATCTCGACTACGTCCTGCCGAAGGAGGGAACGTACATGTGGGTGGACTGCCTCGCGATGATGCGCGGCACCCGCCACAGGGAGGACACGCTCCGCCTCATCGACTACCTCCTCCAGCCCGAGGTCGGCGCCTCGATCGCGAACTTCGTGCGCTACGCGAGCCCCAACGAAAAGGCGTTCCCGCTCGTCGATCAGGTCCTGCGCAAGGACCCGCGCGTCTACCCGACTCCCAAGATCCAGAAGCAGCTCTCGCTCCACCACAAGCTGGACGGCGAGCAGAGCGAGCTCTGGAACCAGACCTGGGCTGACGTGAAGGTCGCCTGATGAGCCGCGCGCTCTCCTGGCTGCTCTCCGGCCGCAAGCCGCTCGCGAGCCACCTCCTGCTCGCGCCCGCCGCGCTGTGGCTCTTGTTCATGCTCGTGATCCCGGCGGTCGGCATGATCGCGATGTCGTTCGCGAAGAACGGCCCGTACGGCGTCATCGACTGGACTTTCTCGCTCGACAACTACCGCCGCGCGTTCGACTCGAAGTACCTGCCCGTGCTCTGGCGCACGCTCGGCTTCGCGGGCGGCGCGACCGCGCTGTGCCTGCTGCTCGGCTACCCTCTCGCCTACTACCTGAGCTTCCGCGCCGGCCGGTGGCGCAACGCCCTGCTCGTCGCGCTCATGGTGCCGTTCTGGTCGTCGTGCCTGGTCGCGTTCTACTCGTGGATGATCGTCCTCGGCAAGGAAGGCATCCTCAACGACGCGCTGATCCACTTCGGCTTCCTCTCCCAGCCCGTCGGCTTCCTGTACTCCCCTTTCGCGGTGCTCCTCGGCCTCGTCTACTTCTACCTGCCGTTCTGCGTGCTGCCGCTCTACGCGTCGCTCGAGAAGATTCCGCGCACCTACATCGAGGCCGCCTACGACCTCGGAGCCTCGCGCTGGACCGCGTTCTTCAAGGTCACCTTGCCTCTGTCGATGCCCGGCGTCATCGGCGGCTGCCTGCTCACCTTCATCCCTTGCCTCGGGGACTTCCTCACGGCCGAGATCCTCGGCGGCCCCCGCTACTACCTGCTCGGCAACCTGATCTCCAACCAGTTCCTCATGGCGCAGGACTGGCCCTTCGGCGCCGCGCTGACGACGATCCTGCTCGGCGGCCTGGTCGCCGGCCTCGTGATCTACCAGCGCTGGGAGGAGTCGCTGTGAGGAAGGGGAAATTCCTCTCCGGCTACATCGCGGGCCTCTACGGCTTCCTCTACCTGCCGCTCGTCGTCATGTTCGTCTTCTCGTTCAACGACGCGCGCCGCAACGTCGTTTGGCGCGGGTTCACGCTCAAGTGGTACAAGACGATGATCCAGAACGAGGAGCTCATGCGCGCGATGCTCACCTCGCTCGAGCTCGCGGCCGCCGCGGCCGCGATCGCCGCCGTTCTCGGCCTGCTCGCCTCCTACGCGATGGTCAAGCACAAGCCGTTCACGGGCCGCCGCTCCTACGCCGCGCTCCTCAACATCCCGCTGATGATGCCCGAGGTCGCGCTCGGCGTCGGCCTGCTCTCCTTCCTCGTGCGCGCGGGCTTCGAGCTCGACTTCGGCGCCCTCGCGAGCGCCCACGCGCTCATCTGCCTGCCCTACACCGTCGCGGCGATCAAGGCGCGCCTCAAGTCCATCGGCGGCGCCAACCTCGAGGACGCGGCGATGGACCTCGGCGCGACCGAGTTCCAGGCGTTCGTGAAGGTCACCTTCCCGCTCGCGATGCCCGCGATCATCTCCGGGTCCCTGCTCGCGTTCACGGTGAGCTTCGAGGACTTCGTGACCTCGTTCTTCCTCGCGCCCATCGGCGTGGTGACGATGCCGATCAAGATCTACTCGATGATGAAGTTCGGCATCACGCCCGAGATCAACGCGCTCTCGGTCTGCCTGCTCGGCGCGACCTTGTTCCTCGTCGCGCTCAACGCCTGGCTCGCGTCGGACTCCGCCGAGCTCGAGCGCCGCTAGGCGCTAGTAAACGGGCTTGTTGACGGAGAAGCAGGAGTTCGCGTTCGAGACGCCGCGCGCCTGCTCCGCGGCGGTCGCGAGCTCGGGATAGCCACGCTTCCACGGGTCGAGGACGACGCACTCGCCGCCGGCCTTCGGGCAGACCTTCGCGTACATGTGCGAGCCGCTGTCTCCGAGGGCGCCGACGGCGACCGAGACCTCGGTGTCGATCGCGAAGTGCGGTTGGGGAACGCGGGAGAGGACGAACTTCACCTCCGTCGCCCAGTCCGAACACGTACCCGCCTTCTGCGCCGCGTATTCGCGCAGCTCCTCGACTCTCAGGCGCGCGAGCCTCAGGCCGTTGGCGTGCACCGCGGAGTTCGGCGCCGCGGCGGCGTTGCGCTCGGCCGTCGCGAGGTTCGCCTCGGCCTGCGGCAGGGCTTCCTCGACGAGCTTCGTGCGGCTGTCGGTGTAGTTCACGGCCGATTTGAAGAGGCCGAGGACGGGGTGGGCCGAGAAATCGTTGCGGACGTTCGTCCAGAGGTTTCCGCGCCAGCCGTTCGACCAGCCGTCCTCCTTGTTGCGGCGCACGAGGGCCGCGTACTCGGCGTAGAGGGCCTCGAAGGAGTCCTGCGCCTCGACGGGCTGGGCGTGGTACCAGCGGCGCACGCCGGTCTCGTTGCCGAGGCACTGGGCGAGGAGGGGGTAGCGGGCCTGCTGAGCGGCGGCCGGAGCCGCGAGGAGGAAGAGGACGGCGGGGAGAAGAAACGCCCTCATGGCCCCAGTGTAGACCCGGGGAGGGCGCTTTTCAAGCCCTAGAGGGGCTTATTTCGCGGGAGCGGCGGCCGGCGCGCAGCACGAGTCGGTCTTCATGACCGGGCACATCGTTCCGCCGCAGGTGAGACGGTGGGCGCCGAACAAGGCCAAAGCGATGAGAGCGACCGCTCCGGCGCGTCCGATCACGTTCCCGTCCTCGTTGTAGTTCATGGTCCTATTATAGCTCCTATTCCCAGGGAGCGAAAGACGCGTCGCGGAAGGACACGAGGCGGAACAGGGCGAGGATGCCCCTCATGAAGCCCGAGGTGTCGCCGACGTAGACCTTGCTCTCGGGCAGCTCGAGCCAGGCCCCGAGCGGCTCGACGCGGCCGCCGGCCCAAACGGCCGAATGGGGCTTGAGCTTCCCGGCCGCGAGCGCCTCCAGCAGCGCGTTCAAATGCTTGTAGTCCGCGCGCATGTCGAGCTCCCAGGCGGTTTCCGCGGGGTCGCCGAAGAACTTCGGGGCGCCGACGATCGCGGCCAAGCGCGCCTTCGAGCCGAAGCGCGCGACGACGAGGCCGCGCGTGATCAGCAGCGAGATGTCGCAGGCGTCCTTCTTCGCGGGGAGGAGGTCGGCCTTGACCTCGCACGGGCCGCCCTCGACGAACGGCTGCAGCTCGACCTCGACGCCGGGAAACGCGGCCGCGAACTTCACGAGATGGTCGACGACCGCCTGCGTCTGCGGCGACGCGGGAACGAGGCTCACCGTCCGAGGCTCCGGACGTCCTTCGCGATCTGCGCGCGCAGCGCCGCCATCGAGGGGAAGCGCTTCTCGGCCCGGATTTTCTTCAGGAACTTCAGCTCGAGCGTGCGGCCGTAGAGATTTCCGGTCCAGCCGGGAAAGTGGACCTCGACGACGAGCCGGACGCCGCCCAAAGTGGGGCGCACGCCGACGTTGCAGGCGCCGGCGCGCTCGCCGAGCGTCGTGCCGCGGCCCAGCACCTTCCACACGCCTTTCGGCGGCTGGGCGCCGCGGAGCTTCACGTTCGCGGTGCGGAAGCCGAGCTTGCGCCCGACTTTCTGGCCCTTCACGACGCGTCCGCGGTACGTCCTCACTTGGCGGCGGCCTCCAGCAGGGGCAAGGACGCGGCCAGGCGCGCGGCGAGCTCGGCGGGGGAGAGCTTGCGCAGCGCGTCGAGCGGCAGCGCCCCGTCGAGCGAGAAGGAGCCGATCGTCTCGCGCCGGAGCGCGGAGACGGTCGCGCCGCAGCCGAGGCGTTCGCCGAGAACCTCGGCGAGCGTGCGCACGTACGTGCCCGAGGAGCACGAGAGGCGGTAGCCGAGCTCGGGGCTCGCCCACGACGTCGTCTCCCAGGACTTCACGACGGCGACGCGCGGCTTGACCGGCACCGCGGCGCCCGCGCGCGCGTACTCGTAGAGCTTCTTGCCCTCGTGCTTGACGGCGGAGTACGCCGGAGCGGGGGCCTCGATCGTGCCGACCATGCCCGCGGCCGCCTTCGCGACGGCGGCCAGTTCGAGCGCGGGGACGGGCTTCGTCTCGATCACCTTGCCCTCGAGGTCGCCGGTCTCGGTCTTCACGCCGAGGCGGATCGTGCCGGAGTAGGTCTTGTCGAGGCCCTGGAGGCGCGCCTGGAGCTTCGTCGCGGCGCCGACGAGGACCACGAGGAGTCCGGTGGCGGCGGGATCGAGGGTGCCGGCGTGGCCGACTTTGGTGCCGCGGGGGAAGAGCTTGCGGAGGACCGCGACGACGTCGTGGGAGGTCCAGCCCGACGGCTTGTCGACCAGCAGCAGGCCGACAGGCGAGGTCACTTGCCCTTTTCCCGCTCGAGCTTGTTGAGCAGCTCGTCGATGCGCGACGCCTTCTTCGGCGTGTCGTCGTAGGAGAAGACGAGGTTCGGGATCGTCTTCACCGAGACCTTCTTCTTGATGAGCTCGCGCAGGTACGGGGCGGCGCGCTCGAGGGCGGCCGCGGCGCGCTCGCGCTCGGCGTCGGTGCCGAGGATCGAGTAGTAGACCTTGAGCGTCTTGCGGTCGGTGGAGAGGTCGACGTCGGTGACGGTCAGGA
>CAYVFO010000120.1:0-8361 GCA_964450975.1 uncultured Elusimicrobia bacterium | reverse complement strand
CTCGCGCGCGCGCATCGAGGAGCGGGCGCGCAAGATGTGGCCCGAACTGATGAAGGAGGTCCGCGCCCTCGTCCCGTCGCAGTTCACGGGCAAGGAGCCGGGCTTCACGAGCCTGGGCTACCGCGAGGCGCTCGCCGTGCTCGACGGGAAGCTGACCGAGGCGGAGGGCCTCGAGGAAATGATCCGCGCGACTTACGCGTACGCGAAGCGCCAGCGCACCTGGTTCCGCCGTCAATTGCCGGGCGCGATCGCGCTCGACGCCGCCGCCGATTTCAAATCGCTCGTCGCGCGCTCCGTGCGCGCATGGGAGGAAGCACGTGAAGCCAAAGCAGCCGTCTAAGTTCCCGGAGCACCAGCCCGCCGGAACGACGCCCTATCTTCTCGGCTCGCTGCTCGTCAGCGGCGCCGCCTGTCTCGTGATCGAGATCGCCGGCGCGCGGCTCATCTCGCCGTTCTACGGCTCGTCGATCTACACGTGGTCGGCGACGATCACCGTCACGATGGTGGCGCTGGCCCTCGGCTACTGGTGGGGCGGACGCCTCGCGGACAAGTACCCGCACCTCACGCAGTTCGCGCGCCTGCTCACGGCCGCGGGCATCACGGTCGCCGCGGTGCCGTGGCTGCGCGTGCCGGTCCTCAAGGCGACCTTGCCGCTCGGCGTGCAGCTCGGCGCGTTCGCGAGCTCGGGCGCCCTGCTCGCGCCGACCTTGATCCTGCTCTCGGCGCTCGGCCCCGTCGCCGTGCGCCTCACCGCGACGGGCGCGGGGGACTCCGGCCGCCGCTCGGGCGACGCGTGGGCCGTGTCCACCGCGGGCTCGGTCATCGGCGCGATCCTCGCGGGCTTCGTGCTGATCCCGCACTTCCCGCTCTCGCGCATCATCCTCGGCGCGGCGCTCGTCCTCCTTCTGCTCGGCGCGATCGGCTCGTGGCTCTCGCAGCGCGCGATCCCGGTGGCCCAGCTCGCCGCGTGCGCGGCGTGCGTCGGCCTGGCGCTCCAGCCGCAGGCCAAGCCCAAGTACGCGGCGTACGCGAAGGAGTCGGCGTACGGCCGCATCGCCGTGCTCGACAACGGCGCGCGCCGCTACCTGCTCGTCAACGGCACGAGCCAGTCGATCATGGAGAACGACGGCGGCGAGAGCGAGTCGCAGTACGTGCGCTCGCTCGAGTGGACGCGCGCGCTCCGGCCGAAGGCGAAGGACGTGCTCGTCGTCGGCCTCGGCGCCGGCCTCCTGCCGAAGGCGCTCGAGCGCCGCGGCCTGATCGCGGACTCCGTCGAGATCGACCCCGCGATCGCGGACGCGGCCGCCAAGTACTTCGGCTACCAGCCGAAGGGCGGCCACTTCGTCGGCGACGGCCGCGCGGCCGTCGAGCTCGCGCAGAAGAAGTGGGACTTGGCCTTCCTCGACGCGTTCGGCGCCGAGTCGCCGCCCACTCACCTCTTCACGCAGGAGTACTTCCAAAGCGTGCGCGCCAAGCTCGCGCAGGACGGCGTGTTCGCGATCAACATCGTCTCGTCCGTGGACGGCCGCGACGACCGCCCGTGGAAGGCCGTCTACCGCACGCTCAAGACCGTGTTCCCGAACGTGCGCGCGTTCGTCGGCAACGACCCGAACGAGGGCCTCGCCAACGTGCTGCTGTTCGCGAGCGAGGGCGAGCTGAAGGCCGGTCCGCCCGCGACGCCCGAGCGCTCGAAGAAGGAGGTCCAGCTCATGCTCTCGCGCGAGCTGACGCTCACGCCGAAGGAGCTCTCCGAGGCCGTGCTGCTCACCGACGACTACGCGCCGCTCGACTCGCTGATGGCCGGGACGTCGCGCCGCTGGCGCGGGCTGCTGCAGAAGGCGATGCCGGAGCTGCTGCTCGATTGAGCCCTCTCGAGACCCGCGCGCCCGTCGAGCGCGCCGTCCTCGTCGGCGTCGGACCGAAGTCGCAGACCGAGGTGATCCGCTCCTCGCTCGACGAGCTCAAGCGCCTCACCGAGACCGCCGGCGCGCTCGTCGTCGGGGAGACGACGCAGGCGCTCGCGCGCTTCAACCCCGCGACTTTGGTCGGCGCGGGGAAAGTCTCCGAGATCGCGGGGATGTGCGCGGGCCTCAAGGCGCGCACCGTCATCTTCGACCTCGAGCTCTCGCCCGGCCAGCAGAAGAATCTGGAGAAGGCGATCCCGAAGATCAAGATCGTCGACCGCACGCGCCTGATTCTCGACATCTTCGCCAAGCGCGCGCGCACCGCCGAGGGCCGCCTGCAGGTCGAGCTCGCCCAGCTCTCCTACATGCTGCCGCGCCTGACCGGCGCGTGGCGCGAGTTCTCCCAGCAGGCGGGCGGCATCGGAACGCGCGGCCCCGGCGAGCGCAAGCTCGAGTACGAGCGCCGGCACATCCAGCAGCGCATCAAGCACTTGAAGGCCGACCTCGAGCACGTGCGCGCCGCGCGCCGCCTCCGGCGCGAGCGCCGCGCGGGCGTGCCCGTCCCGCAGGTGGCACTTGTGGGCTATACGAACGTCGGCAAGTCCACGCTCCTCAACGCGCTGACGGGCGAGGAAGCCGCGTACGCCGACGACAAGCTCTTCGCGACGCTCGACCCGACCGCGCGGCGCGTGCGCCTGCCCGGCGGGGGCTGGTGCGTGCTGACCGACACCGTCGGCTTCATCCAGCGACTCCCCACGACCTTGATCGCGGCGTTCCGCTCGACGCTGGAAGAGGTCGAGGCCGCCGACTGCCTGCTCGTGCTCCACGACGCCGCCCACCCGGAGCTCGAGAACCAGTACGCGTCGGTCAAGTCGACCTTGGACGAGCTCGACACGAAGGACATCCCGCGCGTCGAGGCGTTCAACAAGAGCGACCGCTTGGGCCCCGCGGCGCGCGTCGACCTCCTGCACAAGCACGGGAGCGCGATCCTGATGTCGGCCGCCACCGGCGACGGCGTGTCCGCCGCGATGGCGCAGGTCGAAGAAGCGCTGTCGCGCAAATGGCTTTTGCGGGAGCTCGACGCTCCGGCCGCGAAGGCGGGGGAGTGGACCGCCAAGCTGTACGACGCCGCCCAGATCCTCGACCGGGCCGTCGTGGGGGAGAAGATCCGCTTCCGTCTGCGCGTCACCGCGGAGAACTGGAAACGATTGCAAAGCGTTCTGGCCGAATGTTAGGATTTCGTCGGAATTCATGATAGATTTCCGCGATGTCGTCCTGATGCTCTTCGGCTACCTCGCCGGCGGCATTCCCACGGGCTACCTGGTCGTCAAACGGCTGAAAGGCTACGACATCAGGACCAGAGGCTCGGGAAATCCCGGCACCGCCAACGTTTATCGCAACGCGGGTCCTTTGGCGGGCGCGATCACTTTGGTGGTCGACGCGCTCAAGGGCTACGCCCCCGTCGTCCTGTCGATCACCCTCCAGCCGCGCCGTCCCGAGCTCGCCCTCGCGTGCGGCGCCGCGGCCATCATCGGCCACAACTGGACGCCGCTGCTGGGCTTCAAGGGCGGCAAGGGCGTCGCCACCTCGGCCGGCGTGTTCCTGGCGCTGATGCCGTGGCCCATGGCCGCGACGATGGTCGTGTTCGCGCTCGCGGTGAGGCTCTCCGGCCACATCTCGGTCGGCTCGATGTCCGCCGCGGCGGCGCTGCCGATCGCGGCGCTGGCCTTCGGCCAGAAGACGGCCTACTGCATCGCCGCCGCCGTCGCCGGCGCGCTCATCATCTACAAGCACATCCCCAACATCAAGCGTCTCATGCAGAATCGGGAGCTCGGCATCCATGGCCCGTCGGCATAAAGTCACGGTCTTGGGCGGCGGCATGTGGGGAGCGGTCCTCGCTCAACAGCTCGCCAATAAAGGCGCGAAGGTGCGTCTATGGGAGTTCATCCCGTCTTTGGCGGAATCGCTGAAAAAGACGAGGCGTCATACACATATTCCCGGCTTCCGTTTGGACGATTCCGTCGCCGTGACCAGCGATCTGTCCGTCGCCGCTTCTGATTCGGAAGTTTTGCTCTTCGTCCTGCCGTCCCACGCTCTATCCTCAACCGCTAGAGCCATCAGCCGTTGCCGTTTGGTTCGCGGCGCCGTCGCCGTCAACGCGTCCAAGGGCGTCGAACAGGGGACGTTGTTGACTATGGGCGACATCATCCAGCGCGAAATCCCGTCCTTCAAGGGCAAGGTCTGGACGTTGACGGGCCCGTCCTTCGCGCGCGAAGTCGCCCGCGGCGTTCCCACCGGCCTCATGCTGGGCGGCCCGTCCGGAGCCAAGGCGAAGGCCTTGGTCTCGCTGTTCAACGGCGGCGCCTTGAACGTGACGCATTGGCCCGACCGCGCCGGCGTCGAGCTAGGCGGCTCGCTCAAGAACGCGATCGCGATCGGCGCCGGAATCCTCGACGGCCTCGGCACCGGCGCGAACACGAAGGCCGCCTTGCTCGTCCAGGGGCTCGCGGAGATGTCGCGCTTGATCCGCGCGCGCGGCGGCCGCGCCGACACGATCTACGGACTCGCCGGGCTGGGCGACTTGATCGCCACCGGCACCTCGCCCGAGTCGCGCAACCGCGGCTTCGGCGAGAAGCTCGGCCGCGGGCTCACGCCCAAGGCCGCGCTCGCGCAGATCCCGACGGTCGTCGAGGGGATCGAGGCGGCCGCGAGCGCGCGGGAGCTCTGCCGTCGGCACAAGGTGGACGCGCCGCTTCTCGACGCGATCTGGCGCGCCACGAAAGGCGCGCCCGCGAAAGGCGTGCTGACCGCGCTCGGATTTCAACGGGGGTGACCATGGCCAAGGAAAAAGGCGACAAAGGCGATAAGGACAAGGACAAAACCCCCGAACCCTCCAAACCCGGAGCGGGCGAGAAGGAAGTGCGCATCTACTCGCTGGCCACCACGGTCAACGAGTGCATCATCTTCCTCGAGGAGCTCGAGGGCAACCGCCTCCTGCCGATCTGGATCGGCATCACCGAGGGCCAGGCGATCGCGATCCGCTTCTCCGGGATCGTGCTGCCGCGCCCGCTGACTCACGACCTGCTCCTCGCAGCCATCCAGCAGCTCGGCTACGAGGTCAAGAAGATCGTCGTCTCCGACATCAAGGAGAACACCTTCTACGCGCGCGTGCACGCGAGCGACGGCAAGAAGACCGTCCAGCTCGACAGCCGCCCGTCCGACGCCATCGCGATCGCGGTGCGCGCCGGCTGCCCGATCATGGTCCACGAGAGCGTCTTCGAGCGCTGCCAGACCTTGAGCAAGCCGATCTCCGAGGACGAGGTCAGCAAGTTCAAGGAAGAGCTCAAGAGCCTCAAGCCCGAGGACATCTTCAAGGATCTCAAGAAAGAAGGCGGCGACGAGCCGCCGAAGGGCAAAGGGAAGGACAAGGAAGGAGGAGACGCGAAATGAACCGCCTCGACATCATCAAGGCCGTCGCGAAGGTTCTCACCACGAAAGGCGAAGCCGCCCTCGCGGTCGAGACGACCTTCGAGACGATCCGCGGCGCGCTCAACACGGGCGACAAGGTCGTGATCTCGAACTTCGGCACGTTCCGCGTGAAGGCGAGACAGCCGCGCACCGGCCGCAACCCGAAGACGGGCGAGCAGGTCAGCGTCCCGTCGCGGCGCGGCGTGCGCTTCAAGGCTTCGAAGAACCTGCTGGAGTAAATTCGAGTGGAGTTGCCGTTCCTGCCGGACAAGGATTATTTCTCCATGCGCGAGGCCTCCCGGCTCGCGCAGGTGCCGCCGCACACGATGCGCTACTGGGAGAGCCGCTTCGGAGACCTGCGTCCCTCGCGCAAGGAGGGGGGACACCGGCGCTACACGCGCGCCGACCTCGAGCTCATCCTCGAGATCAAGTCGCTCCTGCAGACGCGGAAGATGACGATCGCCGGCGCCCGCCGCGCGCTCATCGACCGCAAGCGCGGCAAGTCGCCGTTCGACGCGCCGCTGACGGCCTCGGCCGCTCCCGACTCCGGCCTCTCGAAGCTCCTGCGCGAGGCGCGCAAGGAGCTCCGCGCCATCCTCGACGAGCTCTGACTTTTCCGGTTGCGCCGGAACGGTCAAAAAAATAGAATGTACCGGACGGGCCGGCCGCGAGGCCGCATGTCGCGCCCGCGGCCGGGGATTGGCTCAATGGTAGAGCGCTCCCTTGGGGTGGGAGAGGCTACAGGTTCGATTCCTGTATCCCCGACCGCCGGCGCGAAACCGTTCTGGACGTTCGTCGGGGTATAGCTCAATTGGCAGAGCGCTTGGTTCGGGACCAAGAGGTTCTCAGTTCAAGCCTGAGTACCCCGACCAGTTTGAAGAGGACGCCGGGCCCTGAAACGGGCCCGGCGTCCTTTCTTCTTACCCCTTGCGCGGGGACTTGACGAATCACTAGAATGTCAACCGAGGCCCCCTTGACGCGTCGACATCTGATCGTTCGCGGTCGCGTTCAGGGGGTCGGCTTCCGGTGGTTCGCCGTCGGCCTCGCCGAGGAATTGGGATTGGCGGGCTGGGCGCGCAACCGGGAGGACGGGTCGGTCGAGCTCGAAGCCGAGGGAGACGAGAAGGCGCTGGACGTTTTCGTCGAGCGCCTGAAGACGGAGAACCCCGCGGCGCGCGTTGACTCGGTCGAGCAGCAGACGGTCGCCTCGAAGGGCGACCGGGGATTCCGGATCGCGCGGTAAAAAGGGGAACATGGAACCGTCTACAGACACGATAAGCCAGTACTTCAAGGGCATCCAGAAGCTGGCCCTCGTCACGCGCGAGGAGATGCACGAGCTGTGGAAGAAGGCCAAGAAGGGCGACCGCCTCTCCAAGCAGCGCATCATGGAGGCCAACCTCCGCCTCGTCGTGCCCATCGCGAAGAAGTACCACCGCCAGGGCATCGACTTCATGGATCTCGTCGAAGAGGGCAACTTGGGCCTCATGCACTCCATCGACAAGTTCGAGCCTTCGAAGGGCTACCGCTTCTCCACGTACGCGTCCTACTGGATCGAGCAGTCGATCCGCCGCGCGGTCGAGGAGACCAGCAAGACCATCCGCATCCCGCCGCACGCGTGGGAAGCCCTGCGCAAGTGGCTCAAGATGTGGGAGAAGATGCACGCCAAGCTCGGCCGCGATCCGTCTTTGGCCGAGATGGCGCGCGCGATGCACTGGACCGCGCGCCAGGTCCGCGGCGTGCTCGATGCCGCCGAGGCCGCGAAGGGCATGGGCTCCTTCGACGCGCCGATCGATTCCGAGGACGACAACATCACGGTCGAGGACATGATCGCCGAGACCACGGCGCAGTCGCCCGAGAACGTGATCGGCGTCTTGAAGCTCCACGACGAGCTCCATCAGGCTCTGCGCGAGATCGGCGAGCGCGAGCGCATGATTCTCGAGTTCCGCCACGGCCTCACCGGCCAGACCCCGATGACCCTCGAAGAGGTGGGCAAGCGCCTGCGCCTGTCGCGCGAGCGCATCCGCCAGATCGAGGAGCGCGCGCTGCTCCGCCTGCGCCGCGTCGCCAACCGCATGGGCTTGATCGAAGTCGACGAGGGCTCCCGCCGCGGCCCGACGAACCTGCAGCCCGGCTTCTCCACGCCGAAGCTCAAGACCGACATCCTCGGTCAGACGATCCCGGCCGGCCGAAAGACCGCGCCGACCGCCGCGCAGAACATGAAGCGCGCGCCGCGCAAGCTCGTCTTCCTGCCTCCGGCCAAGGGAGGGAAGAAGAAGTGAGCGCGACCATGAAGATCGAGAGCCTCATCAAGGACGTGCCCGACTTCCCCAAGAAGGGGATCGTCTTCAAGGACATCACCCCGCTGCTGGCCGACCCCAAGGGCTTCGCGATCATGATCGACCGCCTCTGCGAGCCCTACATGGGCAAAGGGATCCAGGTCGTCGCGGGCGTGGAATCCCGCGGCTTCCTGCTCGCCACCCCGATGGCCTACCGCCTCGGCGCCGGCGTCGTTCCGATCCGCAAGAAGGGCAAGCTCCCGCGCGCGGTGAAGTCGGCCTCCTACGCGCTCGAGTACGGCACGGACTCGATCGAAGCGCACGCGGACGCGTTCCAGAAGGGCCAGAAGGTGCTCCTGGTCGACGACGTCCTCGCCACCGGCGGCACCGCCGCCGCCGCGGTCCAGCTCATCGAGGCCATCGGCGGCACCGTCGCCGGCGCGGCCTTCCTCATCGAGCTCGGCTTCCTGAACGGCCGGACGAAGCTGCCGGGCAAGGCCGTCCATTCGCTCGTCACCTACTGACGGCGCCTCCCTATATATAGGGGGGGACTGGCGAAAAACGGCTTTATAAGTTATTATTCGTCCCCCGAGCGGGGAAAGACGCCTCGATAGCTCAATGGATAGAGCTACTCCGTCCTAAGGAGAAGATGGGGGTTCGATTCCCTCCGGGGGCAAGTTTTGCCGAGGGTGGCGGGACGCGCGGGACAAATT
>CAYVFO010000119.1:0-8396 GCA_964450975.1 uncultured Elusimicrobia bacterium | reverse complement strand
GCGTCGCGGTAGAAGGAGTAAGACCGCACGCTGAGGACCAGCTTCGGGTCCTCGGGATCGACGAGGCTTCCGCCGCCCTGCTCGATGAAGATGCGGGCCTCGGCCTTGTGCTCGTCGCAGTGGGGCACGTCCACGCTGACCTCGAGCATCGGGCGCACGCCCGCGCCGAGCATCACGTTCTTCTTGAGCCCCTCGCCGACTGAGCCGCCGGGCAAAGTGTTCTCCATCTTCGCGCCGAGAGTGGTGCTCCGCGTCGCGGCCTTGCGGCAGACGCAGCAGGCTTCGGGCAGCTGGAGCTCGCGCTCGAAAGGGATGCCGAAAACCGGAACGTCGGCGACGAAGTCGCTCGAGAGCCGGTCGAGTCCCTGCCTGGTCGGCTGCGCGTAGCGCTTGCAGTGCGGGCAGCGCACGAAGCCCGTCGCGCCGTCCATCGACACGGGCTTGCCGCAGTCGGGGCACGGGCACTCGTAGCAGCCGAACGCGGCGAAGCAGATCAGCCCGAGGCCGAAGAGCGCGGCGAAGAAAGCGCCGAGCTTGGTCGAGTTCCAGCACGCGGCCGCGAGTCCGAGTAGGGCGAGCCCGCCGACGGCGAGAAGCGCGGCTTGGCCCGTGTTCTTGCGCATGACTTATATTATACGCCCAACCGAGGGCCGCCTCAGCGGGTGAAGAACGCGAGCGGCTTTCCGTAGAGGCGGGCGAAAGTCTCGAGCTCCACAACGTCGAGCCGGTGCTCCCCCGATTCGCAGCGGGAAATATAGGACTGCTGCTTTCGGAGCCTCTTGGCGGCGTCGACCTGCCTCATGCCCGCCGCGACGCGGGCATCGCGAAGGCGCGCGACGATGGTCCTGTGGCGCTTCGAATAGATCGTCTTCTGCATGGCGGTGCATTCATGTTAGTATCCATATTCGCATATGCAAAAAATAGATATTGAAAATATGAGCCTCTCCTGTTAGACTGAATCTTATGGAACGCACGGAGCGACGCGCGCTGGTCGTGGACGGCGACCCCGAGATGTCCCGGCTCATCCGCCGCTGTCTTTCGATGTGGGGCTGGGCGTCGGACGAATGCCGCACCGCTTCGGAGGCCCTGTCTCGGTTTAAAAGCGCGCGTTATGAACTGATGCTATGCGACGCCCGCCTGCCCGATGGAAGCGGGATCGAGCTGGCCCGCTCCCTAATGAGAGTGAACCCGCTCCTGGTCGCCATAATCGTTTCCGGTCATCCCGATAACGTCGATCGCGCGCGTTCGGCCGGGGTCGCTCGTCGCCTTCACAAGCCCTTCGATTTAGAGGCGTTGAGGGCCCTGGTCGTGTCGTCTGAGAAATCCGGCTAACGTGAGCGAACGCGTAAGTTACAATAGGCATAAGAGCAAACCGTCATGCGCCAGATCGCCCCGCTCCTCCCGCGTCGTCCCGTGCTCATCGGTCTATTATTGACCGCGTGCATATGCCGGGCCGCGCACGGACAAGACTGCGTAAGCTGGCTCAATCGCTGCGGCGAGACGAACGACTACGACAAGCGCATCGAGTATTCGAACAAGGCGCTGGCGGCGCACCCCGCATGCGGCGACGAGGACAGGGGAAAGGTCCACTACAATCGCGGAACGGCGTACTTTTTGAAGAAGGATCAGGACCGCGCGCTCGCGGACCTGACCGACGCGGTGCGGTTCGCGCCCGCCTACGGCAACGCGTGGTTGAACCTGGGAGTGGTCAAAGCCGAAAAAGGCTGGTACAGGGAGGCGTTGGAGGATTACGACCGCGCGCTTGCCGTAGGAGTCGAGGATCCTTCCCTGATCTATGCAGGGCGAGGCCATGCCCGAGCGAAGCTCGGCGATGTGCCGGGAGCCATCGCGGATTACGACGCTTCGATCCGTATCAATCCCCGTCACGGCGGTCACTACGAGGACCGTGGCCGTCTCTACTATTCTGAATTGAAAGACAAGGATAAGGCGCTGGCCGACTTCAACAAGGCATTAGAGCTCGATCCAAATCTGTTCGTCGCTTACACGCTGCGCGGCACCATGCGCATGATGCGCGGGGATATGGCGGGCGCCATCGCCGACTCCAAGAAGGCCGCCGCAATGCAGCCCCAGGACGCCGACTCGTGGGGAACGCTGGCCGATATGGCGAATCTCCATGATTACCACGCCGAAGCGGCCGAGGCCTACGACAAGGAATTCGCACTGCGCGCGCCGACTCCGGAGCGCCTATACAAGCGCGGCGTGAGCCGATTGAATCTCGGGAAGCACGCGGAGGCGCTGGCGGATTTTTCAAAGGTCCCGCGCGGGACGTCAAAGACGGAAGACTTGGCGTTCTACCTCGCCGAGAGCCACAGGGCGATGAAGAATTATTCGAAGGCGCACGAAGTCTTGCGCGGAGCCATTCGCTCTAATCCCAAGGACGCCTCTCTTCGGAAGTCGCTTGGAAACCTCTATGCGGATGAGAAGCGGTACGCCGAGGCGCGAGAGGCGTACGAGCTGGGGATCAAGCTCTCGCCCGTGACCCCAGGCATCAGGGTCGCCTTAGCCCGCCTTCTAGCGTCCAATAAGGAATTGGATGAAGCCGTCGAGGTCTATTCCACGGCGCTCGAGTTGGATCCAGGCGACACTTATGCGCGCTCCCAACGCGGGCATGCGTACTTTGAGCTGAACAAGTGGGAAGAGGCGGTTTCCGACTATGACCGAGTCCTTAGCTCCGACCCAAAGCACAACCTCGCGCTCTCTGGGCGAGCCATGGCGCTTTTCCAGCGTGGGAAGCATCAAGAAGCGCTCGCGGCCTTCGACAAGCTCATCTTAGTCGAAGACTCTCGCGCCTCATACTACGCCATGCGGGGAACCATTCGTCAACGCTTCGGCCAATATGAACAAGCCGTCGCGGATTACGACAAGGCGATCTCCTTGGGCTCGAACTCGAACGCGATGGTATTCATGCGCGCGTCCGCGAATTTTTCACTCGGACGTCTTAAGGCCGCTCTCGCCGACTACGAAGTTCTCGTCTCTTCGGAGAGTACTGAACCGCGGTTCCATTCCGGGAGAGGGCGTGTCCTGGCAGCCCTGGGCGAGACGGACAAGGCCGCCGCCGCGTACGAGAAATCCTTAGAACTGAAGCCGACCGCGACCGCCTATGCCTATCGCGGCTTCCTCCTGTTCGCGCGAGGTCGTCTGGACGACGCCGATCGGGACTTCGAAAAGGCGCTGAAATTGGCCCCCCAGGACGCTTTCGCTCTCAGCGGACTGGCCATAGTGCGCTACAAGCTCGGCAAGAGGGACGACGCCAGGAATCTATTCGGAAAAGCAACGACCCACGATCCGCGTCTCACGAAGGACTTCGACGGGTTCGTGAAAAGAATGCGGCTTACTTCCGAAGAAGAGGCGGCCTTCCGCCTTGTCGCGTCGGCATTCGCGAAGGCGTCGTAGCTTCGCCGTTTCGTTGACAAAGGCAGGAGCGGGGGTTATAATACGGATATGTCCCTTCGCGCGGGCCTCATCGTTCTCGCGCTCGCGTTCACCGCAAGCGCTCAGGCGCCGCGCTCTCCCGTCATCGCCGCCATTTCCTCGTCGGCGCCCGCCGGCGCGCAACTTCCCGAACTGATCAGATCGTTGAACGACCCTGGACGGAGGAGCGCTCTCGCCGCGCTTGACGCGCTGGATCGGCCTTCGCTCGATTCCGGCGCGCTGTTGGAGCTGAGTCAGGCCTACGGCATGCTCGGCCGCCCGGGCGAGGCCGTAAAGGTCGCCGCCATGTTGTCGACGCGGGACGCGAAGAGCCCGGCCGGCGACAAGGCGGCCATAACGGCGCTGACTCTTGTGGGCGACTACCGCGCCGCCCAAAAGGCGGCGGAGAACGCATTGAAGCGGTTCCCGCGCGACAAGGACCTGTTGGGCCTCTGGCATCAGGTAAAAGACCGAGTCGGCGCCGTCGATTCGCCGGCGACGGCCTCGATGATCGCCGTCCCGTCGGCTCCGGGGCAGAGCGGCGCCGCCGATTCACGGCCGTTCGTTCTTCCGGTCAGGGCGGGAGGCAGCGCGGGGCCGCCGCCGCTTACGCGCGCGCCTTCTTCCAACTCCTATTTATTCCCCGGTTCGCGAAAGCCGTCACAGCTTGATCTGTTCCTCGAAGGCTTGCTGGGCGTGGCTGTTTACGGTCTCGATCGCGAGACGCCTCTAGAAAGGGAACGCATGGCAGCCCTTCGTAATTCATTGGAAGCCACGGAAACGGGCCGGGCATTGATCGCCGATCTCGGCGGTTGGAAGCAGATCGAGCGTGACGTGGATGTACGCTTTGTCTGGATGCGTTCGGGAACCGGCGCCTACGTGCGACCGTTAGCGGCAAAGAATGCCGCCGGGCAGCGTTTCGTTTTGGCTGTGAATAAGGCGATGATGAAGGAGTCCGACGCGATCGCGGTTCCGATTCTCGCGCACGAGCTCAGTCACGTGAGGGATCATTTGTCTGGTTCGCTGGACGAAGGTCTGCATATACCCAGCGAATTGTCTGCTCACCGCACGGAGATCCATGTTTTCAAAGAGCTGCAGGCACGGCTGACGCCGGGCGAGCTCGCCGATCTGAAGCGAAGCCCGGCGGGTCGATATCAGATATTCATAGCGATGCTGTGGGAAGACCGACTGGCTCAGCGGTTCAAGAGCCATAAGGACATGGCAAGGGAAACGGGCGACTATCACCTCTACCACGACATGTCGCAAAAAGCCTTTGAGGACTTGAGATCGAGTAAGGTCGAGCCGGGCAGCCCGCAATTGGACCATCATTTGAACGGCGAAAGCGACGGACTTTACCGTATTCTGACCGCACAACGGGACGTTATAGACTTGGTCTCTGAGCGTGGCGATGAACCGAAATACGGCGACCATGAGCGCGAGCGGCTTCGCGCGGCCCTGGCTAAACGGGAGCTCATGATGGCGGCAGCGGATAAACGAGATATGGAGTTTCGAAAAAAATACGGCTTCGAGGTGGGGGCGAAATGAAAATGCGCTTCATCATCGCTGCGGGAGTCGTTGGGCTCGTGTTCGCCGGGTCGTTTGGCTGGATGGCCTGGGTGGACGCGCATCCCCGCTACGATGTCCGGCCGGTGCAGTTGGACGCCTACGCAGTCGAGTTGCCGGCGCACTGGCCCGATCCGGTCAAGGACGACGATGTCACGGCCGTACGAAGTGCTCCGAATCTCCAAGAGGGATCGCCCGAGCAATTCAGATGGACGTTATCCATTTTCGATGAAGGAACGAAGGCGTCCGTCGACGACGTCGCCGCGTCCATGCGCGCTGGGTATGAACCCACGCCGTCTCTGGAGGAGGTGCACCTCGCCAACGGGGTTCAGGCGAAGACCTGGACAGTCTGGGTTCCCCGCGGGGAGTTGAATCAGGAACATCGGGGCTATGTCTTCAAAGCGCCGAATGGGCACGTTTATTCCGCTTTGCAACCGATGCCGCCCGATTGGCGGACGCGGCGCCGCTACGACAACGTTTTCCGTGCCGTCCTCGGGAGCATGAGGTTCAAATCCTAGACATGGTTGGAGCCAAGTGTCCGAGGAGTTGTTGAGGGCGACGGGCGATTGAGGACGGCTCGCGCTACAGAACGAAGGCGCAGAGACCGAAGATCGCGAGCCCGACCACCGCGCCGCCCGCGATAAGCGCCTTCTCGACGCCGGGCTTTCCGGTCCGGAAGCGCGCCTCCTCGCCCGCATGCTTGAACGCCGCGAAGGCCAGACCGCCGACGACCGCGCCGACGACGATGCCGCCGAGGCCGAAGCCCCTCTTCCCGAATATCCGAGGGTCCGTCATGGGTTGGGCCGCGGCGGGGATGCTGGTCGCAAGGGCGAGAAGTAGCCGGAGGCACATCGGTTAAAGGGAAGCCGTCTTGATCGGCTTGGTCACTTCGGCGGCCTTCTTGTCCGCCGCCTTCTTCTCATTCTTCAACCAGTCTTTGAGCCAGTACGCCATTTCTGCGTTAAATGCCTTCTTGACTTCGGGCGACTCGATGTCCCTATTCAAAACGGAGGCGCTGATAGGTTTGCCCGACTCATCGTACTTCCCATAAAGAGCGTCGACTTTTTCCAGTTTGCCGTCCAAACTGACTCGATAGGAGATTGTTTCCGAGCCTTGTTCGGTTTTTAATTTTCTTACGATGATTAGACACACCGGTCGCTTCTCTTCGTATGCGAGCTGACAAAGACGAATGTCTCTGACCTTATCCTTCAGGGTTTCTTCCTTTCGCGTTTTGTTGAGCGTCGTTTTGGCGAAGCCCAACGCCGCCGCATGAGGGCCTTCATAGCGGGAGTTTTTGCCGGTCTTATCTAGAATCTCGATGAGATTCGCGAGATCGGTCCCCGTATCTTTGACGGAGTCCTTGAGCTCGGACTTGCGGAGGGAATTATTGGGGGATGTTAAAGACTGGGACTGGGCATTGACAAGACCCGGGAGGACGGCAATACTCAATGTTAGCACGAGTAACGAATGACTCACAAATCCTCCGACGAGGAATGCCCGAATTTGATCAATTTAAATAATTGTAGCACGATACCGCCCATCGTCAAGACCCACGGCTGTCAGCGATTTCGGCGGGCGGTCCTGGCATCCTCGCTGCTGCTGTTTTGTCTGCCGTTGGAGGCGGCGGAGCCGATAGCGGCTACGGCGGACGTAACGCCTGAGACGGATATTGATGATAACGAGAGCTTGGTGCTCCGGGCGTTGGCCGGCGCCATCCCGGCGGTGCAGGACAACCAGAAGAAGCTCGCGGAGCTAACAAAGAAACAAGAGCAGGCTCCGAGCGATAAGGCCCTCGCGGCCCAGATCAATCAGCTGAATATCGCGAACGGAGAGCTTGCGAGCCATGCTCCTGCGGCCGCGAAAATGTTTCCAGAGAGCCGACGCGTGCAGACCGCCGTTGCTGCGTTGGCCGTTCAATCGGGCGATTTCGCGAAGGGGCGGGAATACGCCGATAAAGCGGTAAGCCTGGCTGAAATTGAGAAGAACTCGGCCGGGTTGGCTGACGCGCTTCGCATCCGGGCGCTCGGGGCCTATCAAGCCGGAGATTACTCCAAGGCGACCGCCGATGCCAAGCGTGTTCTTGACATGTTCCCTAAAGACAAAGACGCGCGCGTGATCTATGAGTTTTCGAAAGGCCGGACGGGCGGCGGGGATTCCCCGGTGACGTCGTCCCAGCAAAGCGGCAATGGCGGCGGTACGGCTACGGCCTGGCCGGCCGGCCTTCCGACGCCGTCCGCCTGGAACGATCCGCGCGTGCGCATGATGGGTCAGCGCGCCGCCGACCGCCAAGCCGCCATCCGCAGCCTCCAGGAGGCGATCGGCCACCTCAAGATGGGGCAGGCGCAGGCCGCGCTCGACGCCGCGAGCGCCGCGCAGCGGCACGATCCGTCGTACGCCGACGCTTACTATCAGAAGGCGATGGCGTGGACCGCCCTCAACGAGCTTGCGAAGGCTCTCGTCGAGGTCACGAAGGCCATCGGTCTCTGGACCGTCCAGGGCAACACGGCCAATCTGCCGGGCGCGTACGCGCTGCGCGCGCAGCTCGGCAACAAGATGAGCGACTATCCGACGGCGCTCTCCGACGCGGACAAGTCGCTCGCCTACGATCCGTCTTACGCGCGCGGCTACCTCGAGCGCGCGCACGCGCGCGAGAAGATCGGCAAAGAGATCGAGCGCGCGATGGACGACTACAAGCGCGCCGCCGAGCTCTCGCCGAACTTCCGCGACGAGTACGAGGCCGCGATGGACCGCCTCGCCGACGCGACGAAGCCCGCGCCCGCGCCGAAGTCCGCGAGCGGCGGCCTTTTCGGGCCTCTGCTCGTCGCGGCGTTCGCGCTCCTCGCCGTTCTGGTCGGCCTCGTCTGGAAGCTCACGCGCCGCTCGCGGCCGGACGCCGTCATCGGCTTCGCCGGCGATCGCAAGGAGCTCGACTCGCAGTACGACATCGTCGGTACGCTCGGCGAGGGCGGCATGGGCGCCGTCTACAAGGGCTGGGACAAAGTCCTCAAGCGGCCCGTCGCGGTGAAGCGCCTGCGAGCGGAGCTGCAGGACAACCAGAGCATCCGGGACCGCTTCCTGCGCGAAGCGGAGCTCGTCGCGTCGCTCCACCACCCGCACATCGTGGACATCTACACGATCATCCGCGACCGGGAGAACACCTATCTCGTCTTCGAGTACGTGACGGGCACGACGGTTCACGAGGTCCTCAACGAGAGCCCGGGCCGGCGCCTGACGCCGCCGCGCGCGCTCGAGATCCTGCGCCAGATCGCGGAGGCGGTGGATCACGCCCACGCGCGGCACGTCATCCACCGGGACCTCAAGCCGTCGAACGTGATGCTCGCCGACGGCGGCTGGGTCAAGGTGATGGATTTCGGCATCGCGCGCCAGGTGAAGGACTCGCT
>CAYVFO010000118.1:3181-8410 GCA_964450975.1 uncultured Elusimicrobia bacterium | reverse complement strand
CCGTGGATGACCTCGATCTCGATGTTCTCGAAGCCGTAGCCGACGAGCGTCTTGTAGTTGTCGAGCATCTTCTCGACGTTCTCGGGATGGACGCACTGGATCGCCATGGACCGGCGCTTGCCGATCGTGTCGAAGATGACCGGGAGATTCGGGAGCATCAGCGCGTGCGAGCCCGCGCCGCCCTTCATCGTGCGGTGCGCGTCGTGCGTCTCCGCGTCGCCGTCCATCGAGACGCTGAGAAAGAACCGCTGCTCGGCGAGGAACTCGAGCCACTCGCGCTTGAGCGGCAGGCCCGCGCTCGTGCAGATCGAGAGGTCGAGGTCCTTGCCCGCCTTGACGGCCTCGGCGCGCGCGTAGAGCGCGATCTCGCGCGCGATGTCGAAGTTCACGAACGGCTCGCCGCCGTAGAGCAGGAGCTTCTTCACCTCGCCGGGCGACGAGAGCTGGAACCGGACCAGGTTCTGGACGTGCTCCCAGGAGATCGTCTCGCCGCTGTCCTTGTCGATGAAGCAGTACTCGCAGCGCAAGGGACACGCCGTGTTGATGGCGACCTTGAAGCGGCGGATCTCCTTGTTCGACGCGAGGCCGAGAGCCCGGAGACGCTCGAGCTCCTTGGGGCCGTACTCGCGGCCGGCTTCAGACGACGCGGGCGCGGGCATAGATCTCCTCGAAGGCGGGATGCTTCCCGCACAGATCCACGAGCTCGGAGAGGCCCTCGGCGAAGGCGTCGGCGGCGCGGCGGAAATTCTTCAGCGCGAGCGCGGGATCGCGGCCGGCCTCGCGCGCGTGCGCGACGACGCCGATCGGGCAGAACACCTCTTTGTCCCCGCCGCCGCGCTCCTCGATCCAGCCGACGAAGTCCTGGAGCTGGAGATCGCGCGCGTCCCACTCCATCGCGCCGGCGTCGCCCGTGATCAGATCCTTCGCCTGGCCCGTCGGGAAGGAGAGCCCCTTGTCGCAGGAGTAGTACTTGCCGTCGGGACCGAGCACCATGTTGTGGCAGTCGTGCCACCAGCGCTCGCCCGCCTTGTTGGCCTCGAGGTTCTGCATGACCGAGTACAGGATCTGGATCTGCGGCGCGCGCGTCCCGGAGTCGAGCAGCGCCTTGTACCAGCGCGCGAGTCCCGAGAGCGCCTTGCGCATGACCGCGAGCTTCGCCTCCGGCCAGTCCTCGTAGAGCTCCGGGTTGAAGGTGATGCGGCCGAAGCCCATCTGGTGGAACGCGTGGATGTTCGAGAGCAGGCGATCGACGGTGTCCGCCGTGAACACGAGCGAGACGCCCAAGTTCGCCTTGCTCAGCGGGCCGAGCCGCGCCATCGCGTCGTCGTACACCGAGCGCTCCTTCGTCTTGTGGAAGACGCGGTGCTTGTCGTTGTCCTCCTTGCGCCCGTCGAGGCTGATCGTGCAGTGCACGCCGACCTCGTCGAGAAACGCGACCTTCTCCGGCGTGAGCAAAGTGCCGTTCGTGAAGGTCTGGAGGATCATCTCGTCGCCGCCGCGCTCGCGCGCGTAGAGCGCGCTCTCGCGGAAGAGCTTCCAGTCCAGGAGCGGCTCGCCGCCGAGGAAGGTGACCTTTCGGTCCGGCGACGGCACCGCTTCGCAGAACTCGTCGACCGCCCGCCTGACTTGCTCGATCGTCAGACGGGCGCCGGGGCCTTGGTTGACCGCGACGTAGCAATAGCTGCAGGCCAAGTTGCAGCTATCGGACAGATACACGGCCAAATGATCAAGGCGCCCCATAGGAGACACCTCCGGCCTGACTCCGGCCGGACGGAAGCCTCTCTCCTATCCGATCAGCAGCGCGGGCAGCACCAGCCGCCGCGGCAGTGGGACCCGTGCGAACCGTGCGACCCGTGCGAGCCGTGCGAGCCGTGCGAGCCGTGCGACCCGTGCGAGCCGTGGCTGACGTGCGAGCCCGAGCCGCCCGAGTTGTGCAGGTAGTTCTGATGCTGCGCCGGCGCGGGGGCCGACTTCAGCAGCGCGGCTCCGATGATGCCGAGGGCGGTCGCGGTCTTCACGACGTTGCCCTTGGTGATCTTGCCTTCCTCGGAGCTGAGGAACACCGACGCGTCCTTCTTGAGCTGAGGCAGGAGCTTGGCTTTCTTCGTCTTGCCCTTGCTCTTGTCGCCCTTCTTGACGTCTTTCTTCTTGGCCATTCGTTTCGTCCTCCGTCAGCGGTCTTTGTATTCGAGCCACGTCTCCAAGACGGCCCGCTTCCCCGGGTCGTCCAGTCGCTTGAAAATCTCGTCGAACACGCCCATGATCGTCGCGCACCAGCGGTTGTCGGGCATGCGGCCCCAGAGCGAGCCTTGGGTCGCGTGGTTGTGCACCGGCTGGACCGTGCAGTACGGCGCGTACGCGCACTGGCCGCACATCGGCTGAGAGAGCGCCTGCGACGCGAGCAGGCCCGCGCGCGAAAGCGGATGGTCGAGCAGGGAGCCGAGCGTGGCCTCGCCGACCTGGCCGATCTTGAAGAAAGGGTCGCCGTCGGCCGCGAGCAGGCGGCCGTCCTCGGCGGTGTAGACCGCGCCGTCCCAGTCGTAGGCGAGGCGCGCGACGGCGTCCGCGTACGGGAATCTCCAGTGCTCGCCGCGCAGCACGCGCAGCAGCAGCACCATCGCCATCTTCTCGTACGCCTTGACGCCCTTCTTGTTGAGCTCGATGATCCGGTCGAGCGCGCGGCCGTAGAAGGCGGCGAACTCGGCGGGCTCGTAGCCGACCTTGTCCCAGGCGCGGCGCGCGAAGCCGATCGGGTCGATGGGGCCGAGCTGGACGCGCTCGAGGCCGAGCTCGACGACCTGGTCGACGATGGCCTCCGCGCGGCCGAGCGAAAGCTTGGAGACGGTGCAGATCGCGTTCGGCGCGTCGATCTTGGCGCCCGCCTTCCGGCGCGCCTGGATGTCCTTGAGGCGGCCGTACGCGGCCGCGTGCGCGGCGCCGCCGAGCCAGAGGCGGTTGGCGTCGTGCAGGTCCGCGGGGCCGTCGAGCGACGTGCAGAAGCTGACGCCGCGCGAGATCAGCCAGTCGAGCTTCGCGTCGTCGAGCAGCGAGAAATTGGAGATCAGGCCGAAGTGCATGATGCGCTTGGCCTTCTCGTTCTTGAGCTTGGCGTAGTCGACCACGAACTTGACCACGGGCCAGTTGAGCAGCGGCTCGCCGCCCTGGAACTCGATCGTCAGCTCGGGATTCGCGCTCTGGAAAATCAGATCGACCGCGCTCTTGGCGGTCTCGACCGACATGTCGGTCGAGAGGTCGTGCTCGCCGACGACGCTCGCGTGGCAGTAGACGCACTTGAGGTTGCAGCGGCGCGTCACCACGATCGTGTGCACCGAGGGGCCGGGCCAGCGCAGCAGGAAGCGGTCGGCCCAGCGCTCGGTCAGGCGGCCGAAGTCGAGGCGGTCGCGCAGCAGGTCCTTGCCGCCGAGCTCCTTGCCGAGGGCCTCGTCGTCCGTGACCTTGCCGTCGAGGTAGCGCTTGTAGTCGCCGTGGGACATCCACGCGAACTCGCCCGAGTCGCTCGTGACGAGCGTCTTCTCGCCGACGCGCCGGGCGGCGTGGGAGGCCACGCGCTTGGGCGAGTACTCGAGGACGCCCGCCGGCGAGGTCAGGCGGCTCTCAGCCATGCGGATGCTCCACGACGGGCAGGATCGGGCCCTTCTGCGGGGGCAGCCGCTTGGGCATCGTCTTCTTGATCTCGGCGGCGGCCTCGGACATCAGGCGCGCGACCTCGGCCTTGAACGCGGGCTCATCCTCGCCCTTCGCGGCCTCGGCCGGCGCCTCGCCGCCGCGGGCGGAGAGAAGCGCCTGAGTGACGACGAGGTCGGCGACGCGGCGATTGAAGCGCGCGACGAGAAAGCGGTACTCCTGGTTGAGGAGCTCGTTGAGGAAGTCGCCGGCGAGCGCCTCGAGGGCCTTCGCGTCGAGATCTTTGCGGCGCGCCGCGAGCGTGAGGGTGAAATTCCCCTTCCCCTCTTCGTGGTAGACCTCGCAGCGCGCGTCGAACGTGGCGGCGGCGATGCGCACGGCCTCGTCGGAATACGCGGCGGAGGAGAGGGTCACCGTCGCCTCGCGGGCCTTCGCGTCGATCGTCGCCTTCATTTCACGGTCTCCTTGGCCGGCTCCGCCGGAACGACCTCGTTCTCCTGCCACTTGCACTCGTCGCGCTTGAGCCAGCCGTCGAAGATCTTTCGCGTCTCCGGGTCGCGCAGGCGCTTCATCAGGATGTCGAAGATTCCCATGTGCACCTTGCACCACGGGCTGTCGGGCATTCGCCCGGCGATCGAGCGCTGCATCTCGTAGTGGAACACGGGCTCGACGCCGCACCAGGTCTTGTACGCGCACTGGCCGCACATCGGCTGAGTCTCGAGATTGGACGACGACGCGCACGCGCGCGCGGTCGGGTGGTCGAGCACGGACGTCCACGCGTCGTCCACGGTGCCGACCTGGAAGATCGCGTCGCCCTGATGGTCGACCATGCGGCCCTCGTCGCTGACGAAGACGCGGCCGTCGTGGTTGTACGCGAGGCAGCCGAGCACGGCGCCCGAGGGCCAGCGCAGGTCCATGAAGCCCGGGTCCTCGCCCTTCACGACCTTGGTGAGCAGGACGAGAGCGTTGCGCTCCATGATCGACGACTTCCCCGTCCGGTTGAGCTCGAGGATGTAGTCGAGCGTGGTCTCGTAGAACTTGAGGAAATCTTCCGGCTCGTAGCCGATCTCGGGCCACACGCGCTTCGCGTAGCCGATCGGCGAGAGCGGGCGCAGGAAGATCTGGTCCATGCCGAGCTCGTGATAGAGGTCGACGATCTCGCGGCCGCGCGGCAGAGAGAAGCGCGTCGTCGTCATGAGCGCGCTCGGCAGGTACGGCTTGCGGCCCTCGTCGGCCCGCGCCTTCGCCATGATCTTCTTCATCCAGGAGACGACCTTGTCCTGCGCGGAGCCCTCGCCGAGGAACGGGCGGTTCTTGTTGTGCAGGTCGGCGGGGCCGTCGAGCGACGTGCAGATCGAGACGCCGCGCTCGATGAGGAACTCGAGGCGCTCGTCGCTCATGAGCGTGAAGTTGTTGACGAGCGCCATGATGAGGCGGCGCTTCTGAGCCTTCGCCTTGGCCTGCGCGTACTGCGTGATGAACTTCACGACCGGCCAGTTGAGCAGCGGCTCGCCGCCTTGGAACTCGATCATCAACGTCGGGCTCGGGCTCAACATGACCACCGCCGACGGCTGGAGCCTGGCC
>CAYVFO010000118.1:1382-3171 GCA_964450975.1 uncultured Elusimicrobia bacterium | reverse complement strand
GCAGATCGAAGGATTCGGCGTGTGGAAGATGAAGTCCGCCGTCTTCTTCGCCGTCTCGAGGTCCATGTCGGTGTCGGTGCGGCTCGGGTCGACGACGCTCGAGTGGCAGTAGCGGCACTTCTGGTTGCAGCGCAGAGTGACGACGATCATGTGCAGGCTCGGCCCGGGGATGTGCCGGAACGAGGTCTGCTTGACGAAGCTCGCGGCGAGGTCCGGGAAATCCATGCGGTCGCGGATGAAGCCGCGCGACTCGAGCTCGGGATAGAGCGGATCCTTCGGGCCGACGCCGCCCGCGATGAAGCGCTCGAAGTCCTTCTTGTCGAGCATGAGCCAGCGGCCCCAGTCGTTGGTGATCAGGACCCAGTCGCCGAAGTCCCGGAAGTTGAACGGGCCCTGGCCGTCGAGCTTCGGAGCGGCGCCGCGCGGCAGGCTCGTGAGCCGGCTCACGCCTTCTCCGGGGCGCCCTGCTGCTGCGCCTCCCAAGACGGCGACACGCCCTTCGGATCGGCGTGCGCCTTCTTGTCGTTCATCTCCTTGATCTCGGTCTCCACCTCGGAGATGAGCCGCTCGATCTCGGCGCGCTGATCGGCCGTGAGCTCCTCGGCGGCGGGCGCCGCGGCGGCCGCGGCCTCCGCGCGTCCCTGCGCGAGCGCGACGGCGTTCTCCACGAGATACTCGCGGATCGGCTGATTCGCGCGCGCGAGCGCCCAGCGGAACTTCTGGCTCTCGAACTCGGCGAGGAAAGAGGCCTCGAGTTCCTTGAGCTCCTTGGCGCCGCGAGCGCCCTTCGGAGTGAGAGTCACGGTCAGGACCTTCGCGCGGTCGCCGTCGAGGCGGACGTACGCGCGGTCCGACATGAGATAGGCGGCGCCGAGGATGACGTCGAGGCCGTCCTTGCGCGCGTCGAGCGAGAACGCGACGGTGCCGGCGGCGGATTTCGCGGCCTTGGGCGCGGCGGCCGGCTTCGACGGCGCGGCCTTCTTGGCCTTGGCAGCGGGCTTCTTTTTCGCCTGCTTTTTCATGTAATCCTTATAGCGTCGACGTATCTTAAGGATGTTAGCAGGTGAATCGGGCGATGTCAACACCCCATTTCTGTAGTGCTTTTAAGCACTTTTCGTCGGAAATTCGCGAAAAAACGGCGTCTAAAAGCGAGAGGCGGGAAGCGCAGTTCGGGCTGTCCGGGAGCCGCCCGGCCAGCGAGCGCTGCTCGCGCCAATGGCTCGAAGGAGCGATCGCGCACAGCGGCTTGCGCGCGCACGCCGCGCAGCGCGGCTGCCCCGCGTTCGCGGCGGCGGAGACGAGCGCCGGCACGACCGGGAGCTTGGGCAGATCCTGGAACTTGAACGTCGCGGCGTGGCCGAGCGCGAACAACTCCTCGCCGCTCTCGACGAGACGGCGCCCGAGCTCGGAGGAGAAGACTCGCCCGTCGGGGCCGAACGCGAGCGTCTCGAGAACGTCGACGCCGGGAATCTCCCACGGCCGGCCGCGCAGCAGCGCGACCGCGGTCTCGTCGCGCAGGTCGGAGGTCTCCGCGCGGTCGATCATGCGCGCGAGCGCCTTGGCGGCGAACGCGTCGAACTTCTCCGGCGAGGTCTTCCCGCCGCGGATCCACTCGACGCCCTCGACGTGAGCGGACGCGAGCGCGTCGGCCCAGCCCTCGGGATCCGACGCCTTCGGCCCGACGACGACGCGCGCGCGGGCCGCCGGGAAATCGGGGCGGACGGGCTTGCCCTCCGCCGCCTTCTTGACCGGCTTCTTTCCCTTCTTTGCAGGCGCAGCGGCTGCCCGC
>CAYVFO010000118.1:503-1372 GCA_964450975.1 uncultured Elusimicrobia bacterium | reverse complement strand
CACGAAGCGCTCCTCCAAGTCGGCCGCGCGGATGCCGAGCCGCTCCATGCGGGCCGGAGAAGGCGCGGCCTTCGTCCGGTAGACGAGCGACGCGCCGCGCTTTTTCCATTCGCCCACGCGCCGCGCGTACTCGAGCGCGAGCCAAGCCGCCTTCCACCCGCGGCCGGACGGATCGTCGAGCTCGAGCGTGAGCGCCGGGCGCGGCGTCGCGAACGCGGCGTCGACGCACTGCTTCGCCGTCTCGGGGATCATCGCCTCGTCTCCGTCGGAAACCGCGATCACGATCGTCGACGGGCCGGACCAGTTGAGCGCGCCGCTCTCGACGATCGCCCGCGCGAGCGTCTCGGCGTCCCCCTTCGCGGCGGCGCGGAGAGGGAGGCTCACGTCTCCTTCCTCGCGCGCTCGAGCAAAGCCGTCGTCTCCTCGGCGCGGTCGAGCCGCACCTGCGGCTCGAGCTGCTCGAGAGGGTCGGCGGCCGCGGCCGGGAACCCGGCGAGCAGCCGGCCGACGACGGCCGTCGTCTCGGCGCGCGCCTGCGCGCGGCGCGCGTGGGACAAAGCCTCGTTGAGGAACGGGCCGAGCAAAGCCGCGGGCTCGACGGTGAGCGCCCAGCGCTTGCCTTTCGCGGCGAGGCCGACGCGCGCCTTCTCCACGACGGAGGCGGCGTGGACGAGAGACTCGCGCGGGTACAGCGACTGCGGCAAGGAGACGGGCTTCACCGCTTCTCCCCCTTGCGCAGCTCTTCCCACGGCGTCTTGATCGTCCCGTAGTCCTTCTTGGCGGCTTCGTGCTCGGCGAGCAGGGCCTCGATCTCGGCGAGGCGCTCGGGCGGCAGGCCGGGCTCGGGCTCGCGGCGCTTCGCGTCGACG
>CAYVFO010000118.1:0-493 GCA_964450975.1 uncultured Elusimicrobia bacterium | reverse complement strand
GGTCGGCCAAGGCGAGCGCTCGCGACAGCGCCGCGGCCTCGAGCGCGCGCGACTGCTTGGCCGCCGCGCGGACGGCCGCGGCGGCGGCGTACGCCTTCGAGAACGCCTTCTTCACGTCGGCGGAGCCGCGCGGCGTCAGGACCGCCGACGGGCGGCCGTTCTTCTCGTCGAGCCGGACCCAGGCGAGCGCGATGAGCTCGTAGGCGGCGTCGAGGAAAGCCTCGGGATCTCCGCCTTTGGGGAGCGGGACGCTAAGCGCGCGCTTCGGCATGGGCGGACGCTATCGGATGATAGGGATTGTCGGAGAGCTCGACGGGGCGCTTCTCGACGATCGGAGCGATGTCGGGGGCTCCCATGTGCCGCTGATACGACCGGTGCACGCCGACGCACTGGTCGCGGTAGACGCACTTCGTGCGGCAGCCGTCGAGGAACGTCACCTTGAAGTCGGCGAGCGTGCGCCAGACGTGCGGCCACAGCCGCGTCGGGACCGCGC
>CAYVFO010000117.1:0-8472 GCA_964450975.1 uncultured Elusimicrobia bacterium | reverse complement strand
GACCGGCGACTTCAAGCCGCGCCTGGGCCCCGTGTTCGCCAACCTGCTGCTTGCCGACGAGATCAACCGCGCGCCGGCGAAGGTCCAGAGCGCGCTGCTCGAGGCGATGCAGGAGCGCCAGGTCACGATCGGCTCCGCGACGCACAAGCTGCCCGATCCGTTCCTCGTCCTCGCGACGCAGAACCCGATCGAGCAGGAGGGCACGTACCCGCTGCCCGAGGCGCAGGTCGACCGCTTCATGATGAAGATCCGCCTCGGCTACCCGTCGAAGGCGGAGGAGAAGACCATCCTCGAGCGGATGTCCGGCGCCGCGCTTCCCGCGATCAAGCCGGTGGCGACGCCGCAGCACCTGCAGCGCGCGCACCTCGTCGCCGCGTCGATCTACCTCGACGAGAAGATCAAGGACTACATCGTCGACCTCGTCTACGCGACGCGCGAGCCCGAGACGCACCGCCTCGCCTCGCACAAGCACCTGATCGCCTACGGCGCGTCGCCGCGCGCGACGATCGCGCTCGCCCAGGCCGCGAAGGCGCACGCCTTCATCAACGGCCGCGGCTACGTCACGCCCGAGGACGTCAAGACGATCGGCCCCGACGTGCTCCGCCATCGCGTCCTCGTCTCCTACGAGGCCGAGGCCGAGGGCGTCGACAGCGACGCGATCGTGAAGGCGGTCTTCGAAGCCGTCGACGTCCCTTAACGGAGCGCCGATGCTGCCGCAGGACATCCTCGCCCAGGTCCGCCGGCTCGAGATCGTCACGAGCCGCCTCGTCGCCGAGAGCTTCTCGGGCGACTACCTGTCCGTCTTCAAGGGCCGCGGCATGGAGTTCGCCTCGGTGCGCGAGTACGCCGACGGCGACGATCCGCGCGACATCGACCGCAACGTCTCCGCGCGCGCCGGCAAGCCGTTCGTCCGCCAGTACGTCGAGGAGCGCGAGCTCACCGTCGTCGTCGTCGTGGATCTCTCCGCGTCGCAGTCGTTCGGCTCGGCCGACCGCCTCAAGCGCGAGGCCGCGACCGAGATCGGCGCCGCGCTCGCGTTCGCCGCGCTCAAGAACAACGACAAGGTCGGCCTCGCGATCTTCACCGACCACCTCGAGCGCTACGTGCCGCCGAAGAAGGGGCGCCGCCACGTGCTCGCCGTGATCCGCGAGATCCTCGCCTTCGAGCCGAAGGGGCGGAAGACCGCGATCGGCCCGTCGCTCGAGAAGATCGCGCGCATGCTCAAGCGCCGCACGATCATGGTCCTGATCTCCGACTTCCGCGACGCGGGCTTCGACCGCGCGCTCAAGCTGTGCGCGATCAAGCACGACGTCATCCCCGTCGTGATCGAGGACCCGCGCGAGGCCGCCCTTCCCGCGCTCTCGGCCGTGGTCGCCGTGCGCGACCCCGAGTCCGGAGATGAGGGCGTCATCGACCTCGCCTCCGAGGCGGGGGACTACTCGCGCGCCGAGGGCGCCCGAAAAGCCGATCTCGCGCGCGTCTTCCGCTCCTCCGGCGTCGAGGCGATCCGCGTCGGCACCGACCGCCCGTCGCTCGACCCCTTGCTCGCGTTCTTCCGCAAGCGCGCCAAGCGGAGGAGCGGATGAGGGCTCTCCTCCTCGCCGCGCTGCTCGCCGCGCCCGCCGCCGCGGAGAAGTTCACGGTGACGGGCGCGACGACCGCCTTTCTCGCGGCCGAATCCGTCTATCTGATCTCCGGCGTGCCGGACGATTTCAAGGCGAAGCCCGAGCTCTCGCGCTCCTCCGATATCGCGATCGTGGACGTGACGAAGCAGGGCGACGCGTGGAAGTGGACGATCCTGCCTCTCTCGACGGGAACGCTGACGTTCGCGCCGGTCTTCGCCTCCGCCGGCGGCGAGGCGAAGGACATCAAAGTCCCGATTCGAGTCGGCGAGATCCAGCTCGGCAAGGACGTCGAGATCATCGACTTGAAGCCGCTCATGCGCGCCTGGCCGCCGCTGTGGCCCTTCCTGCTCGCCGGCGCGCTCGCGTGGGCCGCGTGGTGGGCGTACAAGCGCTGGAAGAACCGCCCCGGCGCCGTCCCGTTTCTCGCGCCGATTCCGGCGATTCCGCCGGAGACCGCGGCGGAGCAGGCGCTCGCGGCTCTGCTCGCCTCCGGCCGCTGGGAAGCCGACAAGGCCGGCTTCTACCTCGAGCTCACGGCAGTCCTGCGCGAGTATCTGCAGGCCCGCTGGGGGGAGCCCGCGACGGCCATGACGAGCGTCGAGGTCGGCCGCCTCGTCCGCAAGCGCTCCGACGACCTCAAGATCGCGACGGCCGTGCGCGAGCTGCTCGGGCGCGCCGACATGGTCAAGTTCGCGCGCGCGCAGCCCGGAGCGGGCGACGGTGTAAAGGACGTCGAGCTCGCGTTGACCGTCGTGCGCGCGACGACTCCCCGGGATTTGATGAAGCGCGAGCGGGAGCTCGCCTCATGAGGCTCGCCTCTCCCTGGATGCTGCTCGTCCTCATTCCCGCGATCCTCGCGGCGGCGGCGGCGCTGTGGCGTCCCGGCGGCGCGCGCCTCGGCCTCCCCGCCGGCGGCTTCCTGGGCGGCCGCAAGCCGAGCGCCCGCGCGCGCGCCGCGCGCTGGGCTCCGACCTTGCTCCAGGGCCTCGCGCTGTGCCTCATCGCCTTCGCGCTCGCGCGCCCGCAGAAGACGGTCCGCATCGCGGGGGGGACCGGCGAGGGCATCGACATAGTCCTCACGCTCGACACCTCCCTCTCCATGCAGGCCGTCGACCTCAAGCCGACGCGCCTCGAGGCCGCGAAGGAGACCGCGCGCCGCTTCGTGCAGGGCCGCGTGCAGGACCGCATCGGCCTCGTCGTCTTCGGCGGCGCTCCGCTGCTGGCCTGCCCCGCGACGCTCGATTACGACGCCTTGATCGGCCGCATCGAGGAGGTCGAGTCCGGCATGACGCGCGCCGACGGCACCGCCATCGGCGACGGCCTCGCCTCCGCGGTCTCGCGCCTCAAGGACTCTTCCGCGAAGAGCAAGGTCGTCATTCTGCTCACCGACGGCCGCTCGAACTCGGGCGTCGTCGACCCCGTCACCGCCGCGAAGGCCGCGGCCGCGTACGGCGTGAAGATCTACGCGATCGGCGTCGCCAGCAAGGGCGAGACGTCGATGACCGTCGACGATCCGCGCTTCGGGCGCGTGACCGTGCCCGTCACCGACGACCTCGACGAGGAGCTGCTGCTCGACCTCGCGCACGCGACCGGCGGCAAGTCCTACCGCGCCAAGAGCGGCGCCGAGCTCAAAGACGTCTTCGCCGACATCGACCGCCTCGAGAAGTCCAAGGTGGATCTCCCCAAGCTCGCGGCGATCGGCGACCTGCACCACTGGCCGATCGGCCTCGCGCTCCTGCTCCTGCTCATCGAGGCCGCGCTGTCCGCGGGCCCGCTCCTGAGGTGGCCCTGATGTTCCGCCAGCCCTGGTGGCTCGCCGCCGGCCTCGCGGGGACCGCGCTCGCGTGGGCGCTCGTCTACTGGGCCGAGAAGCGGCGCAAGGTCGTGACCGACGCGCTCGGACGCGCGTCCACGCTCGCCCGCTCCGCCGACGCGGGCGCCGCGCGCCGGACCGCGCGCGCGCGGCTGCGCCTCGCGGGGATCGCTCTCTTGTTCGTCGCGCTCGCGGGCCCGCAGTTCGGCGTCGAGCTCGTCGAGACCCGCTCCGACGCGCGGCAGGCCGTCGTCGCGATCGACGTCTCGCGCTCGATGCTCACGCCCGACGTCAAGCCGAGCCGCCTCGAGCGCGCGAAGGGGTCGCTGTCGCTCCTCATCGAGCAGCTGCGCGGCGAGCGCGTCGGCGTCGTCGCCTTCGCCGGCGAGGCGCAGATCGTCTGCCCGCTCACACAGGACGCCGACGCCGCGAAGCAGCTGCTCGCCGCGCTCGATCCGTCGGCGGTGCCGACGCCGGGCTCCTCCGTCGGCAAGGCGATCCGCGTCGGCACGTCGATGCTCGGCCGCTATCCCGGGAGCAAGTCCATCGTCCTGCTGACCGACGGCGAGGACCACAAGAGCGATCCCGTCGGCGCGGCGCGAGAGGCCGCCGCGGCGGGCGTCCGCGTCTACGCCATCGGCATCGGCACGCCGGAGGGCGAGCCGATCCCCGGAGAGGGGACGACGTACCATAAGGACAAGAAAGGCTCGACGGTGGTCTCGCGCCTCGACGAGGGCTCCCTCGCGCAGATCGCGCGCGAATCGGGCGGAGCGTATTACCGCACGTCGCCCGGCGAGGACGAGGTGGCGGACATCGTCAAGCGCATCAAGGAGGGGGAGGCGGCGAAAGGGATTTCGGGCAAGGCGAATCTCTGGCGCGACAGATACGCGTTTCCCGCCGTGCTCGCGTTCATCGTCTTGCTGATCGAGCTGCTTCTCCCAGTTGTATTCTCGACCAACTCACTCGGTGCCGTTGCCGTCGAGCCGTTGAAGAAGGTCATCGCGGCATTCATTGTTCTGTTGCCGTTCGCCGTTCCTTCCGTTGCGAAGGCCGCCACCGCGGAGTCCGAGCTCCGCGCCGGCAATCGGCTATACTCGAAGGAGATGTACGAGGAAGCCCTCGGCCATTACGCCGAATCCATCCGCCGCCGTCCGGGCGACGCGCGCGCCGCGTTCAACGCCGGCTCCACGATGTACCGCCTGGAGCACGGCGACGAGGCGTCGGACACGTTCCAGCGTCTCGCGGAGAACGACAAGCTCGACGCCGGCGTCCGCACCGACGCGTACTACAACCTCGGCAACACGCGCTACGCGATGGGCGACTACGCCGGCGCGGCGAAAGCCTACCGCGGCGCGCTCACCTTGAGCCCGTCCGACGCCGACGCGCGCCACAATCTCGCCGTCGCCTACGAGCGCATGCGCAACCCGCCGGACCCCAAGAAGCAGAAGGACCAGAAGAAGAACGAGCCCGACAAGCCCAAGGACGACAAGAAGGACGACCCGAAGGGCGGCGGCGGCGATGAGGGCAAGAACAAGCAGGAGCCCAAGACGCGCCCGAAGGACCAGCTCACCAAGGAAGAGGCCGAGCGCGTGCTGCGCGCGGTGGGCGAGCGCGAGAAGCAGGCGCAGAAGGACGCCGCCGAGGCCAAGGCGCGCCGCGCGACGGGACGCCCGCCGTCCGAGGAGGACTGGTGATCCGCGGCGCCCTCCTCGCCCTCCTGCTCGCTCCATCCGCTCATGCGGCTCTCGCCGTCTCCGCGTCCTTGAGCGACGCGACGCTCGCGCTCGGCGAGCAGGCGGTGCTGTCCGTCACCATCACCGGCTCGGCGACCGCCGCGCCGAGAATTCCGCCGATCCCCGACGTCGAGATCTACGAGTCCGGCCGCTCGTCGAGCATGATGATCCGCAACGGAGCGGTCCAGTCCACGGTCGTCTACGCGTTCGTGCTCGCCCCGCGCAAGCAGGGCAAGTACCGCGTGCCGCCCATCGAGGTCCCCGGCGCGGCTCCGACCGAGCCCATCGACTTCGCCGTCGGCGCCGCAGCGGCCCCGCCGCCGCCCGAGCCCGCGAATCCGCCGCCAGGCCACACGCCTCCGCCCGCCAACCCGCAGCAGCCCGGCTCCTACACCGCGCCCGTCGAGCGCAAGGACGCCCCCGACGCGTTCGTCACCGCCCAGCTCGACAAGAAGACGGCGCGCGTCAACGAGCAGGTCACGATGACGGTGCGCTTCCACACCGCCGTGCCGCTGCTCGGCCGCCCGAACTACGAATCGCCGAAGCTCGTCGGCGTGCTCGCCGAGGACCTCGCGGCCGAGGCGCAGGGCACCGCCGCGATCAACGGCCGCATGTACAACTACTCGGAGATCAAGACCGCGCTGTTCCCGGTCCAGGCCGGCCGCGCGACCGTCGGCGAGGGCGTCGTCACCGTGCAGATCCCGCGCCGCGGCGCCGGACAATTCGGCGACGACTTCTTCGACCGCTTCTTCCAGATGTCCGCGCCCGAGACGCGCCGGCTCTCCTCCGAGCCGATGACGCTCGCGGTGAGCGCCCTGCCCGAGCCGAAGCCCGACGACTTCTCCGGCGTCGTCGGCAAGCTGTCCGTGACGGCGTCCGCCGATCGCGACAAGGTGAAGGCGGGGGAGGCCGTGAACCTCGTCGTGACCGTCTCCGGCATCGGCAACATCAAGTCGATCCCCGAGCCCAAGCGCCCCGACCTGCCGTCGGTGCGCTTCTTCGATTCGGAGAGTTCCGTCGAGCTGCAGCGCGGCGGCGCGAAGGTGACCGGAAAGAAGATCTTCCGCACCGTGATCGTGCCGCGCGTCTCCGGCCCGCTCGAGATTCCGCCCGTGACGCTGTCGTACTTCGAGCCCGAGCTCGGCCGCTACGAGAAGACGCGCAGCGCCCCCGTGAAGCTCACCGTGCTGCCCGGCGATCCGAACGCGGCGAATCCGGTCGTCGGTCCCGGCGCCGCGCTCGCTCCCGGCGTCACCGCGGTCGCCGAGGACATCCGCTACCTCAAGACCCCGGGCGGCAAGAGCGCGCTCTCCGGCGCGCTCGCGGCCTTCGGCGCCGCCGGCCCGCTGCACGCCTTGCCCGTCGCGTTCTTCGTCGTGGCGCTCGCCCTCGACTGGCGCCGCCGCCTCCATCTCGCGAACCCGGGCGCGCGCCGCGCGCGCGAGGCGCGGTCCGTCGCCGACCGCCGCCTCAAGGACGCCGAGGCCGCCGCCGACCGCGCGAAGGCCGTCGCGCTCCTCGCCGAGGCGCTGACGGGCTACCTGGCCGACAAGCTCGGCGTGCCCGCCGCGGGCCTCACGCTCAAGGCCGTCGACGCCAAGCGCAAGCTCGCGGCCGCGCCCAGGATCAAGGCCGTCTGGGAGGAGCTCGACCTGCTGCGTTTCGCGCCCCAGGCCGCAGGAGCTGCCGAGGTCGCCAAGCTCGCGGGGGAGATCCGCGCGCTCTTCGACGCGCTGGAGAAGGAGCTCTCATGAAGGCCCTGATTCTCGCCGTCCTGCTCTCCGCCTCCGCGTCGGCCGCGACGTACGAGGACGCGAAGAAGCTCTACGACTCCGGCTCCTACGGCCAGGCCGCCGCGATCTTCGCGGAGCTCTCCGCCGCGTCCCCGCAGGACGCCTCGCTCCACTACGATCTCGGCGACGCGCTCATGAAGGACGGCAAGCTCGGCCGCGCCTCCGCCGCCTACCAGCGCGCTTTCGACCTCGACCCGCGCGACGGCGACGCGCGCCACAACCTCGACTTCGCGCTCAAGCGCGCGGGCGAGGAGCTCACGCCGCCCGGCGTGCCCGGCCCCGCGTTCACCTTGTTCACGATGCTTTCCGCGCGCGAGCTCGCGGGCCTGCACTGGCTCGCCGCGTGGACCGCGCTGATCCTGGGCGGCCTGCTGCTGCTCGGAAACGCCGAGCGCCGCGAGAAGCTCTGGACGCCGCTCACGGTCGCGGCGGGCGCCTGGCTCGTCTTCGGCCTGTGGTGGGCCGGCGTGCGCGCCGCTTTGCCTCCCGGCCGCGGCGTGATCACCGCGCAGCGCGCCGAGCTGCGCAACGGGCCGGGGGAGAAGTTCACCGTCGGCTACACCGCGCCCGAGGGACGGCGCGTGCGCGTGCTCAGCGAGAGCGGCGAGTGGCTCGAGGTCGGCCTTCTCAAAGAAGGCGTGAAGGGCTGGACCCTCGCGACGTCCGTCGAACGGCTCTAAAGCCCCTTAAGGGTTTCGAGGCGCGATCGGCGTCAGCGGAATGGCGGGAACAGCCGGAGCCTTCGGCTCCGCGGCGGCCTTGGGCTTGGACGTGACGACCTTGTCCTTCGACACCTTGGCGGTCTTCACGGACTTGTTGGCGTCTTCCTTCTTCTTGCCCTTGGACTTCTTCGGCTTGGAGATCTCCGCGGTGGGCGCGATCTTCGTCGGCTCTTTGGCGACCGCGATGTTGTCCTCTTCGTCGGCGGGCTCGTCGTCGGGCGGGGGGGCGGCGACCTTGATGTTGACGACCGGCTCGCCCTGTGGCGGCGGCTCGGAGGTCACCTGCATCGAGCCTTCGCCGGCCTCGCCTTCGGCGGGCGGCGCGGGCTCCTCGGCGGCGGCGGCTTCCTCGGCCGGCGCTTCCTCGGGAGCGGGCTTTTCCTCCGGCGGCGCCTTCTCCTCGGCCGGAGCTTCCTCGGACTTGGGCTCGGAAGGGGGAGCCTCTTCGCCTCCGCCCTCTCCGGGAGGCGCGACGTCGGTCGGCGTCCCGACGGGATTGCCCTGACCGTGAACGGGGAGGGCGAACGCGAGGAAAGCCAGCAAGGGCCAGAGGCTCTTCATACCTGGAATATTAGCAATAGCCTGTTACGGAAATATCGCTGGCGTATCGACGAAAAAGCCACTACACTTAGGTGCCGACGGCGCCCTCGCTTAACGGGGAGCCTGGGCCCTCACAAACGCCGATTGTGACGGGAAAACCGACACCTAGTTTCCGCCTCATTTCCTTCACCTGTGCTGTCCACTTAATGAAGCGACATTCATCTCTTAAGTTCTGTTAACACTTCC
>CAYVFO010000116.1:0-8639 GCA_964450975.1 uncultured Elusimicrobia bacterium | reverse complement strand
GAGACGGCGCGCGTGAAGGCCGCGGGCCACGAGATGCTCCAGGCCTGCGTCGAGCTCGGCGGCTCCTTGTCCGGCGAGCACGGCATCGGCCTCGACAAGCGCGACGCGATGGCCTGGCTGTTCACGCCCGAGACGCTCGGCCTCTTCCGCCGCGTCAAGGGCGCCGTGGACCCGGCGAGCCTCGCCAACCCCGACAAATTGTTCCCGATCTCGGGCGCCTCGAAGGGGCCGGGCTTCGTGCGGCCCGCGCCGGCGCCGCTGTCGGACTACGCGCGCCTGCTCGTCGACAAGGTCAAGAACGCGCCCTCGCGCGCGGCGTTCCGCGTGCGCGGCTCCTCGTCGCGCTGGAACGCGCCCGCGCGCGAGGGGGACGTCGAGCTGCTGACCGCCGGCCTCGGCCGGATCGTCGACCTCGACAAGCGCAACTTCACCGTGACGGTCGAGACGGGCGTGTCCGTGCGCGGCTTCCTGTCCGAGCTCGAGAGCCAGGGCGTCTTCGTCCGCCTGCCCAAGTCGGGGGGGACCGTCGGCGGCCTGCTCGCCTCCCGCCCGTGGGCGGGCCTGCGCGAGGACGTGCTCGGCATGCGCGTCCTGCTTCCGACCGGCGAGGTCGTCGAGCTCGGCGGCAAGGTCGTCAAGAACGTCGCCGGCTACGATCTGCCGCGCTTCCTGCTGGGCTCGTGGGGAGCCTTCGGCGTCATCCTGGAAGTCACGCTCAAGCTCCACGCGCGCCCCGTCGAGACGCCCGCCCATCTCGAGCCCGCCGCGCGCCCGTCGTTCTCGCCGTGGGCGCTGCGGGTGCGCGACGCCTTCGATCCCGGCGGCCGGATGAATCCGGAGCTCTGCCCGTGAGCGAGCAGCTCGGCCGCCTCAAGACCGATCTCGGCGAGCGCTCGACCTACGACGCCGCGAGCCAGTGCTCGCGCTGCGGCTACTGCGAGCAGGCGTGTCCCACGTACGTCGCGACCGGTATGGAGTCCAAGTCCCCGCGCGGCCGCAATCAGATCGTCAGATTGATGCTCGAGGGGAAATTGGACGACCCCGTCGCGGCGGCGGAAGCTCTGTCGACTTGCCTGCTCTGCGGCGCGTGCACGACGGCGTGCTACGCGAAGGTTCCGGTGGCGGATATCGCTTTGGAAGGAAGACGTTTGCTGCGCGGCAAGACTCATTGGCTCGTGAAGGCCGTGTCCGGTCTCATGGTACGCCGTTCTTCTTTGTTGTCTCCGCTTCTGAAGTTGGGAGCCGTGCTGAAATCAGCCGGTCTTTCGAAGTTGGCCCGCCCGTTCCTCCGGCTCATCGGATTGCCGGTCCTCGCGGCGATGGACGAACACGTTCAAAGCGTGCCGTTCTGGAATCTCGACGACCTCCAAAGCCGCCGGGCCAAGACCGATTCTCCCGCCTGGCGATACTTTCCGTCGTGCGGTCCCAAGTATCTGTACCCCAACGTGGGCAGGGCGACTTTGAACGCGCTGGAAAAGTTGAACGGCGCGGGAAATTATCTGAGCAGCCCTTGCTGCGGTCTGTTGGCGAACAACTACGGAGATATCGAAGACGCGCGGCGCTTGGCCAAGCAAAACATCGAGCTGAGCGAGTCGAGCGGAACTGCGCCCATCATCGGCGACGACTCCTCCTGCGTCGCCTTCCTCAAGTCCTACCCGCAGCTGTTCCTCAACGAGCCCGAATGGAAGGCCCGCGCGGAGAAATACGCCGCGCGCATCAAGGACGCCATCGAGATCTACGGCGCCCAGGCCGACAAGCTCCCGCCGGGCGTCTGCGCGGGCGTGGAGACCACCTATCACGACTCCTGCCGCGCGATCAACGGGCAGGGACTGAGCAAGGAACCGCGCCGGGCGGCCTCCCGCGCGGCGGGCGAATCTTTCTGCGAGATGGCCGGCGCCGACAAGTGCTGCGGCGGCGCGGGCGCCTTCGCGTTCGTCAACGAAGGGCTGTCCGAGGACCTCTTGAAGACCAAGGTGTCCAACGCCGCCGCGGTCCAGGCGGGGGTCGTTTTGACGAGCTCGACCTCGTGCTTGATCCAGCTTGCGCGCGGACTGAGGAAGTATTATCCTGAGGCGAAGGTGCTCCACCTTTCCGAATACGTCGACGGAGCGCTCGAGAAACAACATGGGTCGTAGGCAAGAGCTCGAGAAGCGCCAGTCCCTCCTCGCACGGTTCGGCCGAATGGTCGCCGCCGAGACCCGCCTCGACGCCCTGCTGACGATCATCGCCGAGGAAGTCCGCAACATCCTCTCCGCCGACCGCTGCTCCGTCTTCCTCGTCGACGCCTACAAGGGCGAGCTGTGGACGAAGATCGCGCTCGGCATGGAGGAGAAGGTCCTGCGCATCCCGGTCGGCCAGGGCATCGCGGGCTTCGTCGCGCGCACCGGCTCCGCCGTGAACATCCGAGACGCGTACAAGGACACCCGCTTCGCGCAGGACCTCGACCGCATCACGGGCTACCAGACGCGCACCGTGCTCGCCGTGCCGCTGCGCGGCCGCGACGGCAAGGCGCTCGGCGTCTTCGAGGTGCTCAACAAGGGCAAGGGCGCGTTCACGGAAGAGGACGAGGGCCTGCTCCGCATCCTCGCCACCATGGCCGCGACCTTCATCGAGAACGCGACCCTTTACGACGATCTCCGCCGCTCGCACCTCGAGACCATCTACCGCATGGCGCTCGTCGCCGAGTACCGCGACCAGGAGGACACGGGCCGCCACCTCCGCCGCATGAGCCGCTTCTCCGGCATCCTCGCGCAGGGCATGGGGCTGTCGTTCCATGAGGCCGAGGAGATCCGCTACGCGGCGCCGCTGCACGACATCGGCAAGGTCGCGATCCCGGACTCGATCCTGCGCAAGCCCGCGAAGCTCACGACCGAAGAGTTCGACGAGATGAAGAAGCACACGATCTACGGCGCGAAGATGCTCGCCAACGCCGAGTCGCGCCTGCTCCGCATCGCGGCGAAGGTCGCGATCGGCCACCACGAGTGGTGGGACGGCACCGGCTACCCGTACGGCCTCAAGGGCGAGGCGATCCCGCTCGAGGCCCGCATCGTCACGGTCGCCGACGTCTTCGACGCCCTCTCCTCCAAGCGCGTGTATAAGGGAGAGTGGACCGTCACGGACGCCCTCAAGTACATCCAGGAGCGCGCGGGGAAGCAGTTCGACCCCAAGGTCGTCGTCGTGCTCTCCGAGAAGTTCTCCGACATCCTCGACGCCCGCGACGAGGAGAACCGCCGCATCGTCGAGGACGAGGGCGCGCAGATGCAGCAGCACTTCCCGCTCAAGCCCACCGACGCCGACCACCTGCCCAAGGCGTAGGGCCCCGCTTCCCAAGCCCCCCGGGCTTTTGCTATGATGGTCGGGAACCGCGGGCGTGGTTCAATGGTAGAACGGGTCCTTGCCAAGGATCAGACGGCGGTTCGATTCCGCTCGCCCGCTCCAGATTTCTCCCACCGATGCTCACAGTCAACCGCCGGATCCTGATCAGCGCGCCGCACGAGTCGGTGCGCCGCTATTTGAGCGACCTCGATCAGATCGCGGCTTACGAGCCGAAGGTCGACTCGATCAGCGTGTCCCCGGCCGGCGACGCTCAGGCTTCGGGCCGCTTCCTCGGCATTCCGTGGAGCGGGACGTTCCGCTTCGAGTTCCAGCGCGACGGCGGCTATCGCGGCGTGATGATCTCCGGCCCGCTGCGCAAGATGGAGTGCCGCGTGCTGCTGCGGCCCGTCAACGGCGGCACCGTGCTCGAGCACGACGAGGAGTACGAGCTGCCCCTGCTCATGCGCCCGCTGCGCTCGCTCGTGCGCCGGTGGCTCGACTCGACGCTCGAGACCGAGCTCGACTCGATCAAAGAGGGCGCCGAAGCCCTCAACCGCCGCCTGCAGCTCTCGACCCTCGAGAGCGCGCGCTAGGACTCCGGTCCTAAAACTCCGTAGGCCCGATGCGCGGGCCCTCTAGGTCCTCCAACCGTCGCGGGTGCCAGGCTTGTAGGCGTATCATTGGCCTTGCGGAGAGAAAATCCGCGACAGTCGTTCACCGAGAGAGGACCGCACCATGAAGAAAATCCTGGCCGTCGTTTCGATTCTGTCCGTCATCGCTCCCGCCGCCGCGATCGCGCGCGAGCGCGAGTTCAACGGAGACCTCGCCGAGTGGCGCCGCGAGATGCGCGAGCAGCGCGTCGCCGAGGCGCGCGCCCGCGAGATCCCGCCCACGCCGCCCGCGCGCGGCGCCGACGGCTGCGCGGTCATGAACCTCGACGGCGCGACGATCAGCCGCGGCGTCTTCTCGAGCGACTTCGACGTGGAGAACGGCGGCTCGAAGATCGGCGTCGTGGACTCCGGCTCGAAGGGCTGGACGCTCAAGAACGGCTCCGCGGTCGCGGCGTCGATCGTCAGCGACGGCTCGGTCGTGATCGTCAAGGACTGCTCCGGGAACGTGATCGGCTCCGTCGTCGAGAGCGCGAGCTCCGAACAGAGCCATTTCACGATCAAGGACGCGGCCGGCAACGCGGTCGCGCAGAGCGGCTGGGTGGACGGCCACTCGATGGTCCTCAAGGGCGCGGGCGGGATGGTCTCCGTCCTGAACTCCCACTGGCTCATCGACAGCTACACGATCTCGATCCACGGCGTCGATCAGCGACTGGCGGCGGCCGCGGTGCTCATGAACAACGCGGCGCTGTACCGCCGCTCGGGCGAGCGCAACCGCGAGAACCGCATGGATCGCGCGGGCGGACGCGCGGACCGGATCTAGCCTAGAGGGCCAACAAGCGGTAGGCGCGCTCGAAGACGAGCGCGCCTGCCGCCCAGGCCGGAAAGAAGTCCAGCCGGACGAGATCCATCACCGCCCACTTGTTGCCGCGGTACTCGCGCTCCCACGGCGCCTCGCCGATCGTCTTGCGCAGGATCAGGCCGGTGATGAGCTCGAAGACCATGATCAAGACGGCGTAGAACGCGCCGCGCAGCGGCCACGCCCACTCGCCGGAGAACGGCTGGAGCAGGCGGAAGCCCGGGTAGAGCAGGGCGTAGATGGGGAACATCCAGACGTACGAGTAGCCGATGAGGCGGACGCCGTTCTTCTTGGCGTTGCAGGCGGCGGTGAAGACGATCTCGGCGGCCACGCCGACGCAGGCCAGCAGGAGCGTCCGCTCGAGGTGGGCGAGAGCGGTCACGAGCCGTGGCACTTCTTGAACTTCTTGCCCGAGCCGCAATGGCAGGGGTCGTTGCGGCCGACCTCGGGACCCGTCTTCACGTAGGTCTCGCCGGGCTTGGAGGGCTCTTCCTTCTCGAACTCGCCCTTCTCCATGCGCTCCTTGTTCTTCTCGAGCCAGGCCTGCACCGCCTTCTGGTCCCGGAGGTCCACGCCGTCCTTCTGCATGTGGCCGGCGAGCACGCGGAGCTGCTTGAGGAACGCCGGATCCTTCCACTTGCGGAAGAACGCGCCCATCATGCCCTTCATCTTCGGGTCGTTCGCGAGCTCCGGGGGGAGCTGCGGCATCCCGGCGGGCGCGGACGCGTCCGCGGGCTTTTCTTCTTCCTTCTTGAAGGGGTTCTTGAACCAGGACATGAGGGAATCCGCCGGGGGAATTAAAGTGGCGGAAAGGGAGGGATTCGAACCCTCGAGGGACTTGCATCCCTGGCAGTTTTCGAGACTGCTGCCTTCAACCGCTCGGCCACCTTTCCGTGAAGGCCTATTTTAGCAAATCCGGGGGAGCCGCTATAATATGAGGGTGAAGACCCCTCCGAAGACCGTCGTCGCCACGCTCTGCTACGTCCGCGCGGGCGGGCGCACGCTCATGCTTCACCGCAACAAGAAGAAGGGCGACGTCCACCTGGGCAAATGGAACGGCCTCGGGGGAAAGCTCGAGCCCGGCGAGTCGCCCGAGGAGTGCGTCGTGCGCGAGGTCCGCGAGGAATCGGGCCTCAACCTCCTCGACCCGCGCCTGCGCGGCGTGCTGACCTTCCCGGCGTTCAAGGACGGCGAGGATTGGCTCGTGTTCGTCTACACCGCGACGCGCTTCGAGGGCGAGCTCGGCGATTGCCCCGAGGGCTCCCTCGAGTGGGTCGCCGACGCGAAGCTCCCCGACCTCCCGCTGTGGGAGGGGGACCGCGTGTTCCTGCCGTGGCTCGACGGGGAGCGCTTCTTCTCGGCGAAGTTCGTCTACCGCGAGGGCAAGCTCGCGGGCCACGACGCGTCCTTCTACTAGGGCTTGCCCGCGGCGCGCTTGGCGCGGATCCGCGCCCGCAGCTTCGAGACGTCCTGGCGCGCGCGCGGGTGCTCCGCGGAGTCCCGCGGATTGGCGAGAACGCGCTCCCACGTCGCGATCGCCTTGCGCTCGTCGCCGCGCGAGGCGTAGATGTTGGCGAGGATCGTCTTCATCGTCGTCGGCGTTTCGGGGCGGTCGAACACCGACTCGAGCGCCGCGATCATCTCGTCGGCCTGCCCCCGGCGCTTGAAGGCGAGCGCGGCGAGGTAGAGGGCGTAGGACGGCTGATCGGGCGTGCGCCGGAGCCCCTCCTCGAGGAGCTCGGCGGCCTCGTCGGGGCGGTCGACGCCGTGGAACCAGCCGAGCATGCCGGCGCCGAGCAAGGTCGCGGCGTGGAAGGACGGATCGAGGCGCGAGACGCGCAGGCACAGGTCCTTGAGGTGCGTGTAGGGACGCGACGGATCGTCCTCGAGGCCGGGCTGGGGGACGCCGGCCGCGTACTGGAGGAGCTGGATCCAGGCCAGGTCCGCGGCGGCCGCGCGGAAACCGCCGGCGGACAGGGCGGCGTCCTGCAGGGCGAACGGCCCCGACCTCAGCTCGGACAAAAGCGGCATGCGCGGGTCGTAGGAGGCGCGCATCGAGGCGCCGAGGAGGCACGCGGCGGCCGCCGCCGCGGCGAGGACGCCGAGCGCGCCGCGCGACCGGACCTTCAGAACTCCCTCTGCTCGAAGAGCTCGGAGGCGAGCGCGAGGCAGGCCGCGCAGTAGGCCGCGGCGTAAAGCCCCGCCCAGCCGAGCCAAGGCCAGGCCGGAGCGGCCGCGTGCCAGGCGTCGCGGAAGTTGAAGCGCGCGAAGTCGGGGGCGACGTGGGCGAAGGTCAGCAGGAGGGCCTTCGAGGCGCCGCCGGCGCGCTCCGCGACGAAGCGCAGCTCGGCGGTGAAGTGGCCCAGAGTCCAGAAGAAGATCGAAAACGACGTCGCCGCGGCCTCCGACGTCAGGGCGAGAGAGAGCGTCAGCGAGAGCGCGCTCATCGTCGCCACCTTGGCGAACGAGCAGCCGAGCGCCGCGGCGAAGCGGCCGAGCGGAACGCCGCCGAAGAACTGGAGCACGAGCAGGTGCGCGAGCCCCATCGCGGCCATCGCGGCGCCGATCGAGACGAGCGTGCCGAGCCAGCGTCCGAGCAGATAGTCCCGGCGGCGCACCGGATGGGTGAGCACGAGGAAGACCGCGCGCGACTCGATCTCCTCGAGCAGGAGGTGCACGGTCAGGAACACCGCGGTGACGAGGGAGATCGCCTCGTTGGCCGACAAGCCGAGGTCGAGCATCAGCCGCGCGCGCTCGGTCTGGGCGAGGATCGACGCGACCAGTCCGCCCGCGATCAGCGCGAAGCCGAACAAGGCGGACGAGAGCCACGCCTTGTGGCGGACGTGCTCGCGGATCGTGTACGCGGCGACGGCGCGGATGGTCTCCATGCTAGTCGAGCCGTATCTCCCCGACGCCGTCGGTGCGCGTCACGGCGGCCGCGAAGGCGTCCTCGAGCGCGCCCGCGCGTCCGGCCCACTCATTCTGCGCCATCGTCCGCACGAGCTTGCCGCCGCTGAGGATGCCGACGCGGTCGCAGACCTTCTCTACCTCGGAGATGTCGTGCGAGGAGAAGAGCACGGTCTTGCCTTTGGACTTGAGCCAGAGGATGAGGGCGCGGACCTCCTTGATCGCGAGCGGGTCGAGGCCGGTGACCGGCTCGTCGAGAATCACGAGCTCCGGGTCGTGGATCAGCGCCTGCGCCAGGCTCGCGCGCTGGAGCATGCCCTTCGAGTATTCCGAGAGCCGCTTGTCGGCCGCGTGCGCGAGGCCGACTTTGTCGAGCATGGCGGCGACGCGGCCCGCGCGCTCGGACGCGGGGATGCGCGAGAGCGCGGCGAAGAAGGCGAGGTTTTCCCGGCCGGTCATCGAGCGGTTGAGGTACGCCGCCTCGGGCGCGTAGCCGATCCGGGCGAGCGACTCGACGTCCGGAACGCTCGCGCCGAGGACCTCGACCGTCCCTTTCGTCGGCAGGTGCAGGCCCATGAGCAGCTTGATCGAGGTCGTCTTGCCCGAGCCGTTGAGCCCGAGGAGCCCGAAGACCTCGCCGCGCCGCACCTCGAGGTCGAGGCCCTCGAGGCCCTTGGTCTCCGTGACGCGGCCGAGATGGGAGCGCCGGTAGATCTTCGAGGCGCCGCGGAAGGAGATCGCCGCGCTCACCGCAGGGCCTCCCAGAGCCCGCATGAGCAGGCGACGACGAGCGCGGTGGCGGCGAGACCGGCGCGCCGCGCGAACAGAAGGTTCGCGTGCGCCTCCGACTCCTCCCGCAGGGCCTCCCGCGCGCGAGAGAGAAGCGCGCCGGCGGCGGCGAGCAGCAGCGCGGCGGAGGCGATCGCCGCGAGCGCGGCCGCGGCGCGCGG
>CAYVFO010000115.1:4391-8668 GCA_964450975.1 uncultured Elusimicrobia bacterium | reverse complement strand
GCCTACAGCCTTATATGGAGAGGAACGACCTCGAGGACCATGCCCCAGTAGACGGCCCAATAGACCAAGGACTCGGCCGTGAACATGCGCTGGACGGCGCGCCAGAACGCCCCCTCCTCGGTCGAGGAGGCCCTGTCGAGGCCGTAGGCGGTCCAGACGCCCAGGAGGATCGCGCCGTGGAGGGGCGCGAACAGGAAGAAGGCGGCCGAGTACAGGATGAGCACGCCGATGCAGTGCCCGACGTCTCCCGGGTTGAGGCCGCAGACGACGAGGAAGTTGCCGCCCCACAGGCCCGCGAACACGGCTTCCTTGGTGGTCATGCCCCTAGGATAGCCCCGGGAGGCGCCCCGGTCGACGAAACGATCCCTGAACGAAAGGTTAAGGGAGGGCCAGGATGATGACGGCCTCGAAGAGCTTCTCGGCCATGCGGTCGACCAGGCCGCGCCCGAACTTGGCGAGGAACGCTCCGGTCAGCAGGGCCATGGTCAAGACCGCGCAGAGGAGCAGCATGTACTCGACCGAGGCCTGTCCCCGACGGGAGCGCATGGTCTACTGTAGACGGAAGGGCCTCCCCCCGCAAGGGCCCGGCGGGCGCTACTTTCCGCGCGTCAGGGAGCTCAAGTCGAGCAGGGGCGTCGAGCCGCCGCCCATCATGACGGTGGGCATGCGGCCGTCCCACTTCTCGATCGCGAGCTTCTGGGCGTCGACCTGGCGCAGCTGGATGAGCTGGGGCGTGATCGCCTCCTTCTGCATCCGCAGCGACTCGGCCTCGGCGCGCGCCGTGGCGATCTTCTGGTCGGCCTCGATCTTGATGCGGTCGAGGTCGCGCTTGGCCTTGAGTGCGGTCTGCTCGGCGATCTGCTTGGACTCGATCGCCTCGGCGAACTGGCGCGAGAAGTCGAAATCGGTGATGTAGAGCTCCTCGACGCGGATGTTCACCTTGGAGACGTACTTCTCGACGGCCTCCTGGATGATCTTCTTGACCTCCTCGCGGTGGGTGATGAGCTCCTCGGCGGTGAAGCGCGCGGTCGTCGCCTTGACGGCTTCCTGGACGGCCGGGGCGATCACGCGGTCGGAGTAGTCCCAGCCGACCTCGGAGTAGAGCTTCGGGGTCATCTCGGGGACCGGCCGGTAGTTGAGGGCGACCTTCGTGTGGACGGTCTGCAAATCCTTCGACGCGGCGGTCGCGTCGTAGCTGTCCTTCTGGACGCGGACGTCCATGACGATCGCGGTCTCGAGGACGGGCATGACGAAATTCAAGCCCTCGTTGAGCGCGACGGGCTTGATGCCGGAGACGCGGTTGAAGATCACGCCGCGATGGCCGGGCGGCACGATCACGACGGAGCCGGCGACGATGCCCGCCGCCACGGCGAGCACGACGGCCGTGCCGCCGAGCTTGACGATGATGCCGCTGAGGACCTGGGAGTTGACGGCGCGGCCGTCCCACCATTCGGAGCGCTTGGAGAGGACGACGAGGCCCGTGATGAGGATCGCGACGAACAGGAAGGGAGTGATCATGCCTTCATGTTGCCAATTCGACGGCTCCGTGACAAGCCGCTCGTGTGCGCTCTGTGGCACGGGACGCACAAAGTCTCGAGGTTGGCGAGATGGTGGGAGCAGCTCAGAATCTTGTGCGCGCCCAGACACGGCGCCAGATGATTGACCTCGAGCGGGGCGCGCCCGGCGCAGGAGCGGCAGCGGTACTTGTCGCGCTTCTTCGCCGCGCGGCGCGAGCGAGGCCACCAGTGATTGGCCCAGAAGGCGTTCGAGCAGCGCGGGCGGCACCAGGTGGTCCGGCGGCCCGTCAGCTCTCCCCCGCACCAGCGGCAGCCGCCGGGGGCCTTCGCGAGCGCGCAGGACGCGAGCAGGGCCGCGCTCTTGGGGACGCTCAGGGCTTCGGAGGGTACGAAGTCGAGGGCTTGGGCGACGCGCCGAGCATCTGGTCCATGGACCAGATCATGTCCTTGCGCGTGAACGAGGAGATCTCGACCTCGTTGGCGTCCATGTGGATCGCGTCGACGGGGCAGGCCTCGACGCAGTAGCCGCAGAACACGCACATGCCGAGGTCGATGTCGAAGGTCTTGGCGCGCTTCTCGATCTTGGGATCGGGCGCGTTCTCGGCGGTGATGCGGATGCACTTGGCCGGGCAGATCGTCTCGCAGAGGAGGCACGCGGTGCAGCGCGGGGCGCCGTCGTCGCGCTTGAGCAGTCGATGGCGGGTGCGCGCGCGCTTGCCGAGCACCGCGGGGTCCTCGGGATACTGGATCGTGACGGAGCCGGGCGCGAAGGACTTCACGCCGACGAGACGCATCGTGTGGCGGAAGAGGTTCACGAAGAGGTGGCGGAAGGTCAGGCCGAGGCCCTTCCAGACCTCGACGAGATAGATCTGCGTCGCGAAGGTGCGCTGCGGCCGGACGACCGGCTTGATCGTTATCGCCATAGATAGACCGCCCAGACCGTGACGACGAAGTTGACGAGCGAGAGGGGCAGGAGGTTCTTCCAGCCGAGGTCGAGGACCTGGTCGAAGCGGAAGCGCGGCAAGGTCCAGCGGATCTGCATGAGCAGGAAGAGCAGGAGCATGACCTTCGTCGTGAAGCTGGCGACCATGAGCGCGCCGCCGAGGAGGCCCATCGACGGGAGGTCGAGGCCCGGGATCAGCCAGCCGCCGAGGAACAGCGCGGTGATGACGCCGCAGATCACGATCGACTCGAAGAAGTCGGTCATGAGGAACATGCCGAACTTCATGCCCGAGTACTCGACGTGGTAGCCGACGATCTCGCTCTCCCCCTCGGGCAGATCGAAGGGCGTGCGCTTCGTCACCGCGGCGCCCGCCGTGAGGAACAGGATGAACGCGAGCGGCTGGTAGAGGATGCCCCAGGCGTGCGCGGCCTGCCACGTCACGGCCGCCTGGAGGTCGAGCGTGCCGTACAGGAACAGCGGAGCGGCGAGCGAGGACGCGAGGCAGACTTCGTAGGCGATCATCTGCGCGGCTCCGCGCATCGCGCCGAGCAGGCCGTAGTTCGAGCCGGCGGCGACGCCCGCCATCACGATGCCGTGCACGCCGAACGCGAGCGCGCCGAGGATCATCGGCACGCCGACGGACGAGGCGATCGGCTGGAGGTCCCAGCCGCGGCCCGCGAACTGGATCGTGCCGCCGAACGGGAGCGCCGCGAGGCAGAACATCGCGCAGCCGAGGGAGATGACCGGCGCGAGCCAGTGCAGGCGCTTGTGGACCCCCTTCGCGACGAAGTCCTCCTTCGTGAGCATCTTGATCGCGTCCGCGATCGGATGGAACAGGCCGAGGATGTTGATCCCGAAGATCGCGGCGCGATTGGCGCCGATGCGGTCCTGCATGACGGCGCTCTGCTTGCGCTCGACCCAGCCGAGGAAGCCCGCGATGTTGAGGCCGAAGCCGACGATCGCGAAGAGCACCTTCGCGAGCGTGAAGAGCACGTCCTGGAGCGGGAAGGCGGCGGTCACGCGGCCACCTCCGCCGACGCGGCGCGGACGGCCTTGCCGAGGAGCGCGAAGATCTCGTGGTCGGGGCGCGCGGAGCCGATCGGATCGAGCGCCGCGTGGTACTTCTGCGCTTTGCCCTCGAAATTGGTGAAGTGACCCTCTTCCTCGACGTAAGCCGTGGCCGGCAGGCGGTAGGCGAAGTCGTCGCCGAGCTCGTATTTGTTCGGGCCCTGGAGAACGGTCGCGCCGACCTTGGAGAGCAGGGCTTTCGCTTCGCCCCCCCAGATCTTCGCGAGGTCCCTCTCGATGACGTACAGCCCCCAGACCTTTCCGTCCGAGATCCGCTTCTTCAATTCGTCGAACGAGCCGGACTTGAGGCCGCGCGCCTCGGCGCCCTTGAGGTTCGGGACCTTCTCGCGGCGCCGGAGGAGCGCGTCCTCTTCTCCGACCTGGTCGGGCTCGGCGGAGAAGTAGTGGCTCTTGAGCTTGAGCTCGTCCACGAAGAACGCCTTGTAGGCGTCCCAGTCCTCGTTGGACAGCGCGCCGGAGGCGACGACGGCGAGGCCGTCGGGGCCGTTCTTGGCGATGCCGGAGCGCAGGACGCCCGCGAGCTCGGCGGCCATGTCGGCCCACGAGAGCTCGGTCTTGGACGGCGCCAGGCGCACGACCTTGCCGAGGCGGCCGGCGTCGAGGCGCGCGATGTCGTAGCGGCCGTCGTCGCACATCCAGTGGCCGTTGACGTCGGGGTTCACGCGCGGCTTGAGGCGCGCGACGCGCTTGCCGTCGTTGTGCCACGGGCGCTTCGTGTTCGTGTGGAC
>CAYVFO010000115.1:1399-4381 GCA_964450975.1 uncultured Elusimicrobia bacterium | reverse complement strand
GGACCGTGATGTTGCAGCCGCGCGAGCAGCCGGGGCAGATCGAGTCGGTCTTGTCGAGGTACCAGACGCGGACCTTGTAGCGGAAGTCGCGGTCGGTGAGCGCGCCGACTGGACAGATGTCGACGACGTTGCCCGAGTAGGCGTTGTCGAGCGTCATTCCCGGAGTCACGTCGACGAACTCCGTGTGGCCGCGCTGGAAAATTCCGAGCTCGTGGGTCTTGGTCACGTTGTCGACGAAGCGGGTGCAGCGCGTGCAGAGGATGCAGCGCTCCTGGTCGAGCATCACGTGCGGGCCCGCCTCGATGCGCTTGCCCTTGTGCTGCTTGTCCTCGCGGACCGAGCTCTGATACTGCCCGATCTTCATGTAGTAGTCCTGCAGGCCGCACTCGCCGGACTGATCGCAGACGGGGCAGTCGAGAGGATGGTTGACCAGGTGCAGCTCGAGCGCGGAGGTCTGCGCGCGCTTGGCGACCTCGGAGTCGGACTTGACGTCCATGCCCTCGCGCACGCCGGTGCGGCAGGAGACCTGGGGCTTCGGGGCGCCCGCGACCTCGACGATGCACATGCGGCAGTTGCCGGGGTTGCCGAGCGCCGGGTGGTAGCAGTAGTGCGGGATCTCGACGCCCGCGTCCTTCGCGGCCTCGATGACGAGCTGGCCCTCGGGGGCTTCGCGCTCCACGCCGTTGAGCTTGTACTTGACGATCTTACCCATTGGGGATTCTCTTCTTGAAATCTTCGGGGTAGCGCCCGATGTAGCCCTTGAGCACCATGCCGACCGTATCGCCGAGCGCGCAGATGACCTTGCCGGTGATGTTGTCGCCCATGCGCTGGAGGTTCGGGACGTCCTCGGCCACGCCTTCGCCGTGGAGCATGCGCTCGAGGATGCGCTCCGACCAGAACGAGCCCTCGCGGCACGGCGTGCACTGGCCGCAGGACTCGTGCGTCAGGAAGCGCTCGATGTTGTGCGCGACCTCGACGGCGTCGACGGTGTCGTCGAGGACGATCATGCCGCCCGCGCCGAGGAACGTGCCCGCGGCGCGCACGCTGTCGAAGTCGAGCGAGATGTCGAGATCCTTCTCCATCAACGGCGGCATGGACGTGCCGCCCGGGATGACGCCCTTGAGCTTGCGGCCCGGGAGCGGGCCGCCGCAGGCGCTCAGCACCTCGCGGAGCTTCACGCCCATCGGGAACTCGTAGAGGCCGGGGCGCTCGACGGAGCCGGAGATCGAGAACACGACGGTGCCGCCGGACTTGGGCGTGCCGAGCTTCGCGAAGGCCTCGCCGCCCTCATTCACGATGAACGGGAGCATCGAGAGCGTCTCGACGTTGTTGACGACGGTCGGCTTGGCCATGAGGCCGGCGACGGTCGGGAAGGGCGGAGGCTGGCGCGGCCAGGCCTTCTTGCCTTCCATCGTCTCGAGCAGCGCGGTGTCGAGGCCGGAGATGTAGGCGCCGGCGCCGCGCATGAGGTGAATCTTGACCGCGCCGCAGAGCCCCGCCTTCTCGGCCTCGTCGAGCGCTTTCTCGATGATGTCGTACTGGACCTGGTACTCGCCGCGGATGAAGATGAAGGAGTCCTTCGCCCCGATCACGTGTGACGCGATGAGCAGGCCCTCGATGAGCTGGTGCGGGGCGCGCGTGACGAGGATGCGATCCTTGTAGCAGCCGGGCTCGGACTCGTCGCAGTTGACGACGACGTAGCGCGGGCCGGGCACCTTCTCCTCGGACGGGACGGTCTCCCACTTGAGGCCGGTCGGGAAGCCGGCGCCGCCGAGGCCGCGCAGGTTCGACTTCTTCACTTCCTCGAGCAGCGCCTTGCGGTCGGTCTTGAGCGCCTTGGCGAGCGCCGCGTAGCCGCCGAGCTTCCTGTACGTCTCGAGCTCGTGGTACTTGGCCTCGTCGAAGTGCTTCGTGAGGATCTTCATTTCTTCAGGCCCTCGACGAGGGCTTCGGTCGCCTTGCCGACGAAGCGGTCGTTAATTTGGAGGGCGGGCGCGTGGTCGCAGCTGCCCAGGCACTCCATGGTCTCCCACGAGAGCTTGCCGTCGGCGGTCGCCTTCTTCTCGGGGACGCCGAGCGTCTTCTCGAGGCACTTCTCCATCTTGTTCGAGCCGGCGAGGAAGCACGTGAGGCCGTGGCAGATGCCGACGCGCTTCTCTCCGGTCTTCCACTGCGTGAACGTCGGGAAGAACGTCGCGACGCCCCAGACGTGCGAGAACGGGAGATTGAAGATCTCGGCGACGCGGGCCGCGGCCGCGGGCTGGACCTGGCGGTGCCAGTCTTGAACAGCCCTCAAAGCTTCTATGAGGCCGAGGTTCGTGTACGGGTACTTCTTCGTCCAGGCGACGAGCTGCTTCTCCTGCTCGGGAGTGAAGGCGTTCTTCATCGCTTCCTTGACGGCGGCGGGAGTCATCGGTCGAGCTCCCCCGCGATCATGTTGACCGAGCCGAAGGTCGGGATGATGTCGGCGATCTGCGCGCCCTTGAGCAATCCGGGCAAAGCGGCCATCGGGTTCAAGCACGGCGGGCGGCAGCGCACGCGGTACGGGCCGTCGCCGCCGTCGGCGACGAGGTGGAAGCCGAACTCGCCGTTGCCTCCCTCGACCGCGAAGTAGCCCTCGGACGGCGGAATCTTGATGCCCCACGTCCACATGACGAGCTCGAAGTGGTTCATGAGCCCCTCGATGTTGCCGTAGGTGTTCTCCTTGGCGGGCAAGGTCACCTTGCGGTCGAGGACGCGCGTGCCGGGCTGCGCGTCCTTGCCCATGCCCTCGAGCGTCTGGTCGACCTTCGCGGCGTACTTCTGGAGAAGGGCGGTGTCGCCGAACTTGCCGGCGTCCTGGAACTCGTAGGCGTACTTCATCTCCTTCGGAGAGAGCGAGTGCGGCCCCGCGGGGAGCTTCGCCAGCGCCTGCTCGACGAGGCGCAGGGACTGCTCGATCTCGGCCATGCGGCAGAGGTAGCGGTCGTAGTTGTCGCCGGC
>CAYVFO010000115.1:0-1389 GCA_964450975.1 uncultured Elusimicrobia bacterium | reverse complement strand
AAGTCGAGCTTGTCGTAGACGGCGTACGGGTGGGCGCGGCGCACGTCGTAGGGAACGCCGGTCGAGCGCAGGAACGGGCCCGTGATGCCCCAGGCGATCGCGTCGGCCTTGGAGATGACGCCCGTCCCCTCCATGCGGTCCATGAAGATGCGGTTCTTGGTCAGGAGCTTGTCGCTCTCGGCGACGGCCTCGCGCACTTTCGCGGCGGCCTCGGCGAAGTTGGCCGCGAAAGTCTCGGGCAGGTCGCCCTTGACGCCGCCGACGCGCGTGAACGCGGTCGTGATGCGCGCGCCGGTCAGCTGGTCGACGAGCTGATAGAGGTACTCGCGCGCCTTGATCATGTACAGGAACACGGTGAACGCGCCGAGCTCCATCGCGGAGGCGCCGACGCAGGTGAGGTGGTCCGTCACGCGCGAGATCTCGCACGCGATCACGCGGATGTACTGTCCGCGCTCCGGGACGTCGATGCCCGCGAGCTTCTCGACGGCGAGCGCGTAGCCGACGTTGTTGATCAGAGGCGAGACGTAGTTGAGGCGGTCGGTCCACGGCACGACGTTGTTCCACGTCTCGGACTCGGCGTGCTTCTCGAAGGCGCGGTGGAGGTAGCCGATCTCGGCGTCGGCGGAGACGATCGACTCGCCGTGCAGCTCGAGCACGAGGCGCACGACGCCGTGCATCGCGGGATGCTGGGGCCCCATGTTGAGCATGTACGTCTTCTGGTCGGTTCCGCTCATCTCATTCGCCCGTGACCGTCGGCCGCAGGATGTTGAAGCTCGGGCTGCCGGCCTTCTCGCCGTTCTTCGGGCCGATCAGCGGCTGGCGCTTGGCGATCGGATAGTCCTTGCGCAGCGGGTGTCCCTGGAACTCCTCGTACATGAGCAGGCGCTTGATGCCCGGGCGGTCGGCGAACTTCACGCCGAACATGTCCCAGACCTCGCGCTCGAGCCAGTCGGCGATCGGCCAGAGATCCATTCCGGAATCGGCGTCGAGCTTCATCACGCGCCAGATCACGTCGAAGCGCGGCGAGCGGCCCTGCGCCTGGCGGTCGACGCACGTCAGGTCGACGAGCATGTTGAAGCCCTCGGCCTTGAGCCTCTCGAGCTCGGCGCGGGCGGACGCGGCGGCGACTTCGCGAACCTCTCCGCGCATCACCGGGGCCTCCCGCCCGTCTTCTGGATCTTTTCCTGCAGCATCGTCAGGCCCTGGATGACGGTCTCGGGGCGCGGCGGGCAGCCCGGGATGTAGAGGTCGACCGGGATGATCGTGTCGATGCCCTGGACGGTCGAGTAGTTGTTGTAGAACCCGCCCGTGCACGTGCAGACGCCGAAAGCGACGACCCACTTGGGCTCGGCCATCTGGTCGTAGATGCGCCGCAGGACCGGGGCGATC
>CAYVFO010000114.1:0-8673 GCA_964450975.1 uncultured Elusimicrobia bacterium | reverse complement strand
CTGTCAAGCCGGGCGCCAGGGGTTTTTCAGCAGCCTGCTAATGCTCCTGATGAAAGATCTGCGGGCCAGCCTCGAGCCATGATCCATCGGCTCTCCGGCGACATTTGAAGCCTCGCAACCCATACGTAACCAAGTCGGGCGAGATCGTCTTACCTCGCCACAAGTCGGGGCAATTCTTCGTCACGAGTCGCTTCAAACTCGAGTTCACCGAAGACCCAAACCGGCTCCAGTTTATGCTCGCCGCCCTTCGGAGTTTGGAAAATCCCTCGATTCAGGGACCCCGAAGGTGCAGATCGGTGAACAGAAAAAAGTCGCGGCCGCGTCAGCTGAATTTTCTGACGCGACCGCGAAACTTAAAACTGGGGTGACCGAGGGGACTTGAACCCCCGACCTCAGCGTTCACAGCGCTGCGCTCTAACCAGCTGAGCTACGGCCACCGAAGGTCGACATTATAGCACACGCTCGGGGGAGGTCCCCTAGAGGGCGTTATCCGTCCCTTTACCTATAGGTAGGCCCTTGGGCCTACTCGCATGGGGGCCCCGGGACCCTCCCGACCCCTCCCCGGCGCCGCTATACTTTAGGCATGAAGGGAAACCACTCGACGAAGACGATCGGAACCGTCCTCACCATCGCCATGGCCGCCCTTCTGTGCACCCCTCCGGCCGAGGCGAAGGTCAAGAAGTCCGGGAAGCCCAAGATGAACCCGGCGGCGCAGGCGCGCATGTCCGAGGGCCTGGCCAACCTGGACCGCGGCGAGAACTCCGCGGCGATCTCGGCCTTCAACAAGGCCGTGCGCGCCGAGGGCACCGTGTCCTCCTACTTCCTGCTGGGCTGGGCGCACTACCAGCGCGGCTTCAAGCTGGGCTCCACCGAGGCCGCCGACCGCGACGACGCCCAGTCCGCGATCGACGCCTACGCGATGGCCCTCTCCCTGGACCCCTCGCTCAAGGAGCTCCCGGACGCTTCCCGCCTGTACTTCTCGATGGCCCTGTGCTACGAGGCCGTGAACTCCTACGACAAGGCGCTCGATGCCTACAAGATGGCCTTCCGCGCCGCTCCCAATAAGGCCCTGATCCCGATGCATGCCGCCCGCCTGCGCCTCAAGATGCAGGACGCGCCGAAGGCCGTCTCGAACGTCGAGCTGGCCATGACCAAGGCGATGAAGAACGGCCAGGCCGACAAGCTGCGCGACGCCGTGCGCCGCGACCCCGCTTTCGCGACTTTGATCGCCGAGCCCGCCACCCGCAAGGCGATGGGCATCGCCGAAGGCGAGGACGGGACGATGACCGCCTCCGTGGACGCCCGCGGCGAAGAGATGCGCGACGCGATCCGCGACACCGCTCCGAAGCCCGCGGCCCCCGCGCAGGACCAGGCCGTCCTCGAGAAGATCGCCGAGGGCAACGTCGAGTTCAAGTTCCGCCGCTACCTGTCGGCCGTCTCCGCCTACAACGAGGCGTTGGCGATCGACTCCGAGCGCATGACCCTCTCGGTGTTCCAGAAGGCGCAGATCTACGAGAAGATCGGCACCGCCTACAACAAGCTCGGCTCCTCCGACGTCGCCGAGCGCTCGCTGCAGAAGTCGCTGCAGCAGAACCCGATGAACCCGTCGGCGCACTACCAGATCGCCATCGCCCACGCGATGTCCGGCAAGACCGCCGCCGCCTTGAACTCCCTCAAGGAGTCGTTCCAGGCGTGCGCCGGCCCCAACGACATCCGCCGCTACGTCATGCAGGCGAAGACGGACGTCGAGCTCGAGGCGGTCCGCGACCTCCCCGGCTTCCGCTCGACCGTCGCCTCGTACGCCGACCGCGTCGCTCTGCGCTAAGTAGTTTAAAGGAGGGGACATGTCCCCGGCTTTACTCTTGCTCGCGTTGACGGCTCCCGTCCAGGCTCAGAGCCTCTTCTCCATCGACCCCGCCGCGCGCGGCGCCTGGTTCCGCAAGGTCGAGTCCGCCGCCGGCGTCTCCGCCCGCGGCATCGAGGCCTGGGGCGTCCTGCCCAAGCCCTCCTTCGACCCCGCGCGCGAGCACGAAGCCGCTTCGGGCGAGGAAGCCTACAAGTCCGGCCCGCTCGACCGCCCCGACGTCTACGTCGGCCTCGGCGCGGACGGCGCGGAAGTGGACGCGGGCCTGATCTGGGATCACGTCTACGGCGCGGACGGCCGCGACACCGGCAAGTGGGCGTACCGCGTCTACTGGCGCACGAGCCGGGGAGGGTGGCGCAACCCGGAACCCGGCGCCTCCGACGACATCTACCTTGAGCCCGGCGAGCGCTTCGCGCTCACCTTGACCGTCGCGCCCGACGGAACGTCGCGCCTCGCCGTCCGGCGCGCCGGGCGCCGCGCCGCCGCGCGCGCCTACGAGTTCCCGGTGCCCGGGCTGAGCGGCAAGCCGTTCGCGGTCAAGCGCGTGCACTCCATCGACCAGTTCCGCCTCGAGGGCGGCAAGCGCAAGGGCAACGAGGGGCGCGCCGCGATTCCCACCGCGGCGAGCTTGAGCGGCGGACGCTGGGAAGGCGCGCACCTGCTGCTCGAGGACGGCGAGCGCCGCGCGCTCGCGGGAAGCGCGGCGACGGTCGTGCGCGGCCCCGACGCGGCGAGCATCTACTCGTCCGTCTTCCCGTCGGCCGGAGTGGGGGAAGGCGGAAGCGAAGAAATGTCGGTTTACCCGCCGCGCCCCTAGCGACGCTTCCCAAATTGCTATATTGAGGCGTGGCTTACTCGAAGCGCGACGCCCCCAACTGCGACTGGTGCCCGTTCAAGAAGAACTGCTTCTACGAGCTTCTCGGCACTAAAGAATCCAAGAAGGCCTGGCGCGAGATCCGTCTCGCGCACCCCTTCAAGCGCGGCGAGGTCGTCTTCCACGAAGGCGCGATGCCGCAGGGCCTCTACGTCGTCTGCACCGGCAAGGTGAAGGTCTACAAGTCGAGCCGCACCGGCCAGCAGCTCACGACGCGCGTCGAGTCGCCCGGCGACCTCCTCGGTCACGTCACGCTTCTCGCCGACGAAGGCCCGTACACCGGAACGGGCGAGGCGCTCGAGCCCTCGGTCGTGTCGATGATCGACACGCGCACCTTCTACAACTTCCTCACGAAGTACCCGCACGCCGCCCACGCGCTCATGCGCGAGCTCGCGCGCGACGTGCGCCGCGGCGAGAACAAGGCGCGCGACATCGCCTTCAAGCCCGCGCGCGGCCGCCTGGCCGACATCCTCATCCGCATGATGCAGTCCCGCAAGCCCTACCCCGTGGTGGCCGGCATCAAGCGCCGCGACCTCGCCGAGATGGCGGGCCTGACGATCGAGACGACGGTGCGCCTCCTCAAGGACTTCGAGGAGCGCGAGATCCTGCGCAAGAAGGACAAGGATCTCCTCATCCTCAGCGAAGACCGCCTGCGCGCGCTGTCCGGCGCCGCGAACTGATCCGGGCCCTTCGGCCCGGGCCCTCGTCCTAGAGCGCCTAGGACCTTTGACCTAGATCAATGAGGCCTATCAAGCATCGCGGTTGACTCCGCGCATCGGAGATTTTTCACGCGCGCCGTATACTGTATGCATGATCAATCTCCTACTGACGCTCTCGCTTTTCAACGCCCAGCCCGCGCAACAGACCGCCCAGGTCCGCCCCTGCGTCTGGCCCAACGTCTGCTCCACTCAGCCCGCGCAGCAGACCGCCCAGTTCCGCCCGTGCGTCTGGCCCAACGTCTGCAAGACCGAGGAGACCTCTCAGGTCCTCCCCGTGCTCGAGCTCAAGGCCGACGAGGCCGTCGCGCAGTTCACCACCTGCGTGTGGCCGCGCAAGTGCGGCAAGACGTCCTAAGCCGCCCGCTCTAAGCCGCTCGAACCGGCTGACGTGAGAAGACCCCGACCCCTCGGGGTCTTCTTCTTTTTGGGGGTCGAAGGTCCCATTGAGCGCGATCAAGTGACGGCGATCAAGTCCCGGTTTTGACGCGGGTCCTTCGGGCACCGCGCGCGGAAGCGATACTCTGTCATCAGCAAAGGAGGACAACTTTATGATGACTCTGATTCTCGCGACGTTCCTGACGGCCCCGGCGACGCAGCCGGTTCAGACGGCCCAGTTCCAGCCGTGCGTGTGGCCCAATCGCTGCGCGACGTCTTCGGCTCCCGTGATCATCGCGGCGACGCCGGTGACGACGTGCCAGTGGCCGAACACCTGCGGCTGAAGTCTCAAGGACGCACCGCGAGCCCCGTCCTCCCGGGCGGGGCTTTTCTTTTGTAGCCTGGGACTATGACTCGTTGGAAGAAGCTCGAGCGGGTTCTGTTCTATTCCGCGCTGGCATGCCTAGTTTGGGGCTTCGCCATCGAGCCAACGTTCGTCCTCGTGGAGCGGAAAGTAGAGATACGCCCGGCTGGCTGGCCCGCCGCCCTCGACGGCATGCGCATCGCTGCGATATCAGACCTCCACGTCGGCACGCCGTTCAACGGGAAACGCCGCATGAAACGGCTCGTGGCCCGCGTCAATGCGGCCGAGCCCGATGCGATCATTCTGCTCGGAGACTACGTGATTCACGGCACACTCGGCGGGCGCTTCGTGTCTCCCGAGGAAACGGCCGAGATTCTCGCCGGCCTCAAGGCGCCGCTGGGCGTCTACGCCGTGCTCGGCAATCACGATTGGTGGCTTGATCGGAAGCGCGTACGAGAAGCTTTCGCTTCGCGCGGCATCACAGTACTGGAGAACGAGACGGCTCAGATCAGAAAGGATGGCGGGGCCTTCCGGCTGCTCGGTCTGTCGGATTATTGGGAAGGCGATCCTGACGCGAAAAAGCCGCTTAAGGACGTTCCGGCCGGCGAAACGGTCGTGGCCCTCGTTCACGAGCCCGACATCTTCCCCGAGCTACCCGACAGGGTCGCGCTGACCTTGGCGGGCCACACGCACGGCGGCCAAGTTCGTCTGCCGTTCGTCGGAAGCCCGATCGTTCCTTCCCGTTTCGGCCAGCGCTACGCGCGCGGCCTCATCCGCGAGGGGGAGAAGCAGATGTTCGTGACGACGGGAGTCGGCACGAGCGTCCTGCCGGTTCGGTTCGGCGTGCCGCCGGAGTACGTCGTGCTGACCTTGCGGCCCTAGGTGTTGAAGAGCCGGTCGCCGGCGTCCCCGAGGCCGGGGACGATGTAGCCGTGGGAGTTGAGGACCGCATCCACGGCCGCCGTGTAGACGGGAACGTCGGGATGGTCCTTGTGAATCCGCGCCACGCCCTGCTTCGACGCCAAGAGCGTCAGCAGGGCGATGTTCTTGGCGCCGTCGGTCTTGAGGATGTGGATCGACTCGGACGCCGAGCCGCCGGTCGCGAGCATCGGGTCGCAGAGCACGACGAAGTGGTCCTTGAGCTTGCGCGGAAGGCGCACGTAGTAGCGCACCGGGTTCAAGGTCTTCTCGTCGCGGTAGAGGCCGATGTGGCCGATCGAGGCCTTGGGCGCGAGCTCGAGCAGGCCGGGCGTCATGCCGAGGCCCGCGCGGAGAACGGCGACGAACGCGAGGGGCTGGTCGAGCACGGTCGCGTCGGCGGTCGTCAGCGGCGTGCGGACCTTCGCCTTCCGCGTGCGCACGCCCTTGAGCACCTCGCAGCCGATGAGCATGGCGACCTCGGCCATCAGGCGGCGGAAGTCCTGGGGGTTGGTGTTCTTGTCGCGCAGGCGCGAAAGCTTGTCGGAGACGAGCGGGTGGTCGGAGACGATGAGCTTGGGCATTATCGGATGACCTCGATCACGACGGATTTGGGACGGGACGCCTTGGGGGAGATCGTGAGCGCGTCGCGGTAGGCGGCCTCGCCGTGGGCGAGCTTGGTCTCGTCCGCGGCGTGCAGCACCGCGAGCACCTCGCCCTTCTCGACTTTGTCGCCGACCTTCTTCATGAGCTCGAGACCCGCGCCGTAGTCGAGCTCCTGCTCCTTGTGCGCGCGACCCGCGCCGAGCAGCACGGCGGCGCGGCCGACGGTGCGCGCGTCGAGGCGCGACACCGCGCCGGATTTCGCGGCGCGGACGCGGCGGGCGAGCTTGGCCTTGGGCAGGAGGTTCGGGTCGCGCACGACCTGCTCGCTTCCGCCCTGCGCGCGCACCGCGCGGCAGAACAGCTCGTAGCCGGAGCCGTCGGCGATGCGCTGGGCCATGAGGTCGGCGCCGGCCTTCGGCGTCTTGACGACGCCGGCGAGCTTGAGCATCCAGCCGCCGAGCGCGAGCAGGCACTCGCGGTAATCGGGGGCCGAAGCATCGCCCCGCAATATCTCGATCGCCTGCTTCACCTCGAGCGCGTTGCCGACGTAGCGGCCGAGCGGCTGCTCCATCGCGGTCAGCACGGCCACGGTCGGGATGCCCAGGCCCTTCGAGGTGCGCACGAGCGCCTTCGCGAGGCCGCGCGCCGACGCCGCGTCTCTGAAGATCGCGCCGGACCCGACCTTCACGTCGAGCACGAGCGCGTCGAGCTCCTCGGCGGCCTTCTTCGACAGGATCGAGGAGACGATCAGCGGCCGCGCGGGCACGGTGCCGGTCGCGTCGCGCAGCGCGTAGAGTGTGCGGTCGGCGGGGGCGAGCGCGCCGGTCTGGCCGAAGAGGGAGAAGCCGAGCGTCTTCACCTGCTTGCGGATCTCGGGGAGGTCGAGCCGCACCTTGAAGCCTTCGATCGCCTCGAGCTTGTCGAGAGTGCCGCCCGTGTGGCCGAGGCCGCGGCCCGACATCATGGGAACGTCGAGGCCGCACGCGGCCGCGAGGGGCGCCAATGCGAGGGAAACTCCGTCGCCGACGCCTCCCGTCGAATGCTTGTCGGCCCGGGGGCGGCCGGTCGCGGGGAGGCCGAGTGTCTCGCCGGACGCGGCCATCGCGCGCGTGAGCGCGACCGTTTCCTTCTCGTCCATGCCGCGGCAGAGCACGGCCATGAGCCAGGCCGAGAGCTGATAGTCGGGGACGAGGCCCTTCGCGGACGCGCGGGCGACGAACTCGAGCTCCTCCGGCGTGTGCCGGCCCCCGTCGCGCTTCTTCGCGATGAGGTCGAGGAAGAGCATCGGGCCTAGACGGCCTTGATGAGGTCGGCGAGGACGCCGCGCAGGTCGTCGGAGACGCGCGCGCCGAGCGCGAGCACGTCGCCGTGGTTCTGGATCGCGCCGGGCAGCCCGGCGGCCATGTTCGACGTCCAGACGACCGCGGCGGTCGTGATGCCCATCTGGCGCGCGGGCACGACCTCGGGCACGACCGACATGCCGACGACGTCTCCGCCCATCGTGCGGAACGCGCGGATCTCGGCGGGCGTCTCGTACGAGGGGCCGCCGACCGCGACGTACACGCCCTCGTGCGCGCTGACCTTGCGCTTCTTGCAGATCGAGAGGATCGCCTTCGAGAGGCGCCTGTCGTAGGCCTGCGTCATGTCGGGGAACATCGTGCCGAACTCCTCCTCGTGGAAGGCGCGGAGCGGATTGCGGCCCATGAGGTTGATGTGGTCGGTGACGACGGTGAAATGGCCGGGCTTGACCTTCTCGCGCATGGAGCCGACGGCGGCGGTCACGATCAAGGTCTTGAGGCCCATGTACTCGAGCGCGCGGACGGGGAGCGCGATCGACTCCATCGCGTGGCCCTCGTAATAATGGAAGCGGCCCTGCATGACGGCGACGGCCTTGCCGTGCGCGCGGCCGAGGATGAGCTTGCCCTCGTGGCCGGGGACGGTCGTGCGGGGGAAGCCCGGGATGTCGCGGTAGGGGATCGTGATCGCCTTCTCGAGCGCGGGAACGGCCTTCGCGAGGCCGGAGCCGAGGACGAAGCCGACGTCGGGGCGGAAGCCGGGGGCCTTGGCCTTGATGTAGGCGGCCGCCTTGCGGATCGCGCCGATGTAAAGATTGATCTTCATGGTCAGGGATTTTACTTCTTTTCTTCCCGAAAAAGATAAAATGGCCTCATGCCCACCGCGACCACTCCCTCGACGGACTTGAAGGCCCTGACGAAGCAGATGCGCCTCGACATCATCCGCATGATCGAGGCCGCCGGCAACGGACACCCGGGCGGCTCGCTCTCGGTGATCGACATGCTGACCGTGCTCTACTGGAAGTTCCTCAAGCACGATCCCAAGAAGCCGGACTGGGACGGCCGCGACCGCCTGATCCTCTCGAAGGGCCACGCGTGCCCCGCGCTCTACACCGCGATGGCGTACCGCGGCTACTTCGACAAGAAGGAGCTCATGAATCTCCGGAAGCTCGGCTCGCCCCTGCAGGGCCACCCCGACCGCCTGCGCATGCCCGGCATCGAGTTCTCGACGGGCTCGCTCGGCCAGGGCCTCTCGGTCGGCGTCGGAATGGCCTGCGCGGCCAAGCTCGACAAGAAGGACTGGAAGACCGTCGTCATCCTCGGCGACGGCGAGATGCAGGAAGGCCAGTGCTGGGAGGCCTTCATGTCCGCTCCGAAGTTCAAGCTCGACAACCTCGTCGCGATCGTCGACCACAACAACGGCCAGATCGACGGCCCCGTCACCGAGGTCATGGACATCGAGCCTCTCTCCGACAAGCTGCGCTCCTTCAAGTGGGAAGTGCAGTGCGTCGACGGCCACGATCTGGGCGCGCTCGAGAAGGCGCTCGCGAAGGCCTGGGCCGCGAAAGACGGGAAGCCGCAGGCGATCGTCGCCAAGACCGTGAAGGGCAAGGGCGTCTCCTTCATGGAGCACAACATCGCCTGGCACGGAAACGCCC